>CAZTBG010000018.1:0-3636 GCA_964611805.1 uncultured Dehalococcoidales bacterium | reverse complement strand
CGAAATTGCCTTCACACCGTTTTGGGGTGTTTAAGAAGAATCCCTCTCAATCTCCTTTGTTAAAGGGAGAAGAAATGTGTGTGTCCCCCTTTTGTAAAGGGGGAGCAAGGGGGATTTCGTAGGTGTCCCCCTTGAGCCGTTTTATGTTCGCAGAGGTATTACGGAAGATTATTAAAGTGTTGCCTATCTAAAACAGCCAACAGGCTAAGGCAAGATACATTGACGCATCGGTGGAAATACGTTAAGATACTCATACGTATGTCTAGCATAATGATGCGTACCGACGCGAAGATGAAAAAAGACGAGATTAACAGCCTACAGATTGGCTCTGCTAGAGATACTATGAACCATGACCTACTGTGGAAAAGGATTGTAGGAGTTCTCCTGATACTTCATGGTATATTGTGCGTAGTCGGAGCACTCTTCCCAATCCATCCTGTCCTCGTTATTTTTTATATGCTCGTTCATGTTAACGCTGCAATAAAGATATCATTAACCCTTATTCTGGCTGCTGTCCAGCTGGTATTCGGGGGATACCTGACCCTCAACTGGCAGGTAAGATGGTATTGGCCGGCTATAATAACTGTTTCTATGGGCATCATCATTGCGATTGCTGTCCCCCTTGTTCTGGCTTCATTTTGCCCCTATATATAAAGCCTTTACCGTCAGGAGAATGCACTTATGATAAAGAAATATATGCTATTAGCATTCGTCTCACTGGTATTGCTCGCTAGCTGCGGTGGCTCCCGGCCAAGCCCCAAAGAGGTTATTGCCGGAGCTATTGATGCCGTCAATGAGCTTCAGACGTACCGCTTCGAGATGACGGGCACGATGACATTGGAAGGAAAAAACAGCCACGGTAATATGCAGGGGGAGTTCGTCTCACCGGACAGGCTGCATATGATAACCATCAGCGATGGTGAAACCCAGGAGGGCATCAGAATCGGGCAGACGGAATACTACCGGGTCCCCGGCAGTGATAGCTGGGAAGTACGCGAATGGCCGTCGGCAATGGCTTCTGCTCGCAATAACTGGGCCGTCAGTACGGTCGAGATACTTGATACCCTGGTGGGGCTGGTCAAACTACGGGATGAGAAAATCGACGGTGTGAGCTGCTTTCACTACAGAGGCAACGTTGACATCGAAGCGCAGGTAGAGGAGCAAATTGCCAATCTCGACCCTTCACAGCCGTACTATGAAGAGATGGTGATGTCCATCGAACAACAGCTCCAGTCGGAAAATGATGTAGAGTTCTGGGTGGGCAAGGAAGACTACCTGTTACGGCGGCTGGACACACACTATGAAATGACATATACCGAGGACGAGGGTGAGGATACGGAGAGCGAGGAACATGTGATTGCGAACTATAGCTTCAGATTCTTTGACTTCAACCAACCCATCCAGATTGAGCCGCCGATTGCCGACACGACTGGAGGTGTCGACCTGTATGTTATCGGTGTCGGTAGCGGCGCTGGTTGTGAGGACCAGCATTGCCAGGTAGACTTTGATGTTACTATCACCAACCAGGGCATAGCAACAGCCAGAAACGTAAGGGTATTTATTGACTCGCAGGCCACCAGTCAGGGCCTACAGACGATGGAAGCCCTACCCGACCAAAGGCCAGCAGACCTAGGCCCGGACGAGTCTGCAACCTTCCTGGTCAGTTGGGAGGCCAACCTCGACGGTTTCTCCGATGAGGAATTTCACGCATTGGTACAGCAATACGTAATTCATGCCACCTGGGTTGATGGAGACGGCCAGCAGCATGAAAAAACGCTCAGAGAGACGGATGAAACCGGTGCCATTATAGAATAGACCCTTTTATAGATAATACAGGTGATATCGACACTACCACAAACTGACTAAATACACATTGAAAGAATCTGCGCACCAGGCGGATAAGCGGCTCCGCCTACTTATAAAGGCTTTATACCCCTTCCTTAATCCTGTATAATCTTAGTAGACACACGCATACCAATAGACATCCGGGGGTGAGCTATGGGCGACATCAAGAGTGCTCGTGAGATAGCCATGGAGAAGCTGGAAAAGCTGGGCGAAGCCACCCAGGAAGAGCGCCTGAAATGGAAGCTCGAGCCAAAGGGGAGGGAACTGGCCGCCAGGTATCTCAAGGAAAACTGTAACCTGATAGCCGAGTTGAGCCAGTACCAGGATGAGGAGAGGAAATACATCGTGGCTGGCGCTTCTGAAGTACTGGTGAGAAATGTCGAACTGCCCAGGAACGAGGCCATCCGCAGGACGAATAAAAAGGCGATGGACGGTCTGAAGCTCCTCAAAAACGATAAGGCCCGCGTGGAGAATGCCCACAGCCGGATAAGGCAGATTTTTAGCCACTACACGGAGCAGGGAGCACAGCAGCGTCGGCAGGCTTACGAACAGCTGAGAGCACAATTTGAAGCCAGGATACAGCAGGCCCTCCAGCAACAGCTCGGTTCCGCGGCCAGAATGAGGGTCGACGTCGAGCGACAGCCGCAGTTCCAGGAGGAGTGGCGAAGACTCCAGCTCCAACTAGACGCACCCTATCTGGAGCACCTCAACGAGTACCGACAAGAAATACTCAGCATCGACTGAACGACAGGGTGAGGGGATGCAGGAGGATGATGGTGGATACTGACGACGAAAGAATCCGAAAAGCGGTCGAGTATACCGAAATATTACGTGCGCCCCGCCAGAACCTCTACACCTTCGGGACGACCAATATATACTACTACCTGGTCACAGAACCAGCCTATACCGAGCTGGTTGATACCGAGACTGAGACTGTGGTCAGGGAAGGCCGGGTACTGGCCGAACGACCCAAAATAGTAACTCCCTACTATCTTGCCGGACTGGAAGGGTTTAGCGCTGACGCCAGAAGATATTTCGAATCTCTTATACACGAGTACGGTCCGAATGTTCCGGGACTGCTCTATGCCTACAAGAACGAGCCAAAGGAACTCAACATCGTCTCCGGCCACTGGCGGTCGGTGGTAGACAAAATAAATGCCGAGATTGACCAGCGCAGCGACCCACTGTCTGCCATCATCAAAGGACTGGACGAGCTCTGGGACGTGGCACTGATAAGGTTCATCTTTGAAATGACCCGGAGGTCTCTGAGCGACAATATCGGGCAGATGGGGGCGCGGGGTCTCCTGGATGTAGACTCCCGTGGTATCCCCGCCGACGCCAGGCTCAGAATTGAAGAGCTTTTCTGGCAGGCCTCCCGGGGGGAAACAGCACCGGCAGCGCTAAAAGAGGAGCTTGACCGCTGGGGCCTGTTTGACGAATACGAGGACAGGTTCCTCAATATCTTCGGGAAGCGATAATGGGAGCAAATTGCTGAAATGGAAATAACAATAATCGAGGCCAGAGACCTCTCCGAGGCGTGGTTCCTCTGTCTGAATAAGACCCTGACTAAGGGCCGTGAATACAGAATCGACCGTGGGAGCTATGCCGGCCAGCGTCGCAAGGAGCTTGACCTGGTGGTGCTGCAGATAGGCTATCCGGGAACCAGGCCACTCATCCCGGACGTACCGCAGGGCGTACCACCACCTACCACCATGGACTACATCGAGAGCTACCTGCCTTACCTGATGACCGCCCATAAGGCTGAGGGAGAGGAGTATACCTACGGCCAGT
>CAZTBG010000017.1:0-36989 GCA_964611805.1 uncultured Dehalococcoidales bacterium | reverse complement strand
CATAGACCTCTGCCGTACCGGGTCGTGCTTCTCTGCCCCAGCTCGGACCACGTCCCGGCGTTTCACCCGTCACTTGACCTTTCTCGGTGTCAACAATATCCGGCATGCGCACTCGGGGCCCGGCGTTGTACTTTTCGGCCCAGGGAGAGGTCTCAGGTAGTTTTACTATTTCAAGGCCGCCGGTCGAAAAGATAAAGGATATATCGCAATCGGGCATGACGGCGCGACCCGGGGCAGGACCGCCAGGTTCAAAAGCTGGCATCCGGCGCTCGCTCCCTTCAAAAAAGGACGCTGGTATCTCAGCCGGCCCAATGCGCCCACCCGAAAGGCTGAGCCATCCGTCAACGCGGCTCGCAAAAAATTCGGTCTGCAGCAGGCGGTTAGATGTCATCCCCCCCTGGCTATGGCCAACGAGCCAGAACGATTTGATGCGGCCTTTGCCATACTTATCGCAGACGAACTCGACGATATCCTTCAGCCACTCGTCGTCGGCTTCAGCAACCCAGCGGCGCGACGGCTCTTTGGTTTTAGCAGTAGGGGTCGCGACGACGAGGCGGTATTTGTTTTTGTAATCATGCGCCGGGAAATAGAGGTGTTGCCATATGCCGTGGGAACCGCCGCCGTGTAAATTGAGGAGAAACGTAACCTTTTCATCCGCTTTCAAATCGTCAGGTTCATCGAGAAAAAATTTTCGCTGCGACTCCTGGTCCACATAAAGTCCCGACTTCTCATCCAGTGCAATATTACTCATATTCCTTTCTCCCTCGTTTAATGATTAAATCATCCAGCATGTCTGATCCGCTGCTTTGGCAAATTTATCACACGGCACTGACAAATTCAACCTGGTTATCAGTGACTGCGCTCCTGCTCAGATTGTGCCATTAAGTTGTCCAGGTTTAATTTGTTCTGTTCCCTCAGGACTACTACCTCATCGTATAACGCCCTTACTTCCTCCAGGTGCTGAGCACACTGTGCCTCATCCCCTGCCTGCTTCTCTGACCACGCCAGGTTTAGTCTGGAATAACAGCTTCCGATTAAACGCCCCTCCCGTACTAGGGACTCAAAGAGTTCCAGTGAATCAGTAGTAGGAGACAACCAGTTGAACTGGTCCCTGTATCCTCTTGCAGATAACATCCCCTGCTGAATCGACGCTTCGATTTCTGAGGAATTATCTGATGACTCATGAGCGATTACTTCGGTTAGAGTCGCGATATCCTCGAGCAGGCCAGTACCCTCTATCTTCTCATGAAATCTCTTCGCTGCAGTAGCAAAGTTGTAGAGTTCCTCTGGTCCATCGTGGAGATGAGATGATACCAGTTGAAGGACTCCCGTAATGGTTACAACAATGGCGATGATTATGGCTGCCACTACGACTGTGGATTTTGCTGCATGTCTTATCGTATCACTAAACATGTCTCGCCATTCTTATATCTTGATAGTTAATGCAGTACAGGTGTCTTTAGTGGGAGCGGAATGCCTTGCCTTCAAAGGTAACACCCGCTTCCAGTCTAAAAACCCTACTTACCAACTGTTCTATTATATATCGTATAGTTCCCTCCGACCATAATGTCTTGTTCCCGGCAGTGCTGCGTAATATAGTGAGATATTACCTGCTTGAGGTCTTCCATACATTGATGGTGGCGTTTAACTTTTTTAGCATAGACTTGTCTTGTGTCCTTATATAAAATGAGGTGTGTCCAGAATTCGTGTCCTTTGTCAATAATGGAGGGATTAGCATGAAAAGAAAGAAAATAGAGACGATGGGTGAGCAGTTTGGCCGGCGTTCCTGGGCGGAACCCTGGAAAATTAAGATGGTTGAGCCAATAAAGCTGACCAGCCGGGAAGAACGTGAACGGGCAATCAAAGAGGCCAGCTACAATACCTTTCTGTTGCGCTCCGAGGATGTTTATATAGACCTGCTTACCGATAGCGGAACCAGCGCTATGAGCGACAGGCAATGGGCCGGGATTATGCTTGGCGATGAAGCCTATGCTGGCAGCCGTAACTTCTACCATCTGGAAGAGGCCGTTCGGGAGTATTACGGTTACAAATATGTGGTGCCAGTCCATCAGGGCCGTGGTGCCGAGCACCTAATCAGCCAGGCGCTAATAAAACCGGGGGACTATATTCCTGGTAATATGTATTTTACTACCACAAGGCTGCATCAAGAACTGGCAGGCGGAACCTTTATAGACGTTATTATTGATGAGGCCCATGACCCACCGAATCTCCATCCATTTAAGGGGAATGTAGATTTTAGTAAACTGGAGGCCCTGATAAAACGCGTTGGTGCCGGGAATATTCCCTTTGTCAGTCTTGCCGGAACGGTTAATATGGCCGGGGGGCAGCCGGTAAGCATGGCTAATCTGCAAGCACTGCGTGAACTCTGTAATTTCTACAGGATTCCTGTCTATCTGGACGCCACTCGGATGGCCGAGAACTGCTTTTTTATCCAGGAGCGTGAGGAGGGCTACCAGCATAAGACCATTGCCGAAATCCTGAGGGAGTTCTGCAGCTATACAGATGGCGCCTGGATGAGTTCGAAGAAGGACCACCTGGTAAACATCGGCGGCTGGTTGGCAGTTAACGATAAGGAGCTTTTCGATAAACTGTGTAACCTGGTTGTTGTCTATGAAGGGCTTCATACCTATGGCGGAATGGCCGGGCGTGATATGGAGGCGCTGGCCATCGGTATTTCTGAGAGTGTACAGGACGACCACATTCGTTCCCGAATAGAACAGATACGCTACTTGGGGAACCTGCTGATGAACTGGAACATTCCTATTGTGAGGCCGGTAGGTGGCCATGCTGTATTTCTGGATGCCAGGTCATTCTACTCCCACCTGCCGCAGGATAAATTCCCGGCCCAGACTCTGGCTGCCGAGCTTTATCTTGATTCGGGCGTACGGAGCATGGAGAGGGGCATTGTTAGCGCCGGGCGTGATCCTGAGACGGGTAATCACCGCTACCCTGCCCTTGAACTCACGCGACTGGCAATTCCGCGGAGGGTCTATACGCAAGCGCACATGGATGTTGTCGCCGAGGCGGTCAGGGCTGTTTACCAGGCCCGTAAGGAAACGAAGGGACTTATTATGGTATACGAGCCTGATTACCTGCGTTTCTTTCAGGCGCGTTTTGAGAAGATAACATAGCCTATTAGATTGGCTTATGAAGTGCTATCAGGTTAACCGACACCTCCCCTTATCAAGCAATCGAGGTAATATAAATACAAGCTCCAACTCGATTTTCTCATTGGTGCTGTGAGAGTAAGACACTTAGATTCCGCGGTATCAATTCCAGGTCATCTAACAGGTAAATACTCTCCAGTTTTCCAATGGCGGTCTGAGGTAGCTGATTACAGGGAATCCCTCTCAATATCGACTCGGTCTCCTCATCAGTGAATTGTGCAGTTTGCTCATACCAGTCTAAGAGCTCTCTGTTCGCAGGGCAGCAAAGCTGGCATTCCATACAACCAATCAGGCAATTATGCCACGCCGGGTTTATCCAATCAGGGAAATCGGCATTTCTTTCGTTGTGAAAGGTGAGACATTGCTCTGCCCGAATCAAGAATCGGTCCGGAGTAATTGCTCCGGTCGGGCATTTCTTGATACATGCAACGCATTGGTGGCAAGGCTCCATTAATTGCGGTTCAAGCCAGGTATCTTCTACGGCGGGGAGGTCTGAGAGAAAGGCTTTAAGCCTGTGGAAACTTCCTGCGGTCTCGGCATAGGTAACATTATTCCGGCCATACTTGACCAGTCCACTACGAGCTGCCAGTATCTTTACCGGCAATAAAGCCGGATAAAGTCGATATCCCTCTTGGTCAAGTATTTTCGAGAGCATGTTCTCAACTTTTTTATCGGTATCAAGTGAGTAAGTTGGCGGTATCACCAGATGATACGCCTTCCCCTCTTTATTGAAGGTCACCTTTTTCTGAGTTTGTGGTGCCGATGTTATTATTATGGATTTAACATGGGGAGAACCCTCGGATATTCTGAATACAAAATAATTGAGGCGCTCTTCGTAGAATGTATCATCAAATAGTCCCTGGTTATGGCCTTCATTAATCTCATTCTCCAGGTCAGCAAGGTGGTTTATGGGAACGATACGTCCCGTATATCCTTTCTGCGTGAGGCTTGAGCGGATTTGTCTTGTTATTTGCAGAGCGCTCATTTATTTACCTGTGTATATACTGTTAGGTCAACCGGCATAGCTATCAATGAAGTCAGTGTTTGTATTGTGGTGTTTGGTTTATCAGTTAAGAGGATGCCAGCAGGCAACCCAGTGCTCTCCATCTTGTGATGCGGTGAGTTGCGGTTCCGATTGCCGGCACTCGTCCGTCGAGCGTGTGCACCTGGGGTGAAAACGACAGCCTGGTGGGGGATTAGCCGGGCTCGGTACTTCACCGGGCAGAATAAGTCGCCCCCGCCTTCTTTTGGGGTCGGGGATTGGGGTTGTTAGTACCAGTGCCTGAGAATATGGGTGGCGGGGTGTGTAGAAAATGTCTGCAGGTTTGCCTATCTCTACGAATTTCCCCAGGTACATGACAGTAATGCGGTCGCAAACGCTCTCGGCGACTGTCAAATTGTGGGTAATATAGAGGTATGTCAGGTCATAGTCGGACTTTAGCCGCTCAAGCAGGAGCAAAATCTGTGCTTGCACCGAGACATCAAGGGCTGAGGTTGGTTCGTCAAATACGATGAAGTGAGGGTTCGTGGCTAATGCACGGGCAATCGCTATCCTTTGTCGCTGACCGCCACTGAATTCGTGCGGGTAGCGATTCCCCTGTCGCTCGGTTAGTCCTACCATTTGCAGGATTTCGGCAACTCTGTCCCTGGCCTCTTTCCCCCTCATTAGCTTATGCACTGCCAGCGGTTCACCGACAATATCTCTGACCTTCATCCTGGGATTCAGGGATGTATATGGGTCCTGATGTACCAGCTGCATCTCTCTTCTTAGAGACTTGAGCTGCCTGCCGGTGAATGCCGCTATATCATAGCGCTGCCTGAGTTCACGCAATCTACCACGATTATCCGTTGACTGCTCTAAGGACTCAATCTCGTCCTTAACATCTGGTGGAGTGTGGTAATAAATGTGCCCGGAGGTGGGCCGCAGCAAGCGGAGTATTGTCTTACCCAGTGTCGTCTTGCCACAGCCTGACTCACCAACAAGTCCCATCCATTGTCCTGTAGTAACGGTCAGGTTTACGTTGTCAACCGCACGTACAGCGCCTACCGGTCGACGGAGGAAGCCCTTTAATATCGGGAAATAGGTCTGCAGGTTTTTCGTCTCAACTAGAGCTTCCACCTTCTTCTCCCAAACAGTTATGGCAAGCGACGAAGTGTCCCGGTGCGAGTTCCTGCATTTCAGGTAGTTCTTTAGTGCATATTTCAATGCTACTGTGACACCTCGGGTGAAACCGGCAGCCTGGAGGTGGATTTATCGGGTCGGCGATAAATCCACTAATCCCTTCAGGTTTTTTACCCGGCCTGGGTACTGCTGCCATCAGAGCTCTGGTATAGGGATGTAGTGGATTTGAAAAGATGTCATCTACACTGGCTACTTCACACAGGGTTCCCGCATACATGACACCCACGCGGTCACAGAGCTCCGCGGCCACAGCCAAGTCATGCGTAATGTAGAGTACAGAAGATTGCCATTCCGCTTTCAACCGCCGGATTAACTCCATAATCTGTGCCTGAATGGTGACATCGAGTGAAGTTGTTGGTTCATCGGCGATAAGGAATTTTGGCGAGCACGCTAAAGCTGCGGCAATCATGGCACGTTGTTTCATACCGCCACTTAGCTGGTGTGGGTATTGCTGGACAACTCTGTCGGCGTCAGGTATCTCCACCTCTTTTAACGAAGCTATGGCCATTCTATCCGCCTCATCGCGTAGTCGCCACAACAGCCTCCTGGCAATGGGAATGCGGCGGACGATTCTAGGCCAGATTGAATCCGGATTGTTTTGTAGTCTTCTAAAAAGGAGCTGCTCGACTGACCATATCGGATTCGCCAATTGTGCCCTGATACCTTGTCGTGTCAATTTTAATTCCTCAATCGTTTTCAGGGCTTTTTCTGCCAGCTTGTGCTTCTGATGCAGAAGAATCACTTCAGCAATCTGGTCACCAATGGTAAAAACCGGATTCAGGGCGGCACTGGGTTCCTGGAATACCATTGATATAGTCCTGCCCCTGATGTCCTGCATATCGTCCTCGGTCAGGGTGAGGAGGTCTGTAAGTCCATTATTGTCGAGGCGGAAAAGAATGCTACCGGACTCGATTCGTCCCGGTGGTGGGATAAGACGCAGAATCGACAAAGCCGTTAATGTCTTGCCACATCCTGTTTCGCCAACCAGTCCAAATGTCTCCTGTTCGTCAATATCAATGTTTACATTCTCCAGAGCGTGGACAACGCCTTCATACGTATAGAACCTTACGGTTAAATCTCTGATGGATAATACCTTACCCATACCTATCTCTTTCCTAGCCTGGGGTCAAGGATGTCCCGGAAGGCATCGCCCAGAAGATTCCAGCCGAGTACGAAAAACAGAATAAACAAGCCCGGTATAGTGACCGTGTACCAGTAGGCCATCGTATTACCAGGTGGTCCCACAATCCAGTTCCTGGAAAATGATATCAGCTGCCCCCAGTCAGCGTAGCCTTCCGGTGCCCCCAATCCCAGGAAGCTCAGGGCAGCTGCAGTCAGTACTACGGCGCCAATATCGAGGGATGCCATTACCAGGGTGGGGTATATAGAATTTGGCAGTATATGCCTTGTGATTATTCTCAGGTGCGAGCTGCCGATTCCGCGGGTGGCTTCGATATAATCCTCCTCCCTGACTGCGAGAATATCTCCTCTGATAAGTCGCGTATAGGCTGGCCATGAGACGATTGCAAGCGCAAGGACAACATTGTCCAGTTCAGGGCCAACAAGGAAGGTAAAGAGAGGAAATTTGATATTGGAAATGGCAATAGCCATTGCCAGAATCAACATCGGGAATGCCATGAATATATCCGTGATACGCATGATGACTTCGTCAACCAGGCCACCGAAGTAACCGGCGATGCTACCAAGGGTAATGCCTATTACCAGCACTGTTCCAATGACGGTAAGACCTACTTTAAAAGCCGAACGAGTGCCCCAGATAACGCCATAAAGTATGTCGTATTGGCCTTCGGTAGTGCCAAACGGGTGTTCCTCGCTGGGCGGAGTGGGTGTTGGTGAATAACCACTTCGTGGTATCTGATAGGTCCTAGTATGGCCTTCCGGCGGTGGCGCTATTACCGGCGCCAGAATGGCGATGAATATGAATAGTAGTATGATTGTGATACCAATAATCGACAGCGGATTACGGCGGAGCTGGTAGAAGAAATATCTCAGGCCTCTCATTGTGCTGACGCTCCGAGTCTAACTCTGGGGTCAATCCTGGCGTAAAGCAAATCGACCACCAGGTTCGTGAGTACAAATAGAATGCCGTTAAACATGGCGAAGGCCAATACAGAGGGTATATCCAGATTGATAGCCGACTGCCATGCCCACCAGCCGATACCCTTATAATTAAAGATGGTCTCGGTAATGACCACTCCGTTTACCAGGCCAGCGAAGACGTAGCCAGAAACAGTCAGTACCGGAATCAAGGCATTGCGGCGTGCATGCTTGTTTACCACCGTGTTTTCGTCGAGGCCCTTGGCACGGGCAGTGAGAATGTAACCTTTGCCCAGTGACTCTAACATGCTGGACCGCATCAGACGCATGACGAAAGCCAACTGGACGACGGTAAGGGTTAGCACCGGAAGGATGATATGCCTGATACTATCCAGAAAGACCCGCATATTGCCATTTAAGATAGCATCAATGTAATTGATATTGGTATAGCGCGTGAATTCATTAGAATGCACCAGAACGCTGACGTTGGTGCTCAGTCGTCCTGGCGGTAGAAGGCCAGTAAAGAAGCCGTAGAATATCATTAATAGTACCAGACCGAGCCAGAAGGTGGGTAGGGACCAACCGATTATAGCGCCCAGCCGTGTTGCATGGTCGATTGCCTTATCCTTGTGTGCAGCCGCCTTACTACCCAGGAAAATACCGCCGAAGACTACCAGTGGGGTGGCAAAGATGGCAAGCTCCAGTGTCGCCGGCAGGAAATTGATGAAGGCCTCCGTAACCGGCGAGGCCACAACCCTCGACCACCCAAAGTTGCCGTGGAATATCTCGTTCATCCAGGTAACATACTGCACCCAAACTGGCTCGTCCAATCCATATCTTTCGATAACCGCATCGATATCGCCGAATTGCCTGACATCCCTCACATAAAGAGCAGCCCTCTCAACGGGTGAGAAGGTCTGCAAAAGTCCGAAAATGAGAAGGGTTACACCAAACAATACGGGAATGAGCAGCAGCACCCTGCGGACTATATAAACTCTAAGTTCCACAAACCCTAATCTCCATGAATGCGAGGAAAAGCCCCTTTGTGAGACTTTTCCTCGCCTCTAGTACAGCCCTCTTTGTATTATATGAGGACGGGTATATGGTCTTCCAATGCGACCTTAGTATTCCTTGCTCAGCGCGTACAGGTTACCGAAGTTACCCGGGAGGCAAGGATTAAAGTAGAACCCCTTGACCCAGCTGCGGAAGTAGCGCCTGCCGAGCGGCTGTGCAAGGATGAAGCTCGGGACGTCGTCATAATAAATCTGGTCCAGCTCACGGTAAACTGCTTCTCTAGCAGCCGACGTGGTCCCAGAAATCCCCTCGGCAATCAGTTCATCCACCTCAGGGTTGTTGTAGTTCTGCCACCCTGAGAAGGTGCCACCGCTACTCATGAAAGGAAGGACAAAGTTGTGAGCATCAGGGAAATCCGCTATCCATCCAATCTGGAACATCGGTAGCAACCCGGCGTACATGCCCCTGAGGACCGATGGCCACTGCATTACCTGGATGAGGACGTTGAACTTCTCGTTGATGTTGAACAGGTTCTCCTGCAATATCTCGCAGGCAATCTTCCGGGTGTCGTTACCGGCATTATAGCACAGGGTTATAGTGAACCCTTTCTCCCAGACTTCACCATCCCATGCCTGCCGCAGGTATTCTTCAGCCAGCTCCGGGTCATAGTGATACCCTGGTGCATCGGCGTCATAGTATGAAAGGCCCTCGACAATCGGTGAGCCGTTCTGCTGCGCCTCATCCTTTAATGCATCATGCAGGTAGGTCTCCCAGTCGAAGGCGTAGGCAATCCCTTTCCTGACATTGACATCGGTGAAGAAATCACGTGGAATACCGGCACCGTCAAGCTGGCCGCTGCCAATGAAGGTACTGTCCTCGCTGATGTCGAACTGGAAGAAGATGGCGTCATTCGTGAGTGTCGGCAGGTCTTTCCAGACGGTGAGTCCTGGGACGCCCTCGAGTTCGTCAATGTTGGCCCTGGGTACGTCGACGAGGTCGGCATCACCGGCTTCGAGCATCAGGCGGCGGGTTGTCCATTCCTCGACAACCTGGATAACGACACGTTCTAGGCTGGCTGGTTCGCGCCAGTAGTTATCGTTCCTGATGAGACTGGTCTCGACACCCTCTTCCCATCTTTCCAGCTCAAAGGGGCCGGTGCCATTCATAATTGACTGCAGGGGTGAACCACCGGACGGCGGGTCGTTTAGTGCCTCGTAAGATGCCTCCGTGCCATCCCAGTCACCATTCTCTATGCACCAGTCCTTATCGACAATGCTGCCCCACGTGTTGGACAGAATCTGCAGGAAAGGCTCATAAGGGGTGGCAAGGTTAAACTGTACCCAGTCACCGTCGACCTCGACCTTGCTCTCTATTTCTTCCAGAGGTATAAGGCCGTCATCTGTTCTCGAGCTGAGTGTACCTATACCGAAGAGTGGTTCAAAGAGCATCCACTGGGGTCCGGCGCCATAGTCCTGTACCATGCCACGCTCAAACGAGTACTCAACATCTTCAGGTGTCAGTTCATCGCCGTTGTGGAACTGGACCCCAGTGCGTATCTTGAAGCGGTAGGTCATTCCATCGTCAGAGACGGTCCACTCAGTGGCCAGAACAGGGTCGAACTCAGTAGTACTCTCACCTTTCCAGAAGATTAACGTTTCATAGACAGCCTGTATTATCTCGCCGCTGGCGCTGTCATAGGCGTAGGCGGGGTCGAGCGAGTCAGGCGGCCCGATAGTAGCGTAGATAAAGGTGTCCGGGTTCTTTATTTCCGGCTGCTCTCCTTCCTCTTCCTGCTCACCTGCGGAGCCCCCATTACAACCGGTCAGTACCAAAGCGGTGACGATACTCATCGTCAAGAACAACCAAACGAATTTCTTGATTCCCTTATACGCCATTTAATTCTCCTAAAATTCTATTTGTTAATATCAGGGTACATCCAAACGATACAAACATCTTAATCCCTTCTATACAACACCTCCTTCCTGTCTACATCCCGAGACAGAGCAAAATTAGGTAATATACTCAAAAGATTATATTACATATGTCAATACAATTACAAACTGGCCACCGAAATTATGGGGATTGAGATAGCTGACTCTGAAGCTCACCGCGTAGTTCCAGAGATATACCAATATCTTGACAGTGTCTGTGGTCGATAGTAATATCTGGCGCATGGTTGAATGAATGGAGTAAAATTATAACAGAAAGCCATGAGATTTCACATTCAAGTACTCAGATTGATATTGGCAGGAGTGCTGGCACCCTCAATTATGCTTTTGCTCGGCCAGCCTGCGTTAGCCAGAAGTGTTTGTAATCAAGCAGAGCAGGTAGGAATATCGATGACTCCCGTTGAGGGTCTCACGGACACCAGCGAGCTAGAGGATTTCTTTGATGAATTTATCACCAATCAACTGGATGAGGGTCATATTCCCGGGGCAGTAGTGGCGGTTGTAAAAGGAGGTGAACTATTTTTCGCCAAGGGTTATGGGTATGCCGACCTCGAAAACGGCAGGCCGGTCGACGCTGACGAAACGCTGTTCAGGATTGGCTCTGTATCGAAGTTATTTACTTGGACGGCAGTAATGCAACTTGCCGAACAAGGCAAACTGGACCTGGAAGCCGATATAAACACCTATCTGCGTGATTTTCAAATTCCAGCTACCTTTCCTGAACCAATCACACTCGCTCATCTTCTTACTCATACGCACGGTTTTGCCAATCGGCTGGTTAACACGGAGGCAAGAAGCGCCGCTGACCTGCTTCCTCTAGGTGAGTTTTTAGCTAACAACCTACCAGACCGGGTGCGCCGGCCGGGAGAGCTGGCTTCATATTCGGATTATTCAGCAGCATTGGGTGGCTACATCGTTGAGCAAGTCTCGGGTATGCCATTTCAGCAATACATCCAGCAGAACATACTGGAGCCACTTGGTATGTTATCCAGTACTTTCCAGCAGCCTGTCCCGGCTGAGTTAGCAGCGAATTTATCACTGGGGTACACATATTCCAACGACACTTTTCAAGCAGGGGAGTTCCAATATTTTCAGCTTTCCCCGGCCAATGCAATGAGTGCGACTGCCACAGATATGGCAAAATTTATGATTGCCCATCTGCAGGCCGGACTATACGGAAATATTCGAATTCTTCAGGTGTCTACGGCGAATGAAATGCACCGCCAGCAGTTCACCCATGACTCCCACTTAAGTGGAATGACCTACGGGTTTATTGAGATGAAACTTAATGATAAACGGCTGATTGGGCACACTGGTGGTATCAGACATTTCTCTACTTTGCTGGTGCTTCTTCCCGACTATAACGTGGGCTTGTTTGCATCATATAATACAGCAACATCGGCGCCTACTGAGTTACTCCACGCTTTTCTCGACCGCTTTTACCCTGCACCAAACTATCCGGTATCACAGCCACCGGCAGACTTTCTGGAAAGTGCTCAGTTAGTTCAGGGGATGTATCGACCTACGTACAGCCAGTTCACCTCTCTGGAGAAAGTTGGTGAACTCCTTAACCTCGTTAGTATTGATATATCCAGCGACGGTGCTCTGCTGCTGACACAAAATGGCTCCGGGCCACGACGCCGTCTTGAGGTGGCGCCTTTGATATTCCATCCAACCAACGGACAGAACGTACTGATCTTCCGGGAAGATAGTCAAGGGCAGGTTACTTATATGTTCAGTGATTCTGCTCCATATACTGCGTTTGTTAAGTTACACTGGTACGAGACTCCGGCATTCCACGGTAGTCTGCTGGGGATTTGTCTGTTTATTTTTCTCACTGTGGTGTTGCGACCGAATCATGCTTTGTACATCCGCCGGCGGATAAGAGTCAATTTACCACCAGATTATGTAGTGCGCTTGGCTCGCTGGATTATGATAGGAATTAGTGGCCTTGCAATCTTGTTCGTAATCGGTTTCCTTGTAATGCTGGACAACCCGCAGTCCATTCTGTACGGTCTGTCTCCGATTATATATTGCGGACTTTCTATTGCCCTGATGATAACAATTTTAACAGCCGGTGCTGTTCCACTGGCAATTCTTTTCTGGAAAAAAGGTTACTATTCTATTACAAGTCGCATACATTATACTCTGATGACATTGGCCGCAGTGGTTTTTATCTGGCAACTAAGCTATTTTCACTTGTTGGGGTTCAATTTCTAACACTGAGCTAATCTCTTACCTTAGCAGAATTAGCGTGGATACTTCTACGCCCCGATGGCCAGAGCTATTCAATTTTGGTGCGTAATACATAAGCGTCTCAAGTGTCTAACCGAACCATTATCCTGGCCTATTTCGTAGCTATTTTCTGCACTGGTAGGGGTTCGTGGTATACTTATGCCGACGGGCAACGCAGTTGCCTTAACAAAGGTAAAAGGAAAGGGCCGTAAGAGGAATGGACAGTGACTATATTGCCTTTCGAGGTAGTTTACAGCAACTACTGGAGAAGGTGGAGAGCGGTGAAATGGTCCCCAAGTTGCAGGCTTCGCACGCTCCTCCCTGCAAGTTCTGGACGGCCTTCATGGTGGTCAATGGCATTCGCCATGTAGCGCCGGTAATTCACGGCCCCACCGGTTGTACCTATGGTGTCGCCAACGCCTACAAGTTAACCAGTTGTGAATACCGCGGCGTTCCCCTAGAGCCTACCACCTGTACGGCGCTAGACGAGAGCAATGTCGTCTATGGCGGAGAGGGTAAACTGGTCGAGGCTATCAAGGAGGTGGACGACAGGTACCACCCGGAACTCATTGCTGTCCTTTCCTGCTGCTGCTCCGGCATCATCGGGGACGATGTTGAGACCATTGCCAGGGATGCAGAGAAATCGGTTAATGCCAAGGTGATTGCGATACGCAGTGAAGGGTTTGGGGGTGACTTCCGCAGTGGCTTCGAGGATGCCTTCAGGGCTGTCATGGACCTGATGGAACCCCCGAGGCAAACCAGAGAGAAAACTATCAACATTCTTGGTGCTCGGGTGGGACCAACCTACACCGAGTGGCTGGAAGACCTGGACGAGATTAAGAGGTTGGTTAGCGCCATCGGCGTCGAAATCAATGCAGTCCTCTGTGGTGGGTGTACCCTGGATGAGATACAGCGGGCTCGTGAGGTGAAGCTCAATGCGTCCTGGTGCTACGACTGGGGGCAGAAGCTGGGCGACCTCATGCAGGAGAGGTTCGGCATCCCGTATAGCCGGACCGGCCAGCCCTACGGTCTGCGAGCGACCGATGAGTGGGTTATGGGTGTGGCTGGGCCACTCGGGCTGGAGAAGTCGGCGAGAGAGCTTATTCGCAAAGAAACGGACCAGGTCAGGGCAGAACTGGAATCCCTGCGGAGGAATCTCAACGGCAAAACCGCCATTGTCGAAGTGGCCGAGTTCCCCGGTCCCATCAGGGCTCTTTCTCTGGCCAGAATGGCAGAGGAGTTCGGCGCTCGACCGGTAGTCATCAACATTCACCCGTACACCATCAAAGAACGGATGCCGAGCATCAAATTCCTTCTGGAATCGGGGCAGAATCCAGAGGTGGTGCTCACGAAAGGCCTCTTCTCTCTTGGCACTTTCCGCTCATCGCGAAGAACGGAACTTGAAATACGGCAACTCGTCACCAATTACGATAATGCCATCTTCCTTGGTACCCCAATGAGGCAGCCCGGGATACCACAGGTGAACCTGACCACCCGGACAGGCTATCCCCAGTACGGATTTCCGGGAATCCGCAACATAGCCCGGCTGGTTGAATCTGCCGTGGCTCACGCTGCCCGACCCCGCTCCAAGCTGTTCCGACAGGTCCTGTATGGAGGTTAAGGCTTATGGCCACTGAACATGAATACCTGACACGAACCGCCGAGAGGTGTCACGACCCCTATCTACGTTGTGCCCTGTACGGAGCAGCCCAGACCGTTCTTGGCATCAATGGGTGCTGCGTTTTGGCTCATGCCCCGCAGGGCTGCAATATGCTGGTCAACTCGGCCTTCGGCTGGCAGGATGCCGATTACACGGAAACACTGACACTGTGTACCAAACTCTGTGAGGATGAAATCGTCCACGGCGGTGAAGAACTGCTCACACGTACAATCCTTGAAGCCCGGGAATTCAATATACCCATAATGTTTATACTGAGTGCCTGTGGGCCGGAGATTGTGGGTGATGACATCGTGGCTGTATGTGAGGACATACAGGACCAGGTAGATTTTAAGCTAATGCCCATTCAGTGCGCCGGCTTCCGTGGTTCTCAGTACGACGGTACAGATATCGCCCTGGAAGCGCTGTTGAAGAATCTGGTGACCGATGCCGGACAGAAGACGGCTAATTCTGTCTGCCTCATTGCACCCCACGCCAATGCTAACCCAACCTGGATGGGTGACCTGGAGTGGGTGAAGAACGTGCTTGCCCAGATGGGAGTCCAGGTAACTGCTACTGTTACTCATGGAACATCCCTGAGCGATATCGAGAAGGTTTCGACAAGCGAGGCCTCGCTATTACTCAGCTTTGACTGCGGTCAGAAGGCCGTGGACTACCTGACAACAGAGTTCGGCATTGAGCAGGTATGTAAGGATATCCCTCTGCCATTCGGATTTGGTAATACACGCCGCTGGCTGACGGAGCTGGGCGAGCGTTTCGGAGCAAGGGACGTGGCCGACAGGTTGATTACCGAGGGGGAGAAAAGGGTGGTTGAGGTATGCCGACGCAAGGGACTGGAGCAGTTCTTCATGCACCGTGCTCCGGCAGCTATCGTTACCGATGCCACGATAGGCATCCCACTGGTGCGTTTCATCAGTGAAGACCTGGAAATGTTCCCGGAGCTAATCTGTCTCCGGTCGTCGCAAGAAAAGGCCAGAGAAATCCTGGAGAAAGAGCTAAAAGAGCTTGGTCTTAGTCCCCGGGTGATATATGGGGCTGACGTCTACCAATCCAAGGTAGCGCTAGCCGAGTCCATGCCGGAGGTAGTCTTTGGCAGCAACATCGAGAAACACGGTACCGAAGAGCTGGATATCCCGTTCATACTCCTGATAGCCTCCCCGACAATGCGCTTCCGCATGATTGACCGCGAGTATTTCGGCTACACAGGTATGCTTAATCTTATTGAGTTTATTCAGAATGATTGGCGAGAAAGGTATCGGTCACGGCAGTCCAGATACCAGGCAAGGTGGTAGAGAATGAAACAGATTGCGATATATGGCAAAGGTGGCATTGGTAAAAGCACGATATCATCCAATCTCTCTATGGCTCTTCGAGAGAATGGCCTGAAGGTGATGCAGGTCGGCTGTGACCCGAAGCGAGACTCCACCAGGTCCCTGACTGGTGGACGACTCATACCCACCGTCCTCGAGACCTACCGGCAGCGTTTGAGGTTAGGACAGGACCAGTACAACATCTCTCTGGAAGATATCGTCTTCCAGGGACCGGGTGGAGTGTACTGTGTTGAGTCCGGCGGACCTGAGCCAGGGGTCGGCTGTGCTGGTCGGGGGGTATTGACGGCGATTCAGATTCTCAGAGACCTTAAAGCCTACGAGACCTATGACCTGGATGTGGTTATATACGACGTCCTCGGTGATGTCGTCTGCGGCGGCTTTGCACAACCTATCCGGCAGGGATTTGCCCGGGAGATATACCTCGTCTGCTCCGGCGCCTTCATGAGTCTTTACGCTGCCAACAATATCGCCAAGGGTATTCAGCGCCTGGCAAGGCGGGGCCAGACCGGTCTGGCCGGCGTCATCTGTAACAGTAGTGGAAACGAGGGTCTTGAAAAAGAGGTGCTCTCTGATTTCGCTGAGCGTATTGGTAGCAAGCTTGTTCACTTCATTCCCCGTAGCCCCATCATCCAGGCCTGTGAGGTAGAGAGCAGGACTGTTATTGAGCTTTCACCCGACTCTGTAGAGGCCAGAGAGTTCCGGGAAATGGCACAGAAGGTTATGAGCAGTGGTACCCCCACTATCCCGACTCCACTGGAGGAACTGACCGAGCTTGAGGAACTTTACCGCCGGCACCTGGAGAACTGAGAAATGAATATAGCTAGACTACCAGCGGTGACGAGCGTATTGGAGCATCCCTGTTTCAATGACGAAGCACACGACCGCATTGGACGGATTCATCTACCGGTGGCCCCTCGTTGTAATATACAGTGCAACTACTGCGAGCACCGCATGTGTGCCGACATTCAGCACCCCGGCTGGGCAGCCAGGCTGCTATCGGAAGCCGAAGCTGTTGACCTGGTGCGGTCGGTCATAATTGAGCGGCAGGTCTGTGACTTCGTGGTAGGTGTTGCCGGGCCCGGAGATGCCCTGGCCAATGACAGGACCTTCCACGTACTTACTTCTATTCACAGGATGAATCCTCAGTTAACGACCTGCCTTTGCACCAACGGATTACTCCTCGATGACAGGTTGGAAGAGATAGTGGAGGCAGGAGTCAGAACTATCACGGTGACCGTTAATGTCACCGACAGTCGGGTGGGGAAGGATATCTACTCACTGGTACACTATCAGGGTACGACATACCGGGGGGAAGAAGCTGCTGCTATCCTTGTTGAGAAGCAATTCCTCGGTATCAGAGGAGCGGTAGCTGCCGGTCTTCACGTTAAGGCGAATACCGTGCTTGTACCCGGCGTGAATGATGTGCATCTGCTGGAACTGGCACGTCAACTGAGAGATGTTGGGGTGACTGTGATGAATATCATGCCCCTCATACCCGCGGGCAAGATGAAAAGCAACCGGGCGCCCAGCTGTGAAGAACTTCAGAGGGCGAGACAGCAATGCGCGGAAGTCATTCCTCAGTTCCATCGTTGTGAACAATGCCGGGCTGATGTCATCTTTCTGCCATCAGTCTAATCACCGTGCGTTCCCTCATATACTTCAGTGGTCACGGACATCATCAGCCCAATCATTTACGCTTCTGATGCTGGCTTAAGGAAGGAAAAAGCGGTTTCGGTCTCTTCTGGCATAGAGTAAAGGCCGCTACAGGTGGCTAATATACATATATGGCTTGATGGGTAAGAGGTTGCGTGTTTTGATTTTGCGCTAGGGTCTACTGACGCCGCCTGCCCGCTCGATTTTTATTAGCGAGAGCACAGCCGTGCAGAGGGCAGCGGAGACGCTGGTATCGATACCCAGAGCAACAGCCGGTGCTGAATCCTCATCGCTTTCTTCACGTTTTTCTTCAAGTTCGAACAGGTTAACAAACACCCCGCACTTACCGATGGTGATATCTACTCCGTATCCCTTTTTCTGCAAGGCCGGGGCTATCCAGCTAAAACAGGCGGTCTCTGAATTCATAAAATCAGGACATTGCGCATATGGGTAGCCATCGTATTCCCACCAGCTTGATTGCTGACCCGGCGTTAACCTCTCCTTGAAACCGACCCACTCAGCAATGACCTCATTGACTATCTGCTCTTTACTGTTCATCTCTTTTCTCCCTACCAGTCTTCAGAGCCAAATAACCTGTCCACCCTCACTTACTGAGTCGTGTTTAGTATCTTGATAAATTATTGACTTTTGACTATATTTTGAGTTTAAGGCTCACAGGTTAAAAAGAGATTAATCATGAGCAAACCAGGTTAAGACCTGGTTACAGTTTGGTTACAATTGCGTAAAGCAGATTACGCGTCATGGGGGGAGGTAGTATCGGAGAGGGACAACATGCGTGCAGGAAAAGTCCGAAGGCAACCTGGATTATGGAGAGCTCACAGGCACATGCTGACCAGCATGTGCCTGTATTTTAGAAAGGTACCTCATCTATCACGTGATGGGCATAATTCATACTGCCACCTAAGCGGAGTGGCAATGCTATTGCTCGGTAGTTGGCAAAATCTCTGTGTTATCGTCGCTATTTACCGGGCATGGTCTGGCTGCGTACCCACGGCATTCGCCAGTCGCCTACTGTTTGCAGTACCTCTCGAGCATTATCTTCATTATAGCTCTTGACAGGATATGCCAGGGGTAGCTTCTTGCCGAATCGCGGTCCGGTATGGGCGAATTCATTAGGTATGGTGCCAGTAGGACAGACCGAGCGACAGCCCATCTTACCGCCATCACATTTGTAGCAGAGTTCGATAGCCCGTTCGGGATAGATAACTACCTGGCGCTGTGCTCCTCTGCCTACGAAGCCCAGGCAGTCAGCCTTTTTAACCTCGGAGCAGTACCGTACGCACAGGCCGCAGAGAATGCAGAAATCAGTTTTCTCTTCAAACCGGCCTGGCTGGGCACCATACTTCTCGAGTAATTCTTTGTCCACCCACGGCCACCGGGTCTGAATTAGCTCTAGGATTGTCTTGCGGTGCTTTACGACTTTTTCTGATTCGGTCAATACCTCTATCCCGTCTTCAACCGGATACAGGCAGGATGCCACTATTCGTGACCTTCTTCCCCTTATGACCTCCACGCTGCAAAGGCGACAAGCGCCATAGTCTGAGAGCTCTTTGTGATGGCATAGGGTGGGAATAAAGATGCCGACGCTCTGGGCTGCTTGAAGCAGGGTCATTCCCTCCCACGCTTCGACCGCTTGGCCGTTGATAGTCAGTTCAACTTGTTGGGCTGCTTCGACAGCGGGCGCGACCGGCTGAGCGGCACTCTCCAGTCTCTGGTCCCCTACAGCCCCCCTCGTCTGTCTGCTGCTGGTATCCTGTCCTTTTCTCTCTTCCGTTGACATTGCTCAGCCTCCCTACCTTACTTTTATACCGCCTGCGGCAACTTCGGGGATTTCCACTCCAGAGAGCTTGCTCACCGCGCTAAACCGTGGCGGGCAGACCTCCAGACATGTACCGCACTTGGTGCATTTTTCCTGCATGATTACGTGTACGATATTCTTGCCACCTTCTATAGCCCCCACCGGGCAGTTCCTCATGCATATCATACACGCCTGGCATTTCTCGGGGTCGATGTAATAGTTAATCAGTTCTTTACACACGCCGGCAGGACAGCGATGGTTCTTGATGTGCTCCTCATATTCTTCTCTGAAGTACTGTATCGTGCTGAGTACCGGGTTTGGTGCCGTTTGACCGAGAGCACACAGAGAACAGTCACGCATCATATCGCCGAGGTCCGTTAATATCTCCAGGTCGTCATCGGTTCCGTTGCCCTCACATATCCTGTTGAGTACTACCAGCATTTGCTGGATGCCTTCGCGGCAGGGTATGCATTTCCCGCAGGATTCGTCGGCAAGGAAGTTCAGAAAATACCGGGCGACATCGACCACACACGTGTCCTCATCCATCACAATCATACCGCCGGAGCCCATCATGGAACCTGCTTTGGAGAGCTCGTCGAAGTCCACGGGCAGGTTAAGGAGGCTTTCCGGGATTACCCCGCCTGAAGGGCCACCGGTCTGCACTGCCTTGAATTTTTTATTGTCACGAATGCCGCCGCCGATGTCGTAGATAATCTCGCGAAGGGGCATTCCCATAGGTACTTCGACAAGCCCGGTGTGTTTCACCTTGCCTACCAGCGAGAATATTTTGGTCCCTTTGCTGCCCTCGGTACCAACACCGCGGAACCAGTCAGCACCGTGTTTTATTATCAGGGGCACGTTGGCCCAGGTCTCTACATTGTTCAGGTTGCTCGGCCTTCCGTGTATACCGCTGACAGCAGTACGGACGTACTTGGGTCTTGGCTCGCCCACTCTTCCTTCGATGGCGGTCATCAGAGCACTTGACTCTCCTGAGACAAAGGCACCAGCACCACGGTGCACGATGATATCAAAATCAAAACCTGTCCCAAGGATTTTTTCACCAAGGAGTCCGAGTTCTCGCATCTGGTCTATGGCAACAGAGACATTGTCAACAGCTAGAGGGTATTCCTGGCGTACGTAGACATAGCCCTGATTAGCACCGATGGCATAGGCGCCAATTATCAGTCCTTCCAGCACACTGTGCGGATTGCCCTCCAGGAGACTTCTGTCCATATAAGCGCCGGGGTCACCTTCGTCAGCATTGACTATCACATACTTGGCATCGCCGGGAGCATTCCTGGTTGTTTCCCACTTAATCCCTGCTGGGAAACCGCCACCGCCCCGACCTCTCAGGTTGGACTTCTTGATGACTTCAATTACTTCCTCGGGTGTCATCTCGAAGAGGGCCTTAGCCAGTGCCGCATAGCCGCCGAGGGCGAGGTAGTCTTCGATGCTCTGCGGGTCTATCAGCCGGTTATCCCCGAACACGATGCGAATCTGGCTCTTATAAAATGGTATATCGTTTTCATTGGATATCGGCTTGCCGTCGTCGCCCACGTAGAGCAGACGCTCGACGATTTTTTTGTGTATTAACGTTTCGGATACAATCTCACTAACGTCTTCAGGTTTGACACTAAGGTAGCAAATCTCATCCGGGAAGATGACCACAATGGGGCCCCTCTCACAGAAGCCGTGGCACCCCGTGCGCCGCAGGTCTATTTTTCCGCTGAGCCCTCGCTGCTCAATTTCCGAAGAGAAGGCTTCAGCCACTTTTTCACTTGCATAGGCGTGGCAGCCTGTCCCCGAGCATATCGTAATGCATAGCTTGGAAGGGTCTCTGGCTGCTACTATGCTTTTCCGCAGTTCCTCAAGGTCAAGAAGTGATTTTAGTTTAGCCATGCTATCCTCCTTCTCCGGCTAATCGGCACCCGCTACGATTTCCGCGAGTTCCTTGGCTCCCAGGTTGCTGCGGTATTCTCCGTCAATAACCATGGCTGGTCCCAGCGCGCAGCATCCCAGGCAATTTACCGTGTTCAGCGTGAATTTCTCATCCGGTGTCGTCTGTCCCGGCTCAATGCCGATTGCCTGAGTAACACGGTCAAGCAGGCGGTTAGCACCGCGGACATGACATGCGGTGCCCAGACAGACCGATACAGAGTGGCGACCCTGGGGAAGCAGGCTAAAGTGTTTGTAGAATGTGGCTATGTGATACGCGCGAACTAGCGGAATATCCAGTCTATCACAGACACGGGAGAGGATCGGTTTCGAGAGCCAGCGATACTCGTTCTGGATGTCCAGCAATATCTGTATAAGTGATTCATCATTACTCTCGTATTTGTCAACAATCTCATCTACCTTGGTCAGGTCCTGTTCCATTGTTCTACTCTCCTTCCACCTCTTCAGTAGTTTAATCATATATAGTTGTTATCAGAAACATCTCAAAGCAGGGCACTTATTTGTCAATAAAATCTCAGGATATTCTCAAGAAATACTCAACCCGATTTAAAACAGGGGGGGCTCCCATTGGAAGCCCCCGGTCGAAATAGCATTTAGCTCCTCTATCGTGGCTCAGGCCTCTTTCCTCATCATGTAGCCTATCCCGCTCCTTGTCAGTATATACTTGGGGTTCCTGGCGTTATCGCCGAGCTTGTTTCTCAGGTTGGCCATAGTCGATTGCAGCAGGTGCACGTCTCCATAGTATCCCTCCCCCCACACCATATTTAGAATTGTGTCCGCCGTAAGCACCCTCCCGGCATTCTGGGCCAGATAGGAGAGCAGTCGATACTCTGTAGCTGTGGGGCATATTTCGCTGCTACCTCGCTGCACACGGTGATTGTTGAAATCGATGACGAGGTCATTAAGTCTGAAGGGTGGTGAGGGGCGTTCGTCCCATAGTCTGGTACGGCGTAACGAAGCCCGTATCCTTGCCAGCAGCTCTCTTGCCAGGAAGGGCTTGGTGACGTAGTCATCAGCGCCGACGTCGAGGCCTTCAATCATATCCTCTTCGCTTTCTTTGGCGGTGAGCATGATGATTGGTACCTGTGAGAATTGCCGGATGCGCTGGCAGAGGTCATAGCCATTAATCTCTGGCATCATGATGTCCAGGAGTATAAGGTCGGGGGTTTCGTGTTCGAACTGCTCGAGTGCTTCGCTCCCGTTGCTGGCGACCGCCACCCGGTACCCCTCGAGGCGCAGCATACTGTTCAGCATATGTTGAGTACGCTCATCATCATCAACCACAAGTATTGTTGACTTCTTATCAAGCACGTTTCGTTCCCCACCCATCTACCGGTCAGGACGAATGATTCCTTTAATTGTAAGGAGATGAACTCAAAAATATCTCAATAATGAAATGTAAATTATCAAGGAAATATCAAATAACCGACTGGCAATTTTTAGACTTGCACAGTTGCCAAGTAAAAGGAGCCTTCAAAAGAAGGCTCCTCCTTTGATATGTTCAGCCTGCGCCCTGCGGTTGCTCAGGCTTCTTTCTTCATCATGTAGCCTATCCCGCTCCTCGTCACTATGTACTGGGGATTCCTGGCGTTGTCTCCCAGTTTATTTCTTAGGTTAGCCATGGTAGATTGCAGCAGGTGTACGTCTCCATAGTATCTTTCTCCCCAGACTACCGTTAGAATTGCGTCCGCCGTGAGCACCCGCCCGGCATTCCGTGCCAGGTAGGAGAGCAGCCGGTACTCTGTAGCTGTGAGACGTATTTCCTTTCCGTCCCGCTGCACGCGGTGATTATTAAAGTCGACGACCAGGTCATTGATTCTGAAGGGTGGGGAAGGGCGTTCATCCCATCGCCTGGTACGGCGTAGCGAAGCCCGTATTCTTGCCAGCAGTTCCTTTGAGAGGAAGGGCTTAGTGACATAATCATCGGCGCCGACGTCAAGGCCTTCAATGGTATCCTGTTCACTGTCTTTGGCGGTGAGCATGATGATGGGCACCTGTGAGAACTCACGAATTTGCTGGCAAAGGTCGTAGCCATCGATTCCCGGCATCATGATATCCAGGATAACGAGGTCGGGAGTTTCGTGGTCGAACTGCTCAAGTGCTTCTTCGCCACTGCTGGCGGTAATCACACGGTAGCCCTCGAGGCGCAGCATACTGCCCAGCATATGCTGAGTACGCTCGTCGTCATCAACCACAAGTATCGTTACATTGTTGATTGACATAACTGCTGGCCCAGAGCTCATATAACCTAGCCCATTATATTCCTGACATCAAGCGGCAGAGTGAACCAGCATGTGCTCCCCTTGCCGACCTTGCTCTCCATCCATATACGACCGCTGTGCGAGTCAATCAGGCCTTTGCAAACCGATAGTCCCAGGCCGATGCCGGGGATTTTTTCAGAATTTTCGTGTTTTATGCGGTACATCGGGTCGAATATCCTCTCGAGGTCTTCCTCTGCTATCCCGATACCCTGGTCACTAACGCCTATCAATATATCGCTATCCTTCCGACTGACAGAGATTTTGACCTTTGTGCCATCCGCCGAATATTTGCAGGCGTTGTCAATAAGGTTATCGAGCACCTGTCTGATTCTTCTCACATCCATTCTTACCCTGGGTAGTGTGCCGGTTATTTCCAATGTAATCAGATGATGTGGAGCACGAATACGGGCTTCACCGATAACCTCTTTTGCTAACCTGTTAATACTGCGTAATTTCCTATTCACGCTGAGCAGTCCCGCCTCCAGTCTTGAGAGGTTGAGCAGGTCATTGACAAAAACGGTCAGCCGGTCAGTATCCTTGTCAATACCACGGACAAAGTCCAGCCAGTCACTGTCATCCAGTTTGTACTGATGGTCGAGGAGCAGGGAGGCGTAACCTTTAATATTGCTAAGGGGGGTTCGTAGTTCGTGGGAGACAGTTGATAGCAGGGTCCTTTTTAAATCGTCGAGTTCTTTGTACTTGGCAACATCCCATTCGAGCTTTTTCCTGGCGTCGATGTCCATGTAATAGCCCAGTACCGCCCTTTTGTCCTCGTATATTATGGAGGTAGTCTTTTCGACTATCCAGCGAATCTGGCCATCCTTGCTAACCACCCTGCATTCGTAAGGTGCAAAAAGCTGCCCTTTCAGGGCATTTACGGTATTCCGCCTGACCTGAGCGCGGTCTTCATGGTAGACCAGGTCGAGTGAATTCTTCCCGATAAGTTCATCGGCTGTGTAACCCATGAACCTCTGGAATTCTGGATTTACGTAGAGGAATTTCCCGTCACGCACAATGTATATTCCAACTGGTGAGCTATCGAGGAGTACCCGGAATTGCTCTCTCTCCCGCATACGTATGACCACGCCGGCGACTATCTTGGCGACGGTGCCAATCAGGGACTTCTCTTCTTTCAGAAGAGCGGCCTCTGTGATTTCTGAAAAGTGATTTACCTCGACCCGACCGACTCTTACTCCCCGTACCCTGATGTAAGATGCCTGCTGCCACAGGGTCTCCATGAAATTTGGGGTCTTATATTCGTTGTTATTTACGACTATCCTGACGCAGGCGCTCTCGGGAAGCGGGCATGCACTGAGCAGCAACGCTGCTAATGTCCTGAATATCTCATCGAAAGAGATATCCGTCCTCGAGGCAATACTGGCTACATCGTAGTTCCATTGAAGCTCTGTTCTCTGTCTTTGGCTAATTTGTTCAGTTCTCGTGCTCATCGTGCTGTCAATCCGGGTCTAAGATACTCTGGCTCTTTCTCTTATTTTTGAATTATTTTGGACTTTTCGTTTTTATATGTCAATAACATTAATAATCAGATTACAATCAGTACGTTAGGTGTTACATTTGCCCGACAGAGGCTTGAAGCGCGGTGGTGTCTCGGTACTGGCTGTGGGGTTAGACATATAGACCCCTCGGGCCAGTCATTATACGTAGCTCCAGCCAGACTGCTTCTTATTAAGAATACGGCTACAGAGCAGGCTCTAGAATTAGTATCTGTCCAACAGGGTACTGCCCCGCACTAAATTCAATTTCGCTCTTGCCTGTCTGAATGGCTGTCGGTTTGAGCTTTATCAGGTCTTCCGCTCCGTACCTGGGGAAACTGCATTTCTGGTTGCGGAAATGCATGGGTATAATCACGCCAGGCTGAAGCTTCTCCCCCAGGACCATAGCTTCATCCAGTTCAAGCGTGGCCCCAGGACCGCCCGTGGGGATTAGCAGCACGTCTACACGGCCCAGAGACTGTACCTCGCTGTCATCCAGCGGGTGACCGAGGTCACCACAGTGACATATCCTTACATTGTCTATGATAAAACTGAAGATAGTATTATCGCCCCGCTCCTGCCCCGATGCCCGGTCGTGATAGCAGTGGAGCCCTATGAATTCGATGCCCTTCACCAGATGCTTGCCGGCCCCCTGGACAATATCAGGGCTCCCCTGGAGGTCACCGGTGTAGTTATGGTCACCATGCTGGTGACTGATAGTAACGATATCAGGTGATTCGTTTACCGGTCCATAATTGATAATGTTCCGGAAGCCGGCCTGATAGGGGTCAGTAATAATCTTGAGCCCGCTGTCTGATGTTATCAGAAAACAGGCATGTCCCAACCATTTTATTTTCATTTTGCTCTCCCTGCTTAATTTTCTCAGATTTTCTGATATTCATGCAATGGCGTGGTATACTTATCTGACGATTTCACAGACCTCGCTTACCGGTTTCCTGTCCCTGACCGGGGTCTCGTCCGGATAGCCGACCGGTATGAAAGCCACCAGGTCCATCTCAGCGGGTACTTTGAGTATCTTCTCAATCTCCGCCTTAGCCTGCAGAGGACCGGTCATCCAAACAGCACCCAGGCCCATCTGGTGCAGAATCAAGAGAAGGTGAGAAATCGCTGAAGACACCGTTTGAATACGGCTATTGACTATATGCTCTCCCTGGCGTATCTGAGCAGCCCTGGCATCAACCTTTTCGCGGGCTGCCAGGACCTGGTCTAGCGGTGACTGATATTTTCTAACCGCCGCCGCAATAGCCGCTGGTGCGCTGCGGAAAGCACCTGCCCTTTGTGCCATCGTCTTGGCCATTTCCCCGAGTTCGGTTGCTTCTGGCCAGGAAGCCACATACTGGGCAGTTTCCCGTGTGGCATCGGCAATGGCATTGATGACATCCTTGTTTATGATAATGTAGAAGTACCACGGTTGCCTGTTGCCCCCGTTGGGTGCCCAGGTCGCCAGCTCGATAGCCTGCAGTAGTAGTTCTTCAGGGACGTTTTTGTCCTGCCAGGCCCTGATAGAACGCCGGCTCTTAATAAGATTGGCCAGTTCAGCTGTTTCCATAGTGAATACCTCCGTCTCCGTTGTGGAATAAATATTATGAATGACTATCTCAATTTTTACAAACTGGGCTGCACCCTGTGATTGGATAGGGGTAAGTATATGACAAAACGGGGGGAATGGGGTGGGGCATACATGGTGCTGGACTGGCGTTCAGTTTCGCAGTCTGTCCAGTATTACCTTAAAAGGTTCCTCTGGAATTGAAACCAATACACCGTCTTCTAAATCGTCCAGTATGCCAATATAGGCGTTCAGGCCGTGGCATAACGAATCGGTCCTGACATATCTATTGTAGTAGTTCCAGAATATGCCGCCGATTGCTTTTTCAGGCTCTTCGAGGAGGAAGGTGTTTTCTTCCGAGTAGGTGTTCTGGACTATCCATAATATCACTCTTGTCAATGCTTCTTTGTATCTCTCGCATCCATCTACATTATGTTCCCGGCAAAAATGGTACATCTCCATCATCACTTCGGCGAGCCAGCCATTGCCGCTTGTCGAGTATGCCCCATGCCAGCTCCCGTAATATACGGGGCTGCTCACGTCTGTTTCTTGCCTTTCCAATAATTCACTGCCGCATCTGAGAATTATATCTTTATAATAATCGTCATGGTTTGTCTTGTAGAAATCGAGCAGGGACATTATTACCCAGGCACTTGATATGGGGTTTTTATTGCGGTAGTCGTCTCCCAGATAGCAGCCCTCGTTTTCGACCCTCTCACAGAAGTGCGCGGCGATTTTCTCGGCGGTATCGTAGTATTTTTGCTCTCCGGTAGCTATATAGAGCCGGGAAAGGGCCGCCAGGACCTGGCCGTTATAAAGAAGTGATTCTTGTGTGCCGCAAAGCCATTTCCCAGCTTCATACCTCTTGTAGGGTTTCATGATGCCGTCGGGTTTTTGCATCGTGGTGAGCCAGTCGCCGCCCAGCTTTGCCGATTCCAGGTATCGGGAATCGCCGGTATGCTGGTATAAGTCCAGCAGGGTAAATATACTCAGGGCGGTCGTTCCGACCACAAACCTTGGTTCTTTTTCGCCGGTCTTAAAATAGTATGAATAGTGAAATGCGCCGTATGTATCTGCGTCTTTACTTTGCATGGAAAGGAGAAAATCTGCCCACTCTGGTGCCTTTTCCATGATTCTTTCATCATGGTCATAATCGTAGACCTTTAAGAAAGTATATATAATCGAGGCTGAATACACGGTATAAAGTCTGTCGCCGAAGTCATCATCCAGGGTATCATACTTTTTATAGAACCCGTGTTCATCCGGGTTTTCTGCACTGAAAAGAAATTCCTTTCCCTGCTCAATCTCCTGGCGAATCAGCTCCTTGTCCAGACTGCGGGTTATCACCAGGTCCTCGATAAGCTCCTTTCCTTCCCCGTTGTATTCGATAAAGGTGAAGGACTGGTCATATTCGGTGAATGAGCGGTTAATGCCATAGTTGTAGAAGGGTAGGAGGGTGAATAGCGTCTCAACCTGTTCAGAGAAGGAGGGGTGAATCGAGAAATTGACTAAAAACCTTACGTCTGCGAGGTCTTCCTCATTCAGGTCCGGGGGTCTCTGGTCAAGTGCGTTCCGCGTGGCCTGCTCTAATGCCAGGGACAAGGCTTCATTGTCCGCCTGGTACTCCCCACTCCCCTTTATTTCCCCCCGGTGATATATGGTGATATCGAGGTCCCAGTTACCTTCAAGACTGAGCTCTTTCGGGTATTGTGTCGGGCGCTGTGCGAAATAGTCCTCGGCTACCGTTCTCACAAACTGTACGCTTAGATTTCTGAACTGGTCGCTTTCGCTGTAGCCCCCCGGCTCTCCGGCATCGACAATAGCCCTGTGAGGTTCGGTGAGGGGAATTACGATAGCGAGAACGACCGCTATCAGTAGCGGGACGCCGACAGCCAGCAGGTAGCGCATGTTGCGGTGGGGCCACTTCCGGGATACTAACGGCGTCTCAGATTGCAACCGCGCCCGGCGGTACGCATCGACAAGGATGAGTACTCCGGCAATGGCTGGAAGGCCACTAACGGCAAATGTGACCAGCGCCCGCTCCACAGTCAGGCCGACAGTGTCCGAGATATACCACCACCACCACCCGGTAAAGCCACCGCCGACAATGATGAGCAGCCCGCCCCCGATACGGGGCCACGCGAAGGCAGACAGGGTCAGGCCGAGACATATAATCCCGGGTGCCAGATAGAGTGCCCGGTAGTACCAGGCCTCCCACCACCCCTCACGGTAGAGTCCCCCCACCCCCCAGTACACCCACAGGCTGGTCGCCAGCACCAGCAGCCCGATGGCTAGGTAACCGGCAAACCTGTCCTTTAACTGTAGGCGGTCTGTAACTTGCTTTATCGACTCGATAGGACTGTCCCCTTTCCAGGCCTGGCTTCAGGTGATAATCTATTGTACCACCTTTTCTTTAGGCGGGCAGGATGATTAACCGGGGAGTTGCTTTTCCATTGCGACGTGTTTGATTCCGGCCTCCCAGAATGGTGAACCTGTTGAGCTGTAGCCGCAGGCCTCGTAGAAGGGTATGACGATATATTGCGCGTGCAGGACTACGTGCTTTACATATCGCTCTTGGAGCTCGCTGGCCAGAAACGACATCATGCCGCTGCCGATTCCCCTTCGGCGGAAGGGTTTCAGCACGGCCATCCGTTCAATCTTGGCCTTATCTTCACCCAGGAACCGGACCCGGGCAGTACCAATAATCTCATCGTCTTTCTTGACGACCATTTGTAGCGCTTCGTGGTCCAGGCCATCATACTCAATGTCTTCAGCGACACCCTGTTCCCCAACGAATACTGCCCTTCGGACCTCAAAAGCTCCTTTGAGTTCGGATTCATTCTCGACCAGCTTGAAAGTAATCCCGTCCATTACCTGGATTATAGCGGAACAGTACTATAAACTGCCAGAGGATGTAGCGGGTCATTATGCTGCAAATGTGGCGGCTAATCTGAGGTCAGGGTCAGCCGCAAACGGTACTCGCTGCTCTTAATCGGCTTTTCCGCTTCTTCGGGATAAGGCTCGACATTAAATGTGAAAATGTAACCCTGATGGTATTCCCGGGCAGGCTGGTCGGTAAGCCCGGGCTGTGTAAGCGTTATCTCTTCTGGAACACCACCCCTCGTTATCTCCAAAACGCACGCCACCCGCCCCTCCCAGACACAGACGACATCACGGGGACAACGGCTGTCCTCACTGACTTCCTCGAAGCGTATTTCGAGGTCCTCGCCGGTGATTATGGCTTTCTGGCCGATAGCCAGAGAGAACTCCTGCCCGAGGTCAGCTTCAACATCACCGGGCCCGCAGGCAAAGCCGACCGACAGCAAGACCACGAAAACGGCCAGAAACAGCGCGAACTTTCTCGTGAGCATAAACATTTCCTGATTTATCACAGAGTCAATATTGACCTTGATTAAACTCTGGTACCCTATTGTACCATCTTTTATTTTAGGGTGGGGAGAATCTGGATATGGTGGTGAGATACGAGGAGTGTGAGGTTCGAGGAGAACTTGAAGCCTTATCATCAACTCAACGTGTATGAGAGCAGCGACCATTTGTTAAGTCGAGATTTTTATAATTCCAAAACCTATTAGTTCTTTGAGTACATCTATGGACTTACTCTCAAGTTGGTCCTTTGTAAAAGATATGTATCCAAGGTCACTGAAGTTACTAGGGAACTCTACGTTTTCTTCTTTTAGTATGACTATGCGGCTTTCATATAAATAACTCGATGCACCTAATTCATAAACTACATTCTCCGATGGACGCCAGATTGAATTCCCTTCTTTGTCAAAGAATTCTTCATCTGCTGTAAAAATAAGAATGGCACAATTACACGTTTCCATTATTTCTTTTACTTTAGTACCTATTGGACGACCAAGATTAGGTTCATCAACAGCAACCTTGTAAGGGACCTTAAATTGATCAAGAATACGTTTTAATTGTTCCAAAGGTTTCTTATTCTTGCCGTGCGCAATAAATATTCCTTGTCCGAGCTCCTTCTTGCTTGGTACTTCTGGCAATACTCTTGTAATCGTCTCTTCCTCGGTGATAACATGTTCTTCTTTTCTGTGTTCCTCTTCAGCCATTTTAGCAGCAACATGTACGCCACTTAAGTCAATATATTGTTTACCCTTTATCTCACTGATGATATGTACAGACTTAACTGTATCAAGAATCATGTTGTAGACAGATTCAGTTCGATCTTGCGGAACACCCATATCATCCAATACATTTAATGCTATATCATGCCTAGGTAGTGGTGAATTCTCATATTTCTCAATGAATTCTCCCAATATTCGTGGCTTCAGTGCTGCCTCTCGTCTGGCAGCAAGATCGTCTTCTGCCACTAGCGGTTTTAGTATTCTCTCTGCAAGTTTCTCAAGTGATATTTCCTTTGCATTATAGCCTCCACTGGTAAGCCCATAAGCAACTGCTGCACCGCATAACGTACGAAATGACCCTGAATTAGGTGACATATCCAAAGCAGATGCAACTTTGAGCGGAGTTGTAGGATGACCACCATAGTTATCAATTATAGCTTGAGGAATCCTAAGTGCCTCATCCAGTGTATAAATCGGTATGTCTGATTGCGATACGTAACTGCGTTTTTTATTTCTTTTGACTTTCTCTTCTTTATTGTTTCTGTTTTCTTGCTCCTCCATGTCTACCCTCCTAGAGTGGTATACAATATGGAAACTGCAATTTTGACGTGAATCACTACTGAGAACAATGCAATCACCTTTGTCTTCTTTGTGCCTTTACTCCCCATTAACTTGTTGACTTTGATCCATATATCATTTTATTCGTTCTATTCCCGAACTTTGTGAAACAATTATACACCATTTCACCCTTCAGTGAAACCCCAGGCATAGTCAACGTTCTCCTGGGTTATTTACTTTACATGTGTTATGTGGCATAATCCCTGCACAGGCCGACCAGATTCGGCCAAGGGAGGTGGCGATATACGTAGACCTCAATACCCTGGTAAAAAATTCCTCGGCAACACCCATACGAAAGAAGTGCATGACCTGGATAACGAAGATACCTCAGGAAGTGGGTGCCAGATTGATGAGATTATCAAGGCTGGTCATGCAGTGACCTTCGATCCAGATATATTGATAGAGGCTCACAGTCAGGGGTATGATAATTGTGCCAAGTGCCTGGGTGGCTCCCACAGATGAACACCTAGACCTGATATACTCCTGAAGCTAGAACACCGGTGCCCCTAGCTACCGATGGTCACCTGCAGGCCAAAGCTCTCAATCAGGTCTTTTATCTTCTGGAGTCGCCTGCTGGTCGGGGGCCTGATAGTGGACATTTTACGTTGCATGCCCAGTTGCCGGTATTTCTCCTCCGCCAGTCTGTGATAAGGGAGGATACTTACCTTTTCCACCCCGATTTCCCGCCCCAACCGGCTGAGTCCTGTTATATTCTCGGTGGTGTCATTGAATCCGGGGATGAGGGGGAGCCTGAGCCATATCTTCTTCCGGCGAGGTATCAGGCGCAGGTTATGAAGTATTCGCTGGTTGCTCTTTCCCGTTGCTTTCTTGTGAAGCTCCGGGTCCATGTGCTTGATGTCGTAGAGGACCAGGTCAACATGCTCTATGACTTTCTCCAGTACGGGCCATTGGGCATATCCGCAGGTGTCCAGAGCGGTATGCAGGTGTCTCTGCTTACATGCCTCCAGTAGTCTACTGACGAATTGCCATTGGAGCAGCGGCTCGCCACCTGAGACTGTTACTCCCCCGCCCGACCGGTGATAGAAAAGCTCGTCCCGCTCGATTTCCGCCATCACCTCTGCCACCGTCATGTATTCCCCCACCTTGCTCAGGGCTTTAGTGGGGCAGGCGTCCACGCACTGGAAGCAGAGGTCGCACTTGACGCGGTCAATCTTCCGGCTTTTCCGGTCAATAGTAATCGCCCCGACCGGACAGGCCTCAACGCATTTACCGAGCAGCATGCACTTCGTGTCGTGAGTCATGAGTTCGGGGTAGGGCTTCAGGGACTCCGGGTTCTGACACCACGGACACCTCAGCGGGCACCCCTTCATGAATATGGTGGTCCTGAGGCCCGGGCCGTCCTGGACGCTGTACCTCTGGATAAGGAATACCAGACCGCGCTCTTCTTCCATGCCGCTCACAGGCTGAGACAGTATGCTAACCCTTGTTTACTGGCTTCCTTTCGGGTGGAGGCTATGCTGTTCAACCGAAGCTCAGTTCCGTCCGGGCGATAATCTGGTCCTGCACCGGCTTGGTCAGGTCGACGAAGTAGGCGGCAAGACCGGCTACTCTGACCACCAGGTCGCCGTACTTCTCGGGGTGCTTCTGGGCATCCAGCAGTGTCTCCCGGTCTATAATGTTGAACTGGGTGTGATGGATGCCGAGGTCAACGAAGGTCCTGAGCAGAGCAATGAAGTTGGCCCCATCGTTCCTCATCACCTCTCTGGGGGTGAACTTCTGGTTGAACAGGTGGGTAAAGGTGCCGGCATGGTCTATTTTGCTTACCGATTTCATGGTTGCCAGCGGCCCCTTCACGTCCGTACCGACGGCCGGGGACACCGTGCCGTCATTGAACAGGTCACGGTCTTTTCTGCCATCGGGCGTGGCACCGGTCAACCCGCTGTAGTCGAAGTAGGTGGATGCCCCTGTGCCATCCTCGTTGTGTGAGACGCCCCAGATGTTCTTAAAACTCTTTACTACCCTGTTTGTCCTCGTGTAGAAGTCCCGTCCGATGAGGTCAACGTAATCGTCATCGTTGCCCCACTTGGGAGGCTCATTAAGGAACATTTGGCGCAGGTCTTCCTTACCTTCCCAGTTGTTCTTAAGGGCGTCGAGCAGCTCCGCTATAGATACTTTTTTGCCCTCGAATACCAGCTTTCTCATGGCTGCCAGGGCGTTTACTATAGTGACCTGACCGACCGGCTGAATAATGGTGTTGGGGTAGTATTTATATTCCCGGACATCCTGCCCCTGCTCGAGGCAGTCATCCACCACGGCAGAAAGGAAGGGCTGCGGTAGCCATTCTCCGTCAAGCACATCCACCAGATTGTATATCGTGAACAGCTTGTCCATAAAGAACCTGAGCTGCTCTTCATACGCCTGCATCACGTCCTCAACGGAGGTCCAGGTCAAGGGGTCAGAGGTCCGGGGTCCCACCTGCTTGCCGCTGAACTTGTCCACTCCCTGGTATAGGGCGTATTCCAGGCACTTTGGTAGGGCAATCCTGCCGCCCAGGGCCCGCTGGCTCATGGCTTTGCCTGGGATAATCCACCTCATGCAGCCGTCGGTGGTATAGTCGCGGGCATCCTCCAGTGGTATGCCCAGGTTCGTCAGGAAGGGAATCATCATGCTGTCGTTGAAGAAGGAATAAACGCCCGGCTGCTTTAAAACTGACTCTAAAATCTTTTCGTACAGTGCCTGGGGGGTCTGGGGGTGCAGCCTGACCGCCAGCGCCGGCTGGTTAAGGCCCATCTCATTCTTGGCGTCCATGAACATGAAAGTCATCTCGTTGGTGGCGTCGGCCCCCTCGCGGGTCACACCGCCAATGGTGGTGACACGTGTAATCAGGGGGCCGGCCTTTGGCTGCGAAGGGGGAATCAGTGCCCCCTCCTCGTTGAATATGAGCACCAGGTGCTCCACCAGCTCCTCGGCCTCCTCATAGGTGAGTCTCCCCTCCTCCTTGTCCTTCTTGTAGAAGGGATAGAATATCTGGTCGATTCTCTCACCGTTTCCAGACGTTTGCAGGTCAAGCACTCTGGCCACCAGGTTTATAAACCAGAAGGACTGCAATGCCTCGTGGAGGGTGCGTGGGGGGTTCTCCGGCACCCAGTCGCATATCGCGGCCATCTCTACCAGCTCTGCCTTTCTTTTTTCGTCCTTTTCCTCAGACGCTTCCTGCTGGCATAGCTGGGAGAACCTCTTACCCTGGTTAATAACCGCTTCGGTGATTATTATTACCGCCTCGTAGAATCGCTTTTTCTTGAGGTAGTCTCCGACATGGAGGTAGAGCTGCGGGTCTGAGGATGTCTCCTCCAGTCTGGCCTTCGCCTCCTCGACTACCCCTCTCAGGCCGGTCCTGAATATTCTTTCATAGTTCGGTGTGCCGACATGGCCACCGTGTAGCCACATAAACACACCCTGGTTATCATAGTACCAGTATTCCAGTACATCTTTAGGGAGCAGGCGGCGCTCCATGCCGTGGACAGACTTGTTGCGCCAGTATTTGTGAATCTCGTGCAGTTCTTGCCTGTCTTTCTCATCAGGTAAGAGCATTTGATATTCACCATCGATAGCCTTCTCCAGCCAGTTGCTCCACTTCTCCGGGAAGGTAATCAATGAACAGGGCTTGCTGGCGCTATTGCCCACGATTCTCTGGTGGGGAAGGATATACAGCGTCCTGTTGTCCAGGTAATGGGCCAGGGCCTTAGCCCGTCTCAAGATTATGGGGTCATCTTCCGCCTGCTTGTACCCCTCGGTTATCAGCCGGGCCCGCTCGATACAAAGCCTTACTTCGGGGCGATACGGCATTCGGCCCTCTTCGACAACTCTCTCAACTTTCCCTTCGGATGCTTCTATTCTCCCCACACCCCGCCCACTCTTGCTCTGGTAGGCGAGGTCTTTCCGCATCTCCCTGGTTATCCGCCCTTCCTTTAAGGTCGGTTTTTCTGCAATAACCATGACTCTCTCCTTTAGTCAGGCTATTCTCTAGCTGGTTCTTTATACCACAAACATTATGCCGTTACCTACCTTTTGTCAAGCTGATTTTCCCTTCTGTAGGCTCGGGACAGATGATTATAGGTTGTGTTTGGTTTGGTTGCTACCAGGTAGAGAACGGTAGTAGTGTGTCATTGCGAGGGGGCTTGAGCCTCCGCGGCAATCTCATTTCTAATAAAGGTACTTAAACCGAAGCCAAAACCTGTCCATTTAAATCTCTTCAGTGGTGTTAAGATAGTAGAAATAGCCTATTATTAAAACGACTACAAAAATGAAGTGCTCCTTATAGTTAAGTAACCAATCCCAAAAATCATTATACCTTTGCTCGGGATTGCCTTTCTCAGCTCTCATTACACTTCCTCGATATTGATTCCGTAAATTTCCTTTATTTGCTGCTTTTTAATTGAATACTCCACAGCCGGGGCATTTCCTTTCTGTGATAGATACTGAACGAAATGTCATAATTTTCCAGGAGAGCCAGACTCATGCCCATTTCCCCTTGCTTGATAGGATTATCCTCTCCTTACTGAGAGAGCGTGAAAGGTAGAAGGCAATCATTCCGATAAAGGCTGCCCCGGCTAAGTTATACAGGGCGTAGTCCCAAGAAGCTAAAAGCCACCACAACCGCCCTCCAACCTGCCCTACCACCTGTAGCAGAAGTACCCCAACAAATATAATAATGGTCTGGCCAATAACCGGGTTGGTAATCAAGCTGAAAATAACCCCCAATAAAATTAGGGCAAACATGAGCAGCGGAAGGAAGAGAAAGCTGGTAAATGCTTCCGGTAGCGGGAGTACAAAATGACCGGTAGTCGGGAGGATGGAAGCGAGGTTCATTGCCAGAATGACTATCAGTGTAGCGATAAAACCGATTATATAGGCAGGCAGGAAGATGGCTAGGCTTTTTCCTATCCAAACAGCTTTAGCGGTTAGTGGGGTAGCCAGAAGCGACTCTATAGGGCCCTTAGCCTTTTCCTTGGCAATGGGGTCAGTAGCCCAAGTAGCCATACAGGAAAATAGGACTATGAGCGGTACGTAGTTAATCGCTAACCCCATAAAGAGTTCTAACAGAGGCTTCGCCTCCTCCCAAGCTAATCCTGAGGCTAACCAACTATTGAGAGCAATAGGTACACCTACAGCCGTCCCCAAGGTAATGACGCCGATGATAATAACAACGATTAAAAATCCCCTGCTAGGCAGGATATCCCCTACATCGTTTTGCAGAACAACAAGCATTCCCTTCATGATGGCTCCACTTCCTTGAGTATGGCGGAGTAGATTTCCTCGAGGGAAGCTTCCTTTTTGCTTACCCCCTCAATCTCTACCCCCCGCCTGACGAGAAGGCTAACTATGTCAGGGATTCTTGTTCCTTCTTGGAGAACGAAAGTGAGGGTCTTGTCTTTCCTCTCTCGCAATCCCAAGTGGGAGAGGCTCTTAAGTTCAGCAAAGAGAGGCTCGGCCATGAGCTGAGTGGTCTCAATCTCCACCACATTTCCGCTCATCTCTCGCCGTAGCTGCTCCACCTCGCCACAGAGCTTTATCTCACCACGGTCGATTAGAGCGATGCGGTTGCAGATTCTCTGTACCTCGTCCAGATTGTGAGAGCTTAGGAAGATGGTCCTTCCCTCCTTATAAGCCATGTTAAGGATGACCTCTCTCACCTCTATCTGACCTGAGGGGTCAACTCCAGCAGTGGGCTCATCTAGAACCAGAAGCTCGGGGTTATGTGTCATAGCCCGGGCCAAAGCCAACCTTTGCCTCATCCCCTTGGAATAGGTGCCCACCTTGTCTTTGGCTCTATCCCGAAGCTCTACCCGACTCAAAATCCTATCAATCCTTTCCGCGGGTTCGGTCATTCCATAAATTTGGGCGTAGTACCACAGGTTCTCCT
>CAZTBG010000016.1:0-37108 GCA_964611805.1 uncultured Dehalococcoidales bacterium | reverse complement strand
CAGATGGTGGACTACTATGTCCGCTGGGCAAACGACTATCCCATTATCAGTATTGAAGACGGCATGGCTGAGGACGACTGGGACGGCTGGCGGCTTCTAAACGGCAAACTGGGAGCGACCACCCTGCTGGTTGGTGATGACCTCTACGTCACCAATGTCGAGCGCCTGCGCCGGGGTATCCAGCTGGGGGCATCCAACGCCATCCTCATCAAGCTCAACCAGATTGGGACACTCACCGAGACCATCGCCGCCGTCCGGATGGCTACAGAAGCTGGCTGGAAATCGGTGGTCAGCCACCGCTCCGGTGAGACCGAGGACACCACCATTGCCGACCTGGTCGTCGCACTCGGCACCGGCCTTATTAAGACAGGCGCTCCCTGCCGCTCCGAGCGCACCGCCAAGTACAACCGCCTCCTCAGAATAGAGGAAGAACTGGGCGACCGTGTCAGGTTCGCCGGTATCGAGGTATTCAAACGCGTAAAGCGTTGATTATTAGCATAAAATAAAACCCGGAGGTGATAGTATCCTGTTCCCGCTTCTGCTATCATTACATGGGCAAGAATCACCTAGGAGGCAAATATGACAACGAGAATCGGCATCAACGGCTTTGGAAGAATTGGCAGACTGACTCTACGAACCATTCACCAGTACCATCAGAACAGTCTGGAGGTGGTCGCCGTCAACGATATCGCCGACACCAGGACAAACGCCCACCTGTTGAGGTGGGATACCAACTACGGCCATTTCCCCTGTGAACCGGGAGCAGATGGGAAATCGATAATCGTTGATAGCAAGGAAATCAGGACACTATCCGAACGTGAACCAGCCAATATTCCCTGGAAAGACTACGGCGTCGATATCGTCATCGAATCGACCGGCCTGTTTACCGACGCCAAGCTGGCCGCTGCCCACATGAAAGGCGGTGCCAAAAAGGTGCTCATCTCAGCACCAGCCAGGAATGAAGATATCACCATCGTCCTCGGTGTCAACGAGGGCCGGTATGACCCGGCCAAACACAACATCATATCCAATGCATCCTGTACTACCAACGGCCTTGCTCCGCCGGCCAAGGTATTGCATGACAATTTTGGTATCAACAAAGGACTGATGACTACTATCCATGCCTACACCAATGACCAGAAAATTATGGATGTGGTACACAAGGACCTGCGCCGCGCCCGGGCTGCCGCTCAGAACATCATCCCGACCAGTACAGGCGCTGCTGCTGCTATTGGAAGAGTTCTCCCCGAACTTGATGGACGCCTCAACGGCATTGCCCTACGGGTACCGGTGTCCACCGTCTCTCTGGTCGACCTTATCGTTGAGCTTAATACCGATGTCACTAAAGAACAAGTAAATGAGGCTTTCAAGAAAGCGGCTGAAGGACCTCTGGCAGGGATACTGGAGTACTGCGAGCAGGAACTGGTCAGTACCGACTTTAAAGGAAACCCGGCAAGCTCCATCGTAGATGCACCCAACACCATGGTAATTGGAAATAACATGGCCAAAGTGCTCGCCTGGTATGACAACGAGTGGGGTTATAGTTGCCGCCTGGCCGACCTTACTGCCTATGTCGCTGAAAAGGGACTTTAAATTAAAACATTTGACATATTGTGCCTGTATGTTTACAATAGCAGCATCAAACTTCTTGTCGAGGTGGAAAAGTGAAATTACTGGTCATTGGCTTCGGACAGTGTGGGTCTAATATTGCTGATAGCTTTGCCCAAATAAACAGCAGGGCTAAAGCTCGGCGTAGGATTGAGATAGCCACCGGTGTCTTCGCCGTCAATACTGACCTTGCCGACCTGAGCGGCCTGGCCCATATCAAGTCCGACTACCGCCACAGAATCCTCATCGGAGGACGAAAGTCAGGCGGTCATGGCGTCGGCAAGATAAACGAACTGGGCGCTGAAATCGCCAGGGAAGACGCCGACAAGGTTATCGACGCCATCAGGGCAACACCGCGCTTCTTTGAGTCGGACGCCTTCATGCTGTGCGCCGGCGCTGCCGGAGGCACTGGTTCAGGGTCCATCTCAATCATGACCCAGATACTTAAGGAACGCTATATCGACAAGCCAATTTATAACCTCATCGTCCTCCCCTTCGAGCACGAAGAGCGCACCGAGGAGAGGACCATCTATAACTCAGCAACCTGCCTGAAATCAGCCAGCGCCGTGGCTGATGCCATCTTTCTGGTCGACAACCAGAGATATGTCAGGAAAAACGCCACCCTGAGAACTAACCTCGCCGGAATAAACCACCTCATCGTTGAGCCGTTCTATAACATGCTCTGCGCCGGCGAGGAGAAGAAGCCCAAGTTTGTCGGCGCCAGGCTGCTCGACGCCGGAGACATCATCCAGAGCATCGCCGGGTGGTCGGTCATCGGTTACGGCCAGGCACAGTTGCCCCCCTTCCGGCTCCCCTTCCGGTCATCGCGCAATTTCCGCGACAAGAGTACGGAAATCCACCGCGGAATCGAGGCAATGGATGCTGCCGTCAGTGAGCTGTCGTTTAAGTGCAATCCTGCTGATGCTTCACGGGCACTATACCTGGTATCTGCCCCCAGCAAGGAGATGAACCTCACCGTCATCAAGGAGCTAGGCGAATATCTCAAGAGCCTTGCCCCAGAAGCTATCATCAGAAATGGTGACTATCCCCGGAACGCTGGCGCTCTGGACGTCTCTATCATCCTGTCCGAACTCAGGGACGTAGAGAAGGTCAGGAGATACTATCTTGAAGCCGCTCAGGTCGTCAGCGCCGTCCAGGAGCGGCAGAGGGATATAGATACCAAGCTCAGGGAGATTGATGAAATCTCCAAGGATGTGCCGTCTCTCCTGCAATAGACTCGGGTCGCTCAGGCTGACTATGTAACGTTATCACGATGGCCCCCCTTAGGGGGGCCGTTTCTCATTCTTCACGCACCTTTTAAGACTGCGCGCCTGACACTACAAAAGCCAAATTTTCCCCCAAAAAACCTTTGGAAACCGACCGATATAGGGTATAATATAGGCAAAAATGGCTTCACAGGTCTTTTATCGTAAATTCAGACCCCAAACACTCGCAGAAGTAGTCGGTCAGGAACCAGTAACACAGACACTACTGAATGCCCTTAGTAGCGGCCGCATTTCTCACGCCTACCTGTTTTGCGGGCCTCGGGGGACCGGCAAAACCAGCACCGCACGTAGCCTGGCCAAAGCAGTGAACTGCCTGACCAACGGCCACGGCGAACCGTGCAACGCCTGCGAGATGTGCCAGGCAATAACCGAAGGCAGGGCCTTGGACGTTATCGAAATCGATGCCGCCAGCAATACCGGCGTTGACGATATCCGAAGCCTCCGCGAGAGAGTCAACTACGCACCCAATCAGGCCCGCTACAAGGTCTACATCATAGACGAGGTCCATATGCTCAGCAGCAGTGCCTCCAATGCTCTGCTTAAAACCCTCGAGGAACCACCTGAGCATGTTATCTTCATCCTGGCAACCACCGAGTCCCACAAGATACTCGCCACCATCATGTCACGTTGCCAGCGGTTTGATTTCCGCCGCATTGCTCAGAACGACATTGTAGGTCATCTTGCCCACATCTGTGACGCCGAGAGTATCACCATCGAGCCAGAGGCATTACGGCTCGTTGCCAGGAGCGCCACAGGTAGTCTCCGTGATGCCCTTAACCTGCTCGAGCAGCTGACCACCTACTACGGCCCCGAGATTAGCCTTCATCAGGTCCAGGAAACGCTGGGTATTACCGGAGACTGGCGAACCAAAGAACTCGCCAGGCATATCATTAATAACGATGTTGCCGCCGGTGTCGCCACCATTAACAGCGTTAACACTGATGGCTTGAACCTGCGGCAGTTCAACCGGGAACTGGTTGAGTACCTCCGGGGATTACTGCTGGTCAAGACCGGTGCTGAAGAATCGGTTGACCTCACCGCTGAAGACCTCGCCGAACTAAAAGAACTGGCATCCCGGGCCTCCTTGCCTCAGGTACTTAAGGCAGTCAAGGTCTTCGGGCAGCTTGAGCTTGACCTTGAGAGTCACTCCACCCTGCCGCTAGAGCTGGCCATTGTTGACTGCAGCCTAACCTCACTGCCAGAGCAGGAGAGCCCCCACCAGCAACCCGAATACGAGGCCCCCCAGCCTCAAAAGAAGACAGCACCAGCACCCGTTCCCCAGCCCGAGGAGTCCCATTTGGCACCCGAACCCGCCCCAGCCGAGGCACCCCCGTCTATGTCCTACACCGGTTCCCCCCAGACATCCGACGAGGAGACAGCCAGATTGCGGCAGGACTGGAAAAAGCTGATTGCGGAAGTGCCGCCGGAAATCAGAAGAACGCCAGCGCTGGCAATTCTCCGGAGTGCCGGCATCATGCCGGTATCAATCGACAACGGCACAGTAGTCCTCTCTTCCAGATACCCCTACCTCAAGGAGAAGCTTGAGGACCCGGAAAACCAGAGGGTTGTCGAAAAGGTTATCAGTAGCTTTCTCGGACACCCATGCCGGGTACGTTGTGTCTCCGAAGACAATCACCTGGTAAAGGAAGCCCTAAGACTGGGAGGCCAGATTATTAATGCGGAGGAAGAATGAACTTATCGATGATTAATCAGGCACGTCAACTCAAGTCCAAGCTCGACGAGGCCCAAAAGGAACTGGCAAAGACCGAGGTTGTCGCCGAGGCTGGCAAGGGTGCTGTCAAGGTTACGGCCAACGGTCAGCAGCAGATTCTGTCAATCACAATATCACCCGAAGTGATGGGCTCCGATAATCCGAAGCAACTGGAACGGCTGATACTAAAGGCAATAACTGATGCCCAGGCCAAGTCCCAGAAAGTGGCAAACAAGCGAATGAAGAGTCTGACCGGTGGTATCCACATTCCCGGCCTGTTCTGATGGAGAGGTTAAATTGAACCAGAGGTCAATACCTGCAGCCGACGCGATAAACCGGCTCATTGAGGAACTGAACAAGCTGCCCGGCATCGGACCCAAGAGTGCCCAGCGCTTGGCCTTTTACCTGCTCCGCGCTACCCGAGAGCAGGCCAGCCTCCTCGCCGACTCAATACTTACGGTCAAGCAGAAAATCACGCTGTGCTCCACCTGCTGTAATGTCACTGACACCGACCCCTGCCCTATCTGCCGCAGCGACCAGCGGGACAAGGATACGATTTGCGTGGTAGAGCAGCCCCAGGATATCCTGGCCATCGAACACACCGGCAGCTATCGGGGTCTCTATCATGTGCTTCACGGCGCTATCTCACCAACCGAGGGTGTTGGTGCCGATGATGTCAGGATTAAAGAACTTACCAGCCGATTACAGGATGGAGTAGTACAGGAGGTCATCCTGGCCACCAACACCAACCTCGAGGGTGAGCAGACTGCCCTGTATCTGAACCAGCTCCTTTCCCCGCTCGGCATCAAGGTTACCCGTCTTGCCCATGGACTCCCCTTCGGCACCGAACTGGAATACGCCGACGATAACACCCTCACCCGTGCCCTCGAAGGCAGACACGAAATCTAGATATCCAACCCATCCACAGCATCAGGTACCAGAAAGAGCACCCCAAGCATTGTAAAGGAGGCCATCACAGAAGTGAAATGACCAGCCGACACGGTGGATACGATTATCGGGAGTTCGTTGCTGAATACTACGACGCCGCTTACCAGACTGCCAGACAGAAGGATATTGATTTCTTCATAGATTATTCCCGGCGTGCCGGCGGTCGGACTCTGGAGCTGGGCTGTGGCACCGGACGCGTATTGATACCTACCGCTGCTGCTGGTTGTGAAATCACCGGCCTCGACCTATCAACCTACATGCTTAACATCTGTCGCGAAAAGCTATCCCGGCAACCAGAAGAAGTACAGGGGCGTGTGAACCTCATTGAAGATGATATGACCGATTTCGACACCGGCGAGACATATTCCCTGGTGACGACACCCTTTCGGCCTTTCCAGCACCTGATTACCGTTGACGAGCAGAAGGCCTGCCTCAACTGTGCCAACCGTCACCTTGTCTCCGGCGGACTGCTGATTCTCGACCTCTTTCATCCCTACCCCCCAAGGCTCGTACCCGACCCCAAATACATGACCGAAATTGAAGACCTGCCTGAGATGACGCTACCCGACGGCCGTCTTTTTCGACGCACCAACCGCACCGCCGCATTCCACCGCGAGCAGCAGTATAACGATGTTGAACTTATATATTATGTCACTCACCCCGATGGACGGCAGGAGCGACTTGTCCAGGCGTTCCCCTTCCGCTACTTCTTCCGCTATGAGGTAGAGCACCTGCTTGAGCTATGTGGCTTCCGTGTAGCTGATATCTTCGGGGACTACGACTGCTCACCACTTTCCAATGACTCCCCGGAGATGATAGTCGTCGCCGAGAAGAAATGACCAATGAGGCAAACCCACCATGTCATTGCGAGCCAAAGGCGAAGCAATCCCGATTCTATGAGATTGCTTCGTTGCTGACGCTCCTCGCAATGACAGAACCCTTCCTTGACACCCATAAGAGTGGACAGTAGAATCCTGAAAACAGATAGTAATCCTGACAAAATATGCGGGGAACTACTAGCTCTGTGAGGTAAAATGATAATAACATACAACAAGCTTGTCAGAGATAAAATACCTGAGATAATAAGAGAAAAAGGCGATAAACCTTTTACTCACACCGCAGTTGATGCTGAGTATAAAGTCAGGTTAAATGAGAAACTGAAAGAGGAAGTAGAAGAATATCTTGAAAGCGAAAGGAACGAAGAACTAGCTGATATACTAGAGATAATCTATGCCTTATGCCAGTTAAAAGGTTTGGATAGAAAGGAATTAGAGGGAATTCGAAAGCGAAAGGCGGATGAAAAAGGCAGGTTTGATAAAAAGATAATTCTTGAATACGTAGAAGAACAAGAAAATGGATAGATTAACCGGAATAAAAGCCATCTCCTTCGAGAGAGGATTGCTGGACATTTTGCCATGACCAGACCGAGAAACTACCAGACGGAAGCCGTCATTATCAAGAAGACCAGGCTGGGTGAGGCCGACAGCATCCTTACCCTGTACACGCCTGACCTGGGTAAGATTCAGGGGTTTGCCAAGAGCCTGCGGCGTCCCCGGAGCAAGATGGCCGGTCACCTCGAACTGCTGACACATAGCAAGGTCTCGCTGGCGCGGGGGCGAAACCTTGATACAATAACCGGCGGTCAGACCATTACCGCTTTTCTCCCTCTGAAGAGTAATTTATGGCTCACGTCTTACGGCCTCTATGTCATCGAACTGGTCAACCAGTTCACCGCCGACCACGTTGAGGATTCCGCACTGTTCCACTTACTACTTGATACCATGCACAACCTCTGTCAGGAGGACACAGACAAGGGAACCGTGCTGCGCTACTTCGAGCTGCACCTCCTCCATGAAGTCGGCTACCGCCCTCAACTACAGCGGTGCGTCACCTGCAAGTCACCCCTGCAGCCAGTCACCAACTACTTCTCACCTGTTGCCGGAGGCGCGCTGTGCCCGAATTGCGGCCCACAACAGACACTGAGTCATCTGCTCACCATCAACGCCCTCAAGGTGCTCCGCTTCCTCCAGGAAAACGACTACGACACCATCAATCGACTCAAGATAGACCAGGCACTATCACAGGAACTGGAAGCAGTAATGAGAGGCTACATCAGGTACCTCCTTGAGCATGACGTTAAATCCATTGGCTGGTTGGACACCCTACGGGTACAGATGAAACAGGCAGACACCTGTCAGCAGGGTAAATCATAACAAGGTATCAAAAAGGGGAGCCCAGAGGGGCTTTGCCCCTCTGGCAGGGGTCTGGGGGTGTCCCCCAGTATGATTTTTACCCCCTTCCTGGCCAGGAAGGGGGTCAGGGGGATGGTCGTCAGATTCTTTTATATCCTAGGATATAAATGCCTTAATCCCATGTCTGGGAGTCCGTCAGGACGACGAAGCAATCTAATAACCTTAACATCTAACGACTTCCACCACTTTACTATAACTCACAGATAGCCTATACTGACTTGTAAAATATATCATTCTCAATCGAGCGTGAAAGATGCCATCCAGGCAGGAACGTATTGTCCAGCAGAGGCTGGAGAAACTCGAGCGGATTCGGGCGCTGGGTATTGACCCATACCCGAACCGGTACCGGCGCAGCCACTCCACCCACGAGGCTGTAGCCCTGCTTGAGCAGGTAGAAGCCGGTCAGGCCAAGCAGGGCAAGGTCAGCGTGGCCGGGCGCATCATGGCCAAACGAAAGATGGGCAAGAGTGCCTTTTATGATATTCGTGACAACTCGGGGAAGATACAGCTACTCTTCAAGGACATAGACCGGTTTAAGCAGAAAGAGCGGGAGCTATTCGATGACCTTGACACCGGTGATTTCATTGGTGTTGATGGCAGCCTGCTCCGCACCCGCACCGGTGAGCCGACGGTTGATGTGAAAAGTTTCACCCTGCTCGCAAAATCGCTTCAGCCCCTGCCGGAGAAATGGCACGGCCTCAGTGATGTCGAGACGCGGTACCGGCAGCGCTACCTCGACCTGATATCCAACGCCGAAACAAGGCGTACCTTTGAGATACGCAGCCAGGTCATCGCTACCATTCGGCAGTTCCTTAACGAGCGGGGATTTATTGAAGTGGATACGCCGGTGTTGCTGCCCTCGGCCGGTGGTGCCCTTGCCAAGCCCTTCATTACTCACCACAACGCCCTCGACATGGACTTCTATCTGCGTATCGCCACCGAGCTTCACCTCAAGCGCCTCATCATCGGCGGCTTCGACAAGGTCTATGAGATAGGACGCATCTTTCGCAACGAGGGCATCTCGACTACACACTCCCCCGAGTTCACCATGCTAGAAAGCTACGAGGCCTATGCCAGCTACCTCGACGTCATGCAGATGGTCGAGGAGATGGTATGCGCCGTATGTGAGCAGGTCATGGGCACCCTGCAGGTCGAGTTTGCCGGGAACGTTATCGACCTCACCCCTCCCTGGCAGCGCATCACCCTGCGCGACGCTGTTAAGGAGTACAGCGGCATCGACTTCGTTTCCTTCCCCACGGCGGATGGCCTGCGGGCACGGATGCGTAACCTGGACATGGAGGTCGACCCGGAGAGTAACTGGGCCAAGCTGGTCGATGACCTCCTCAAGACCTTCGTCAGGCCTAAACTCATTCAGCCAACCTTTGTATATGACTATCCGGTCTCGATGTCCCCCCTGGCCAAGATAAAGCCGGGCGAAAAGAGAGTGGTCGAGCGCTTCCAGGCCTTTGCCGGCGGCAGCATCGAGCTTGCCAACGCATATAGCGAGCTCAACGACCCCATCGAGCAACGGGAGCGGTTCATCGAGCAGCTGCAGGAACGCCACGGGGAAGATGAGGAGCGCTGGACGATAGATGAAGACTTCCTGCTGGCCCTGGAGTACGGTATGCCTCCCACCGGTGGACTGGGGGTCGGCATCGAACGGCTGGTAATGCTGCTGACCGACCAGCAATCTATCCGCGAGGTAATCCTCTTTCCCCACCTTAAAGAGAAACCGTAAGGAGGAAAATATGTCAGCCATCCCTGCTTTTGAAATTGGTGTTTGGAATGCCTGGATATTAACTTTGGTCGTTATGCTGTCGGTTATGTCTTCCGGTAAGGTCGCCAGGGGTGCAGGTGATAGAATATCGCACATTGAAGAAGAGAAGAAGGCCAGAACCTATATGATGCTGGTCTTTTTCATCCTGTTGATATACTCCGTCTTCCTGCCGTTGGAAACGGGCACGGTATGGCTTTATGTGGGTCTGGTTGTCTATATTATGGGACTCGTTATCCCAATTATTGCCGTGACCAATGTTGCCGCTACCAAACCGGACGAGCCGTTTACTACTGGTGCCTACCGATATTCCAGACACCCGATATCCCTCGGCATGTTCCTGGCATTCCTGGGCATCGGTATCACCACGGCTTCGTGGCTGTATATGCTGCTCTCCGTTATATTGCTGGTAATATCGCACTTCATGATCGTTATCGAAGAGCGGTTCTGCCTTGAGAAGTTCGGCGATACCTACCGTGAATATATGAACAGAACCCCGAGATGGATAGGAATACCGAAATCCGCAAAAGAATGAACTGAAGGAGACAAGCAATGTCGGCTATACCAGCCCTCGAGATAGGCGTCTGGAATGCCTGGATTTTTATGGCCTATCTGTTACTATCGTTTATTCCTTTTATTTACATTGCTATCAAAAAGAGTGTTCCTTCTGTTGAAGAGATCCGCGGATTGTCCAGAGTAGCAAACATGTTTGCCGGTTCTTCTAAACTGCTGTTGCTACCGGCAATGGTATATTCCATATTTCTGCCATTGAAACTTGACACGGCTTGGTTTTATGTGGGCTTACCCATTACTCTGATAGGGCTGATTGCATACACCATAGTCCTGGTGAACTGGGCTACCACGCCATTAGATAGTTTGGTCTCCAGAGGGCTGTACCGCTACTCACGACACCCGATGTATGTCACCATGTTTGTCTTCTTTCTGGGGATGGGCATAGTTACCGCCTCCTGGGTTTTACTGCTCCTTTTCATCATATTCGTGGTGGGCTGTGTAGTATACGCAGATGTTGAAGAGCGCAGCCTTCTTGAAAAATACGGCGACGCCTACCGAGAATATATGAACAGAACCCCAAGGCGGATAGGGATACCAAAATAACACAGAAGGGGAGTCTAAGAGGGGCTTCGCCCCTCTTTTACAACCATTTCCCCCTCCCTTATCAAAGGGAGGGGGACACAGGGGGAGGGTTACCATAATCAAATTTAAAATTCAAAAAAGAGGTAGCCTATGCTAGACATCAGATTCATCAGAGATAACCCTGACGCTCTCCGGCAGGCGCTGATTAACCGCCAGGAAGACAGCACGCCACTGGATGAAATCCTGGAGCTGGACACCGAGCGTCGTCAGAAAGTGACGGAACTGGAAGACCTGAGACACGCCCGCAAAGAGCTGGCACGGGACAGGCAAGCAGATACTTCCGAGAGAGGCCGTGACCTGCGCAACATGATAAAAGACCTCGAGGATGAGGTAAAAAACATCGAGACCGGCCTTGAAGACCTGCTGCTCCAGCTACCGAACATTCCCCACTCATCGACCCCGGTCGGTCAGGGTGAAGACGATAACGTTATCGTGCGCACCTGGGGAGAGCCGAAGACCTTCGACTTTACCCCCGCCCCCCACTGGAAGCTGGGGGAGTCTCTGGGCATTATCGACTTCGAGCGTGGTGTCAAGCTGTCCGGCTCGCGATTTTATGTACTCAAGGGGCTGGGAGCACGCCTGCAGCGGGCATTGATTACTTTCATGCTTGACCTGCACACCAGCCAGCACGGCTACCAGGAGATATACCCTCCATTCATGGTGAAACGCGAGTGCATGGTCGGCTCCGGCCAGCTGCCCAAGTTCGCCGACAATATCTACCACGACGAAGAGGACGATTTCTGGTTCGTGGGCACCGCCGAGATACCGCTGACCAACCTCCACCGCAACGAGATTATCGCGCCGGGGATGCTGCCTTTCTACTATGTCGCCTACACCGCCTGCTTCCGCCGTGAGAAAATGTCAGCCGGTAAGGACACGCGGGGCATCAAGCGCGGGCACCAGTTCGACAAGGTGGAAATGTACAAGTTCACCGAGCCGGAGACCTCATACGAGGAACTGGAAAAGATGGTCGACAACGCCGAGGATGTCTGCAAGCAATTGGACCTCCCCTACCGTGTCGTCGAGCACTGCACCGCCGATATCGGCTTTACCGCCGCCAAGTCATACGACATTGAGATGTGGGCTCCCGGCTGCGAGGAATGGTTGGAGGTAAGCTCCTGCTCCAACTGTACCGATTTCCAGGCGCGCCGCACCAACATCCGCTACCGCCCCGCCCCGGATGCCCGGCCCCAGTTCGTCCACACCCTCAATGGCTCCGGCCTGGCCCTGCCAAGGGTGATGATTGCCGTCATGGAGAACTACCAGCAGGCCGATGGCTCAATAGTCGTGCCGGAAGTATTGAGGGGGTTTGTGGGAGCGGAGGTGATTACCTCCCCTTAATCCACTCCCATTTTTCGGCAAGCTCCTCGGCCTCTTTTATCATGTTATCGATGAATTCCTTGACGGTTGGCACACTCTTTATCGCCCCCACCGCCAGCGAGCCCACCCGGCTCGCCTCCGGCACATTCGGGTCGCCCTCCCAGTCATTGGCGCTCGGCTGGATACGTTCCAGCATCGGCAGCCACTCGCTCAGAGGCAAATTACCCCGCTTCCGCATCACCTCCGCATAGTCCTTAGGGCTGGCATGGGAGAGCACTCGCCAGCGCAGCCTGGGGTTGTCCGGACTGGAGTTGACCATGTCCTGCTTGGAGGCCTCGTTGGTCGGGCACTCTTTTGTGGCCATGAAGGCAGTGCCCATCATAATGCCATCGGCCCCCATTGCCAGCGCCCCGAGCAGGCCACGGGCATCGCCGATGCCACCGGCAGCAATGAAAGGTACCCTGAACTGCGGTGCGCCCCAGGTAATATTGGTGAAAGTCGGTAGCTGCTCCGGGTTCTTAAAACCAACCCCCTCCACCCCGACGACGATGACTGCATCCGCCCCGAGTTCTTCGGCGTGCAGCGCGTCCTTTACCCGGGCTGTCTTGTGTATCCACTTCAGGCCGGACTCCTTGATGCGGGGTGCCAGGGAGTCCGGCTTGTAGATGGCTGTCTCCACCGGTATTTTCTCCTCAATACACACCTCCAGCATCTCATCGATACGGGGACAGATACCAAAACTCAGGTTCACCCCGAACGAGCCGCTGGTTGCCTTCCGGCAGCTCCTGATATCCTCGCGCAGCTGCTCCGGTGTCCGTGAGGTGGAGGCTGTGATAAGGCCGTGTACACCCGCCTCGGCGCAGGCCGCGGCAAACCTCCAGCTGCCAAACCCCGCATAGGCACCCTCAAGGATGGGATACTTACAGTCGAACATTTCGGTTATCCGGGTCTTCCATTCCATTCATTTCCTCCTACAAACGCATACCTAGAGGATAGCGAAAACACCTGGTAGCGTCAAATCCGACATACAGATGTATATTGACGCCTTACGTTCCACATTACTATACTGGACTTTTGCAGAAGGAATAAATCACCGGAAGAGGGGACAAAATGGCGGATACGTATGATGTGAAGGTAAGAGTAATATCCCAAAAAGGCACCTGCGGGGCCGGTCACAAGGTAGGAGATGAATGGATAATCAGTGGTAAGACACCGGAGGGTATCTGCCTGTCCGCCTTCAACGCGCTGTTTCCTGCCACCCGCGTGCTGATGTTTGGCGGCTCATTCCCCTGGTCAAGCGACCCGGATACTGCCACCGCCGCCTGCCCCGATGCCGCCAATCCGGTGGTCTTCGAACTCAGGCGGGTCCGCTAGCCGGTCTCGGGCAAGAATATTCCCGGCCACGAAAAACTGCAGACCATAAATTGGACGGTGACCCGTACTATATCAACCTGTGGTACGATATATGTCGGCACGGGTGTACAGGTATGTTTCCTCCGGGTCTTCTGAGTCAGGCATGACACCCATGTCTACCAGGCAGTCTTCACATATAATCTCACCATGATGTACATAGACTTTACCCGGATAGTCATTAGGCTCCTCCGAAAATTCACTGTTGCACTTATCGCACTTTATCCTCATAATTTCCTCCTGATACCGCCTCTTGTATGAGAGAATATAGTATGTTGTATATATGCATGTCAGTAACTTTGGTCACACTTCCGGTAATACTCCCCAATAGAAATACACGGCCCCAGTTGCTATAATACTTTCAGATTGTCTCTGGAGGGGTGTCCGAGAGGCCTAAGGAGGCGGTCTTGAAAACCGCTGTTTCCGCAAGGGAACCGTGGGTTCGAATCCCACCCCCTCCGCCACTACTTATCTTCCACAGTTACCAAGTTCAGATTAGCCAGACCCAGTACGTTCAGGGTGTACCCTTTCACATACGGCTTGACCAGCACGTAGCTCTGCTCGAACCATAGCGGCAGGCAGGCAGCGTCGTCTACCAGCATCTGCTCGACCTGCTGGTACAACTCCAGGCTCCTGTCCATATCAAGCTCGGTACCGGCCTTCTCCAGCAGAGCATCCACCTCGGGGTTGCTGTACCCACCGTAGTTCTGTTCCGCCTTACTGTTAAACAGGATATCGAGAAAGTCCTGCGGATGAGGGTAATCGGCAATCCAGCCCAGGTAGTACATCTCGTCCTTCTCTTCCCTGATGTTGTACAGAAAGAAGTCCGGCTCCAGTTGTCTCACCTTGACCTCCACCCCCAGGTTCTGCCGCCACTCATAGATGATGGCCTCCAGGTCACTCCCTATTAACCCTCCCCACCCCATAGTCGTTATCGTAATTGGCGGCAGCGCCGATACGTCACCGTACCGGGAAGCCCTGATTGAGTCCAGCGCCGCCTCTACATCAAATTCCAGCCCGGATAGCTCCTCATTGTATCCCAGGATACCCGGTGGCAGTATCCCGTCCGCCGGCTCCACCATATCCCGGAACACCAGCCTGGCCAGTTTCTCCTTGTCCAGCGCCTGTGTAAAAGCACGGCGCACGTTTACATCATCGAACGGCGGTTCGGCAGCATTAAAGCCGATGTAACTAAAGCTCAGCCTGGGCACTATCATCAGTTCAGAATAGAACGGCCCGGCTTCATCCGTCACGCGGTCGACATAGGAGAGTGAGACATCGGCAACATCTATATCACCGGTCTCGTACAGGTTCATCGGAATGCCAGCCCACAGGTGATAGACCACCGACTCAACCCCCGCAACCGTTCCGTAGAAAGACTCGTTCCTCTCCAGAACCAGAAGCTGGTACTGCTCCCACTCCTGTAGCTTGAAGGGGCCGGTGCCGTTGGGATGATACCACCAGTCCTCGCCCGACTCCACATTGTCACGGTCCACCACAAAGGTAGTGGGATAGGTCAGCTTGTAGAGGAAATATGACCTGGGAGCATCTATCGTCACCTCCAGCGTGTAATCGTCTAGCGCCCTCACGCCACTGATTTGTTGCGCCTCACCGGCCAGCACTTCTTTAGCCCCGACAATATCACCGAGAAAGGCAGACGCCGTCTGGGAGCCGGTCTCCGGAGCACAGGCACGCTCCCAGGAGTAGATAAAGTCTTCGGCCTTGACCTCCCAGCCATCATGGAAGGTGACCCCATGGCGCAGGTAGAATGTATAGGTCTTGCCGTCAAGACTGACCTCCCACCTCTCGGCAATGTCGGGCTCCGGCTCCAGGCCATCACCAAGGCGGACCAGCCCGCTGAATATCTGTGTGATGTACTCGTGAGACGTCATCTCACCGGAGATGGCCGGGTCAAGCGTTACAGGGTCAATGCCGTAAAGGGAAAGACTGCCCTGTCCCAAAACTACATGGTCATTGCCAGACGGCGACGGGCAACCAGCTAGAAGCAGACCCGATAACAGCACCATCGAAAGGAGAAAGTATGTGGCCCTCTTCACTGCCGTTCGGTAGCACCACGCCCTAATCATCTTCACTCCCTATTCTACCATCCCCTGCCGGGACATTACAGTGGCGGCCAGCCGAACCCGCACACTTACCTGTTTGACAAACCCGGTCCATTCAGATAGAGTTGGGATAGTAAGATGCTTATTGGACTAATCTCGGACACCCACATTCGTATCCCGGGCCACCGTGCTGGCCTGAGTTCCCTGACCGCTGAAGAGCTTCCTCGCGAAGTCAAGAAGGCATTCAAGGGCGTTGACCTCATCCTGCACGCCGGTGATATCTATACCCTTCCGGTGCTGGACGACCTGGAAACGGTGGCACCGATACTGGCTGCCGAGGGTGACGACGACCCCTTTGAATCGGTCAATGACCGACGCGTCAAACCCGAGCACACCATCATGATTGAGGGGGTCACCATCTGGATATCTCACTACGGACTCTGGCCAGAGAATTCCACAAAGAAGCTTCCCGATGTCATCGTTTACGGCCACAGCCACCGCTCTGCCATGGAAACAATTGACGGGACACTGCGGATTAATCCCGGCAGTCCCACGTTCCCCCTGTACAATCACCAGATGGGGACGATTGGCTTCCTCGAAATCAAAGATGGCAAGACTGAAGCCCGCATTGTGCAGCTTGAGGGAACGCTCAAGAACAGTGGCACCTCAGGTATACCCGGCATCACCAACTGACGGCACTGGCACCTTTAGCACAGGTTACTAGGCACTGTGCAAATAATGGTAGTCCAGCGCTTTCTTCAGCGCCCGGGCACCCCGTTCAAGAGACGGGAAGGTGGGGATACCACCGTCCCGGAATTTCCGAACCACGTCTCTGGCTATCTCAGCATTCTCGAAGCCGAAGGAGGCCAGAATCACCGCTACCGGCTTCGAGGTACGTCCTCTAATCTCGCTTAACATGGCAATGTTTTGGTCGATTTGCCCAACCATGCGTGCATTGGCGGAGGTAAGCAATACCAGGTTATCGACACTTTTGTCCCGCTCGAGAATCTCCATGATGCGTTTCATCTCCCGCCGATTAACGTTGCCGGTATCAATCGGGTTGCGGTAGCCACCCCCTATTAGGCTAAAGAATGTATCCAGTTCGTCATAGGATTCCTGGGTGAGTGCCGGTACCTTTAAGCCGGCCTCAGCAAACACATCAGCAATAGCGACTGACTGCCCGCCGGACCCCCCGGTAATACCCACCCGATTGCTGTAGACAGGCGACAGGTACTGGATAGCCTTGAGGGCATCGACGAGTTCCTCCATACTCCTGACACTGACCGCACCGCACTGCTTTATGGCGGCATCCCAGACAGCCATCGGCACCGTTAAGGAACCGGTATGGGAAGCGATTGCCCGGCCCCCCTCCTCAGTCCGTCCCCCCTTCCAGATAACAACCGGCTTCCGGGCGGCAACATCTTTTAGCGCCACCAGGAACCTCCGCCCATCGCGGACTCCCTCAAGGTACATGCCGATTGTCTTAATACCCTCGTCACGGCCGAAGTACTCCAGATAATCGGTGGAATCGAGCACTATACCATTACCAAAACTGACCGACTTGTTGATATCCAGTCCCTGCTGATAGGCCTCTTCGGAGAAGGCTATGGCGTGGGTACCACTCTGTGAGATAAAACCTACTGTTCCAATGAAACCGGTCCTCTGCATCATTGTCTGTCTGATGCCCATTCCCGGGTTGTAGATACCCATGCAGTTCGGGCCAATAAGATGGAAGTTTGCCTGGCTGGCCCTCTCCGTAAGAATCCTCTGCAGATTTATACCTTCCTCGGTATCCGTCTCGGCAAAGCCGGAGGTGAAAAAATGGGCCGCTGCCACATCTTTGTTGATGCAGTCTTCCAGAATCCGGGGCGCTACCGGCCGTGGCACAGCCACAATCGCCAGGTCCACCTGTCCCGGGACATCAAGCAGACTGGTGAAGTTCTCCACTCCCAGTGCCTTGATACCGTCTATTTCTTTCGGGTCAACCTGGACGGAATAGAGCTTCCCCTTGAACTCGCTCTGGCCGCGCAGCCACATGTAGCCCGATTCGGCTTTATCGCCAACCACGACCACACAGTGGGGATTGAAAGCCCTTTCCAGTTTGGTGAAATCCGTCTTCATTTCCCGTCCCGCTTTCTTACGTTAATTCTCTTTCCAGCATATATTGGGTTACCTGAACGCCGGTCCCTTCATCAAGCTCTACCAATGCCACCGAGCCCGACACTGAAGGTGAACCGCAGTAATAAGCCGGCACCGGTTTAAGGCAAACACCCCGGAACATGGGCAGGTGTCCCAGGGCAATATAGTCCCGCCCCGAATTAATAACCTCTTCCTGGCGGATATGATAGCTGGGAGATAATGCTGGCTCGCTGCCGACGTAATAGCCATGGGCAATGGCAATATGCCACCGCCCGTTTCCCTGTGGCTGCGGCATACCCTCCAATGGTAGTACATCGACATCGTAGGAATCAATGCACTTTCCCCATATTGATACCTCAAGCTCGGGCAGGTCCAGCGTTTCTCCCTGTGGTGCCCCGATGATATGAATATTGTCGCTACCCTGGAACTCAGCCCGCTCGTAGACCGAGCCAGGCACCAGACAATCATGGTTTCCCGGCAGGATGACGACAGGCACCGGTAGACGCCGCAATTGCTTCACTACAAAGCCGACCAGGTCATTCTCAATCCTGTTATGGTCAAAGAGGTCACCGGCAATGATAACCATATCTACCTGCTCGTCGATAGCGAGATTAACAACCGCGGTAAGGCCATCGCAGGCTTTGTCTTCCACTCTATCCAGATGAATGTCAGACGTGTGTAAAATGCGCCGCCTTGTGCGGCGCCGCGCTGGACTGTCGGGCACTCCTAAGAACTCCTCACGGCACTGTTTCAGTTTTTTGCCCAATCCGATTGTTTAGAGTATACCATTTAGGGCCACAGCAAGGCTAGGATAAGCAGTAGTATATCATTGCGAGGAGGCTTCAGCCCCCGCGGCAATCTCATTTCTGCACCTGAAGAGATTACTTCGTCGCTCCGCCCTGCCCGCTTGCCTTCGCTGAAGCTTTAGCGCAAGCAGGCCGTCCCTCGGGACTATGGCAGGCGGGTCCCTCGTAATGACGGTTTAGCCAACCAAATGCAAACATAATTTCAGTTTACCTATTGCCTTACCTATTGCCAAATTAGTTAAAATGGTGTATTATCACAAAGCTCGAAGTGTTTATGTGAACTGGCGTCATATGATGTCTACAAGGATTACTTTGATGTGGAACGTGTTACCAGAAATTTTTATATGGTTTAGGGGGGGGAACGGAGGACTACTTGAAACGCACCAGATTCCCCATAATACGGTCAGAAAACGACCATGTCTGGCAGAAGCACTGTGGATTCCTGGACCTGACCACTGAACAGTTTATGGCTGTCCAGGAGACACTCCTGGTCCAGCAACTCGATAGAATCGATAATTTCCCACTAACAAAAAGGCTAATAGGTGACCGTACTCCCACAAGTATTGAGGAGTTCCGCCGCCTGGTCCCTCTGAGCACCTACCAGCACTACGCACCTGAGTTCGAGTCCGGTGACGAAGACGCCCTGCCAGAGAAACCTTATACCTGGGCCCATACCTCAGGAGGCTCCGGTACCGTCAAACGAGTCCCCTATACCCGTGAGTTCTACTACCACTCACTGGACAGCCTGATGACAGCCTTCATCCTGGCCTGCTCGAAAAGGAGAGGGCAAAGCGACCTCATTGAGGGCGATAAGGTGCTGTTCAATGTGGCACCAGCTCCCTATCTATCGGGAGTACTGGCTAACGGGGCATACCAAACATTCAACCTGAAAGCCGTCATGCCTCCCGATGAACATGACAGCATGGACTTCAAAGACAAGGTAGCCAAGGGTTTCGAGGTATCACTGCGGACCGGCGTAGATATCATCATCGCTATGACCAGCGTCCTGGTCAAACTCGGCAACGACTTCAGCGAACTCTCTCGTAACACGAAGGAATCAAAACTCACCAAGCACCCCATCGTCCTTCAGCGGTTCGGCCGGGCCCTCCTCCGCAGCAAGCTGGAACACAGGAGCATACTGCCCAAGGACCTCTGGCCGGTTAAGGCCATAATTGGCTGGGGCATTGATACCCGTAGCTACCGGGAGCAGGTCCACCAGGCCTGGGGTAGGTACCCCTATGAGCTACACGGCTGTACCGAGGCGGGAATAATGGCCCTCCAGAGCTGGAGCAGGAGTGACCTCACCCTCCTCCCAACCTCCAATTTCTACGAGTTTATCCCGGAGGAAGAATGGCTGGCGTGTCGGGATAATATCTTCGCCCAGCCGAGAACCATATTGCTCCCTGAGGTTGAGCCGGGCAAACGCTACGAACTGGTCATCACCAGCTTCCATGGGATGCCCTTTATCCGGTACCGCCTTGGCCACCTCATCGAAATCACGGCACTGGAAGACACAGAGGCCCAGGTCTACCTGCCGCAACTTACCTTCGAAAGCAGGGCGGATGACCTGCTCGATATTGCCGGTTTTACCAGAATAAGCGAGAAAACGGTTGTCCAGGCACTTGTCAATACCGGCCTCAAATATGAAGACTGGACAGTACGCAAAGAGGTCGATGGTGACAAGATTACGCTTCACCTCTACATTGAGATGAATGATAATCATTCACCCCAAGAAGTGGCGACAGCGCTGCATGATGAACTCGCAAATCTGGACCAGGGGTATCGTGACCTGGAGCGGATGATGGATATTCGACCCCTTGAGGTAACAATGCTACATTCTGGCACCTTTTCGGCTTATTACACCTGGAAAAAGGAGTATGGAGCTGAGTTAATGCAACGAAAACCGCCGCGGATGAATACCTCGGAAAAAGTTGTCAGGGAGCTAATGTACCTCAGTAATGCCCGAGAACTAATTAGGGTATAGCCAAGCGACATTCAGCACGTAAGGGTAAGTGGCCTTATCTGTTTACTATTAATGAAAACCTCGAAGGGGTTGTTTTAAAACAGCCCCTTCGCTTTCAGGCTAAGGTAACTGTGGTCGCAGACGATGACATGGTCTAGGACGTCAATACCCATTATATCGCCTGCTTCAGCCAGCCGCTTCGTCAGGCCAATATCTTCTTTAGATGGCTCCGTATCGCCCGAGGGGTGATTGTGGACAAAAATAACAGAGGCAGCACTGGCCGATATTGCCTCCTTAAAGACCTCACGGGGGTGGACAATACTGCTGTCCAGGCTACCTACCGAGACCTCCGCAATCTTTATCAACTGCCCCCTGGTATCCAATAGCAGCGCCAGAAAATGCTCCTTCTTCTTGCCTCTTAAGCGGCCCTGCACCAGACTGGCTACCTCAGCCGTGTTCTTCAGCACCGACTGTTTGCCTGTCTCCGGATAGCTTTCCAGACGCTTGCCCAGCTCAAAGGCGGCCTTAATCTGCGAGGCCTTGGCCAGGCCAATCCCCTTCACCTGGGATAGCTCTTCTACAGTAGCCTCAGCCAGCCCCTTGATTCCATCAAACCGGCTGAGCAGGCGCTGCGCCGTAACCGTTACCGACTCACCGGCAATACCTCTACCCAGAATCAACGCCAGAATCTCCTGTGCCGAAAGGGCCTCCACCCCGAACTGCTGCAGCCTCTCCCTGGGCCGCTCGGCAACCGGCAGGTCATGGATGGTGAATGACTTCTTTACCAAACTGCATCTCTCCTGCGACAACCTGCTGCCGACCCGGCTTCTAATGTTCTACCGGACAACAAAATTGTACGCTATTGTAGCCCGTGTATCAATTACCTGGTGCTACACCAACCATATTCATTCCTACCGGCGCCGACAGATACTCACGCCATAGCCGGTCGAGACCATCTATATCAAACCCATAGACCTCCATCAGCGCACCATCATAGCTGGCACCCGCTCTGAAAGTCTCGAGTAGCTCAAGCATATTGTCTTTCCCGTATGTGGTGATAAGGTAATCGACCACACTGTAGCTCTCGGCATAAGAGAGAATGGCCAGGTCCGACAGTGCCGAGAACGGACTGGAGATGCTCTGTACCGAGATGAGACTGTCGTCCATTATCGCCTGGTTAAGGGCATCAACATAGTAATACTGGGGACTACCCTCGCTGCGCACTGCCAGGCCCTCATCAAGCCAGGTGGGTATGTCATTGTAGGGATTAAGCGTCATCTGGTGTATTACCAGATGGGTAAGCTCATGGGCAAGCGCCCCTTTACCCCAGCCGAGGTTAGCCGGGCTAATGCCAATGGCAATACAGCCATACATAGGAAAAGCGACTCCACCCGTCCATTCCTGCGGAAAAATCATCGACCCCTGTAAGTCCTGCGAATTCGCGTACAGATAGATTTCGATAGGTTCCTGTAACGTGGCGCCGGTATCCGCTTCCAGCCAGTCAAGAGCATCATCAATAGTCAGCATTATTTCTTCGCCGAAGGAGTGGTCTCCGTTGTACCAGTACAACGTTACAATATCCTGGGTCAGGCTTTGCCATAAGAACCTTTCATCATCAAACAGGATGGTAACCGGGCTGGTCTCGGCCTGGTCACCACTGGCATCCGTTACCGTCCACCAGTACTGGACACTGGTTCCGGGAGGTAGCCCACCCGTCCGCCTCATATCCCAGTCCCAGCTTGCCTCAACCTCTGATGCTGACACGAATTGCAGATATGTCTCAGCGGTAACGTCGGCAAAACTATGCCGGAAGACTTTGTAATGCAGACGAATATCAGTAATGTCAACGTCACTCTCGGCACTTACATCAAAGCTAATCGTCAGGGGAAAGCTCGCCTGAGCTGAGCTGCTGACTATTCTCAGTCCACCCTCGGCGTGCACCGGTGCCAGGTTAAACAGCAGAAATAGGGAGATAATTACGCCCAGCACAATTGTTTTCTTAGATTTGAAACCCAACTCAGTCTTCCTTACCGGCAAGAGACCGGAGATACGCCGTGATAAAACCGTCCAGTTCACCGTCCAGCACTGCCTCCGTGTTGTTCGTCTCGTAGCCAGTCCGGTGGTCTTTCACCATCCTGTAGGGATGAAGGACATAGCTCCTTATCTGACTACCCCAGCCGGCATCAATACGCTTCCCCTTGAGCCGGACCATCTCCTCCGACTTCTTTTCCGTCTCCAGTTCCAGGAGGCGGGCACCCAGTATCTTGAGAGCGGTCTCCTTGTTCTGGTGCTGGGAACGCTCACTCTGGCAGGTGACCACCAGTCCAGTAGGCAGATGTGTTACTCGGACAGCACTCGATGTCTTCTGCATGTGCTGTCCACCCGGTCCGCTCGACCGGTAAACATCTATCCTCAGGTCGTCAGGCTCTATCTTTATATCGACATCCATCTCGGCTTCAGGCATAACTTCCACCAGAACAAAAGAAGTGTGCCGGGCATGGTCAGCATCAAATGGAGAAAGGCGGACCAGACGGTGGACACCGTGTTCCGACCTCAGATAGCCACAGGCATAGTCACCATTAATTGCAATAGTAGCGTTTTTAATTCCTGCTTCGTCACCCGGGGAGGTATCCAGTACCTCGGCATCAAAGCCGCGGCGCTCCGCCCAGCGAAGATACATCCTCATCAGCATCTCCGCCCAGTCCTGAGATTCGGTACCACCGGCCCCGGCGTGAATCGCCAGGATGGCATTCCGGTCATCATACTCGCCGCGGAAAGCCATCTCCAGTTCCAGTTTATCAAGGCGTTCCGCCACTCGCTCAGCTTCGACTCTAATCTCCTCCTCCAACGAAACATCCTTCTCCTCCACTATCAGAGAAATCAGTTCGGCGATGTCAGCAACCTGCTTCTCTAACCCACGCCACCGCTCCACCACCCGCTTCTGCTCCGCCAGCTGTCGCATGACACTGCGGGCGGTTACCTGGTCTGACCAGAAATCGGGCTGGGTAGACTGCTTTTCTAATTTGGCAATCTCTTCTTCCCGGCTGGTAATGTCAAAGATGCACCAGAATATTAGATATTCGGGACCGTAGGTCTTCCAGCTTACCCCTCAGTTCCTGCATTTGTCCCTCACATTTCTCTAGCGGGAGAAACCGCCTTGGATAACTTCTCTTGCATCGAAACGTACTTCTCCGGCTTCAGATTACCGCCAGCAGCCTGGTGGGCCAGGCGTATGGGTTCGGGCAGACGGTAACCCCGGCAACACTCCAGTAACCAGTGTGTGGCCGTCGGTAAATCAAGCCCACACCCCACAGAAACATAAACTGGCTTCGTTTTCTCCTTGGTCCGGAGGACCACCCCGATTATCTCACCTCTGTCTACCAGCTCAGCATAACTACCCGGCTCATTCCCGGGCACGTCGTGACTGCCACAGAGCCGGGACTTGGCACAGCCGATAGTCGGCACATCCAGAAAGAGTCCCAGGTGAGAGGCAAGACCGATTCGCCGCGGATGGGCAATCCCCTGACCATCCACCAGGACAAGGTCAGGCGTTATCTCCAGAGTCTCACAGGCTTCCAGAATCAGGGGTGCCTCTCGAAATGACAGGAGCCCGGGTACGTAGGGGAAATTAATCTCTCCGTGAACCACCCTGACCTCCACCAGCCTGAGACCAGGATATTCGAGCACAACCACAGCACCGGTAGCCGCTCCCCGTGCCCTGAAGACGGAGACGTCTATACCGGCGATAAAACGGGGCCCGACTACCTTTCCACTCCGCAGCACCTCGCCTGCTAACTGCCGCTGCATCTCCATAGCCTCGGCAATACTCAGTTGCCAGGTGTGCCGTTTCCTCAACCTCACACCCCGATTATAGCGATTACGCAACATCTTGACAACAGCAATCTTATTGAGTAATCTCTATTGACAACATGTCCCTGAAAGCGCATAATATGCTCGTCATGCTAAAAATACGCTTGCGAAGAGTCGGCGCTAAAAAGAAACCAAGCTACCGCCTGGTGGTGGTTGATGCCCGTGCCCCCCGAGATGGGGCATCCGTTAGTGTCATCGGTCACTACAATCCCTTAACTGACCCGGAGACTGTGGTCATAGATGGGGAAGAGGCAGTGAAGTGGCTTGACAAAGGGGCTCAACCAACCGCTACCGCCGCCCGGTTGCTGTCCAAGGCGGGTATTGAGAAGTCCAAGACAGCCAAGGAGAAAGCATGAAAGAACTAGTAGAGTACATCGCCAAGTCAATCGTTAATTCACCCGATGATGTTCAGGTTACCGAGGAAGAGGACGAACAAGGTATCATTCTCAAGCTACAAGTCGCCGACGATGATAAAGGAAGGGTGATAGGTAAACAGGGGCGCATCGCTGAGGCAATGCGCACACTGATAAGGGTAAAAGCCGCCAAAGCTGGCACCAGAGCCACCCTCGAAATTGTCTGAAACCGTGGAGACTATCCTGCCACTTCTGAGCCACACACATTATTTCGGCCCACAACCTTCCGTCGCGCGGAAGTGGTTTTGCCGAGCAGGCGAGACGCGGTCTGTCTGAAAACCCCGCTCATTACCCAACCAGTCTTAGTCTCTCTTTATGGTATGAGCAATGTGATACTGAGGTAAGTCGTGGATTCCATTCCTGAGAAGCCTGGGCCTGAAGCAAAAGAAGCAAAACAGTGGCTGGTATGCCCCGTATGCAAGCAGCCTAACCCGGCGGGAACCCTGCACTGCCAGCACTGCTGGGGAGCCTCACTCTTCTCGGTCGAGCCCGTAACCACCGAAGAGCTAGAGAGCATCATGGAACGGGAGCGGGTCCGGTCGCGCCGTCGCAACCTGATTAAGACAGTCTCGGTAAGCATAATAGCTCCAGTGCTGCTTGCCACCGCGGTTTTTCTCGCGATTTACAGCTTCACTGACCTGATATTGGCACCTTCGCCGACCCTGAACTCCGAACCGCTCCCCGGGGAGTGGACAATGTTTCGCCACGACCTCAGCCACTCCGGTAGCATTAACCCCACCGATACTCAACCCGAAGGGGAGCTGAAGTGGGTATTCTTCCCCCTGGAAGAAGAGCTGGCAACAGTACAGACAGCCATGGATACGATGATAGCTGATAAGGGCCTTGCCTCAGTATCAGCTACTGACAAGACCAACCGCATGTCAACTTTCCCTGCCGGTAACCCTCTCTATCCAGATTACCTGGACGTACTAAAAACGAGAGGCCTGTACTCGTGTGACTCTAGTGGCTTGGTAAGACTGGAGTCAGGAAACCATTCGTCGCCGACAGTGGTGGACGGAATAATCTACTTTGGTTCCCAGGATTGGAACCTATATGCCGTGGACGCAGATACCGGTACCGAGCTCTGGGAATTCAGGACGAACAGCTTTGTGGAGTCCTCGCCGGCCGTTGTCGATGGCATCGTCTACTTCGGCTCAAATGACGGCATTTTCTATGCTCTCAATGCTAAGACCGGCGAGAAACTCTGGACTTTCCCCACCGGAAAGGCCAACCAATCATCTCCGGCAGTGGCCGACGGCATGGTTTTATTTTGCTCCGATGACTCTCATATATATGCCCTTGATGCCAGAACCGGAGAAAAGCTCTGGGACTACGAGGCAGACGGCCCCATCCTTTCCTCACCAGCAGTAGCCAACGGTATCGTCTACTTCTGCTCGATGGATAGGTATATTTTCGCCCTGCAGGCTTCTAATGGCAGGTTCCGGCTGCAGTTCAGGATTCTTTCGACTTCATCTTCCCCGGCAGTGAAGGACGGTGTCGTCTATTTCAACAGCGGTGGCAACCTTATTGCCATCGATGGCAAAGCGAGAAACTGGCCGGGGGAGCACATACTCGGTAACTTCTGGGTTCAGCTATACGCTTTCCGCCTTGCGCCGACACCGCCACCGACGTCAGGGTACCTTTGGAACGTCCCACGATTAGGCAGGCAAACCTCTTCTTCTTCCCCTCTCGTAAGTGAAACAGTAATATATACCGCTTTCGACAACTACCTGTATGCGATAGATATCTCGACGCACGAAAAACTCTGGGACCCCCCTTTCAGAGCTGAAGACGACATCAGGTCTTCGCCGGCACTCGGCAATGATGTCCTCTATATAGGTAGTGAGGACGGACTTCTTTATGCAATAAATACTGCCGACGGCAAAGAACTCTGGCACTTCACTACCGGAGGCCCAATCACTTCCTCCCCGGCACTGGTCAACGGCATTATCTATTTAACCTCACACGACGGCAAGCTTTACGCCATAGAATAGTACCCGGTTAAAAGCAAAAAGCACCAGGGTAACTGTTGGTTTATTGAATGACAGGACTGGTGCTTGTGGTGAGGTTTCTGTTCAGCAGTAGTCTGGTTGGAGACTATAGACTCAAAGTTCCGGCCTTCTCCTTCGCCTCTTTTCAGCTACTCTAAGACGAACCAGAGAGCGGCGTAACGCCGCCTCGGCGCGAACCATGTTAGTTCCCGATAATTTCCCACCAAGCCGTTCCTCGGCACGTCGCTTCGCCTCTTCAGCCCGGGCGGCGTCGATATCTTCAGCCCTCTCAGCGGCATCGGCCAGAACGGTAACTCGGTCAGGCCTCACTTCAAGGAAACCGCCGGTGATAGCCATGAATATCTCCTCCCCACCCTTCCTCACACGAAGCTCACCCGGCTGTAACATCGTCATCAGTGGTGCATGGTGCGGTAAGATTGCCATCTCACCATCAATACCCGGCGCTACTACTATGTCAACGTCGTCTGAAAAGACCAGTTGCTCAGCGGTCACGATATCAAGCCTGATAGGCATTATGCGGTGGCCTCCATCCTCTCCGCTTCAGCTACCACGTCGTCTATCGTGCCCATCATATAGAAGGCCTGCTCCGGCAAGGCATCATACTTGCCCTCAAGTATCTCTTTAAAACCGCGTACTGTCTCCTCACGGGCTACGTATTTGCCCTCACGGCCGGTGAAGGCCTCAGCAACAAACATCGGTTGAGACAGGAAGCGCTGTATCTTACGTGCCCGCGCCACAATTAGCTTGTCCTCCTCGCTCAGTTCTTCAATACCCAGGATGGCAATTACATCCTGAAGGTCCTTGTAGCGCTGGAGTACCCTCTGCACCTCCCGGGCAACATTATAATGCTCATCACCGACAATCGCCGGGTCAAGGACCCGAGAGGTAGACGTCAGCGGGTCTACCGCCGGGAAAAGGGCCTGCTCGGCAATCGATCGCTCCAAAGCAATAACAGCATCCAGATGGCCGAAGCTGGTAACCACTCCGGGGTCGGTATAGTCATCCGCCGGAACGTAGATTGCCTGGAAGGAAGTAATGGAGCCCCGCTTGGTGGAGGTAATTCTCTCCTGAAGCTCACCCATCTCCGTGGCCAGGGTCGGCTGATAACCCACGGCTGAAGGCATTCGCCCCAGCAGCGCCGAGACCTCCATACCTGCCAGGGTGTACCGGTAGATATTGTCAATAAAAAGCAGGACATCCTGGCCCTCAGTATCACGGAAATACTCAGCCATGGTCAGCCCTGTCAGCCCTACTCTTAAACGTACCGCCGGCGGCTCGTTCATCTGGCCAAAGACCATCACCGTTTTGTCAAGGACACCAGACTCCTTCATCTCGTTCCACAGGTCATTACCTTCACGCGACCTCTCGCCAACACCGGCAAACACCGAGAAACCGCCGTGTTCGGTGGCGATGTTGCGGATAAGCTCCTGAATGACCACCGTCTTGCCGACACCGGCCCCTCCATAGGCACCAATCTTGCCGCCCTTGGTGAACGGTGCAATCAGGTCAATAACCTTGAGCCCCGTCTCCAGAAGCTCTGGAGTCGTCTCCTGCTCCTGGAAAGATGGCGGCTGGCGGTGAATCGGCCAGTAATCATCAGCCTTGACTTCACCAAGGTCATCCAGCGGCTGACCGGCCACGTCAAACAGACGGCCAAGGCTCGCTCTTCCTACCGGTACTACAATTGGTCCCCCAGTATCGACAGCCTCAGTACCCCGTGCCAGGCCATCGGTGGGTGCCAGCGAAAGACACCGGACCCAGTTATTACCAATGTGTTCCTCAACCTCAAGGGTAATCTTGCCTTCATCGGTTGTGATTTCTACCGCATTGAACAGGGCAGGTAACTCATCCGGCGGGAACTCCACGTCTACTACCGTCCCGATTACCTGGACTACTCTCCCCCTGGCCATAGTAACCTCCAGTCTCCTCGTAAAATTAATGACATCGTAATCCGTCTATTACTGATAGCCTGCTATTTTAAGGCAGCGGCTCCACCAGTAATATCCAGCAATTCTGTCGTAATAGACTCCTGTCGGGCTTTGTTATACAGGAGGGTCAAGTCCCCGATGAGTTCATGGGCGCTTTCGGTAGCATTACGCATCGCTACCATCCTGGCCGACTGCTCGCTGGCGATTGACTCCAGAATAGCGTGGTACACCTCCATCTCCACAAAACGGGGCAGGAGCTCTCCCAGGACAGCTTCCGGGCCAGGCTCATAGATGTATTCCACATTCTGCATTACCGGCATTTTCGCTGGTTCAACCGGCAGGAGTTGCTCTATAACTGGTGTCTGAGTCATCGTGGTCACAAACCTGGCATATACCAGGTACACCATGTCTACCAGACCGCTGCCATAGTCGTCAATAACAATACGTGATATCGGTAGCGTATCCATCAGGCTAGGTCGGTCACCAAGCCGGGTAAACTCAGCCAGGATGTCGCGGCCGACTCGTCTCATGAACTCGCTTCCTTTGCGGCCAACCGTAATCAATGTGACTGGTACCTCCTGCTCCAATAGAAAGCTCGCTGTCTTACGGTTGATATTGGAGTTCAACCCACCACAGAGGCCGCGGTCTGAGGTAATATACACCACGGCTATCTTCTTCACCGGCCGTCGCTGCAACAGGGGATGCGGTGCTCCACCAGCCTGCGGCAGTGCCGCCAGATCAGAAATGACCTGGCGAATCTTTTGGTCATAAGGGCGACCGGCAACGCCGGCTTCCTGAGCACGCCGCATCTTGGAGGTGGCAATCATCTCCATAGCACGGGTAATCTTAGATATACTCTGCACACCCCGGATGCGACGACGAATCAAACGTATATTTGCCATAACCTGCTATCCACCGTATCGCATAGGGAATAACCTAACTCACGCGGCAAACTGGGTCTTCTTGAACTCCTCGATGGCTGCCTTGAGTACCTCTTCAGTCCCTTCACTGAGTATCTTTTCCCGGACGATTACCGAGCCAATCTCAGGGTGACTTGACTCCATGAACCGATGGAAGTCAACCTCAAAACGGCCCACATTTTCCACAGCGACATCATCAAGATAACCATTTATAGCTGCGTAGAGAATCATCACCTGCTTTTCCACCGGCATCGGCACATATTGTCCCTGTTTCAAGACCTCGGAAAGACGCTGGCCACGCTCGAGCTGGGCACGGGTCGCCCGGTCCAGCTCAGCAGTACCGAACTGGGCAAAGGCCGCCAGCTCACGGTACTGCGCCAGCTCCAGGCGAAGCCGACCAGCTACCTGCCTCATTGCCCGAATCTGGGCGTTACTGCCCACGCGTGATACGGATATACCAACGTTCAGCGCCGGCCTGGTACCAGCATTGAACAGGTCTGTTTCAAGGTATATCTGGCCATCCGTTATTGAGATTACATTTGTCGGGATGTAGGCAGATACATCACCGGCCTGTGTCTCAATAATAGGTAACGCCGTCAGAGAGCCGCCACCATGCTCGTCAGAGTATCTAGCCGCCCTTTCCAGCAAGCGACTGTGCAGGTAGAAAACATCGCCAGGGTAAGCCTCACGACCCGGGGGCCGCCGCAGCAGCAATGAAAGCTGTCGGTAAGCCCACGCATGTTTGGAAAGGTCATCGTAAATAACAAGGGCATCTTTGCCCTGCTCCATGAACTCCTCACCAATAGCACAGCCGGCATACGGTGCCAGGTACTGTAAAGCCACGGAATCAGAGGCATTAGCAGCGACAATGATGGTGTGCTCCATTGCCCCGTATTCCTCCAGGGTGGCTGCCACCCGCGCCACCTTAGACGTCTTCTGACCAACAGCAACGTAGATACAGATAAGGTCGCCACCCTTCTGATTGATAATCGTATCCAGGGCAATGACCGTCTTGCCAGTCGACCGGTCACCGATGATAAGCTCGCGCTGCCCCCTTCCCAGTGGTATCATGCTGTCGATTGCCTTTATCCCGGTCTGTACCGGTGTATTTACTGGTTGCCGGGCAGTGACATTAGGAGCAATACGCTCCAGAGGACGGGTTCTGTCTGCTTTAACGGCACCCTTGCCATCGAGAGGACGGCCCAGCGGGTCAATAACACGCCCGATGAGGCTGTCACCGACAGGTACTTCGGCAATTCTGTTGGTGCGCCTTACCTCATCACCCTCCTTGAGGTCAGTATAGTCACCAAGGATGATGGCAGCGACACTCTCCTCCTCGAGGTTCATAGCAATCCCGATGACATCACCAGGAAACTCGAGTAACTCGTTGTATTTCACGGCGGCCAGTCCATGTATCCGGGCAATACCATCACCAACCTCGTCAACGGCGCCAACATCGACTGTTGTCAGCGTTGCCCCGAACCGCTCTATCTCCTGTTTGATGGCGGAAGCTATGTCTCGCCCTCTTGTTGTCATCTAAGCTACCTCCCCTCTACTCCTTGGAGGATTATTACGGTTACTTCCCCACCCCACCCAACTCTCTACGCAAGGCTGTCAGTTTGCTACGGATGCTACCGTCGATGAGCCTATCGCCAATCCTGATGACAATACCGCCAACTATGCCAGGGTCTACCTTTGTCCTGAGCACTACCGGCTTGCCCACCATATTCGTAATGCGTTGTGCCAGCTTCAGCCTGTCCTCGTCGTCCAGAGGAATAGCCGTGGTGACTTCAGCAACCTCAGCCCCCTCGACGCCGCGGTAATTGTCCAGCAGTTGCTGGTATTCCTCAGAAATATCCTCAATCATACCCAGCCTGCCCTTGGCCACCAGCATCGATACTAGCTTCAGGGCCATGGGGTGTATCTCTCCCAGTCGCTCGGAGAGAACCTCACTCTTCTCATCGAACGACACTTCGCGGTTCTCCAGTAAGGCAAAGAGGGCCTCATCCCTGACCATACTGGCAATCTTCCTCAGGTCAGACTGCCAGACGTTAAGCTCTTTCTGCTCCAGAGCCATCCGAAAAACTGCCTGTGCATAACGTCTCGCGTAAACGCTATCGGCCACTATTGTCTCCTGGTTTTAATTACCGCTTATTCTTTATCTAAGGTGGTGCTCTCCTCCAGCACCTTCTCAATCAATTCGCGGTGCGCTTCCTTGTCCAGTGACTTCTCAATCACCTTCTCCGCAGCCGCTACCGCCAGGTCAGCAAACTCCTGCCTTAACTCACTGATTACCTCGTCACGCTCACGCTGTATCTCCTGGCGTGCCTTTTCCACGAGGCCAGCAGCCTCTACCTTGGCTTCCTGCTGCGCTCTCTGTCTAGCCTCGTCTCCGGCCCTCATCGCCCGGGCGATTGCCTCCTGGCCTTCCTTGGCAGCCGCTTCCAGCTTCTTCCGGTTTTCCTCTTCAGCAGCCGCTGCCTCTTCTTTCACCCTCTCCGCCTGCTCCACACTCTCCTTTATCCTCTGAGAACGCTGGTCGAACATTCGCAGAATCGGCTTGTAGGCAAAGAAATATAGCAACCCGAAAAGGACGAGGAAGCTCACAATCTGCGCTATCAGTGTTGATAGATTAATGCCAAGTCCTTCCACGATACCCCCTCCTGGCTGCTAAGCCACAAAAATGAGGACGATTGAGACCACCAGTGCGTAGATGGCAACCGCCTCCGCCATGGCAATGGCCAGAATCATGTTGGTCATGATTGGTCCCCTGGCCTCCGGGTTACGCCCCAGCGCCTGCATCGCGCCCGCTCCCAGAATCCCGATACCGATTCCCGGACCGATAGCCCCCAGGCCCATGGCGATCCCGGCTGCCAAAAGCCTCGCTGTTTCAGCGTCCATGCTGTATTTTCCCTCCTTTTGGGTAATTAACTTTAACCGCCCATATCAGCGGAATTTACTGAATTAATGCGCCTCTTCATGCTCATGTAACGTAACCGCCATGGTAGCAAACACCAGTGTCAGTCCACCGAAGATTAATGCCTGGATAGCACCGACGAGTAACTCCAGCCCGTAGAACGGCACCGCTAGTAGGAAAGGCATCAGGAACAGCATCACAAAAAGCAGTATCTCCCCACCTAGCATGTTGCCGAAGAGACGGAATGAAAAGCTGACCAGCCTTATAAAATAGCTAATAAACTCGAGAAAGCCGACAAACATGTCAATTGCACCGAAACCAATACTGCCGAGGCCAGTCTTCACCTTGCCACTCACCAGCTGGCCAACGCCGCGAATGAACCGGGGGACATTGAAAAATTGCTTGAAGAACAACATGCGACTCTGTTTAATACCGAAGTACGATACGAAAAAGAACGATACTATCGATAAGGCCAGCGTAAAATTAATATCGGTGTTAGCGCCCCGCAGCAAGGGCAGAACATGCTCCTCACCATTTTCGACCACGGTATAGGTTATCGAGCCGAATCCAGGCACCAGGCTGAGCCAAGCGTTCATGATGACAAAAAGAAATATTGTGGCTATTATCGGGAAAAATCGACGCCCGTTCTTCTCTCCGGCAACATCGACACAGAGATTGAGCAGCCACTCGATGGCAAACTCCAACAGACTCTGGAGTCTGGAAGGTATGAGCTTTATCCGATGGGTAACTGCCCAGGCAAGGGCCACCAGGACAACTATGGTTATCCAGGAAGCGATGAGGGTATTGGTGACAGCGAACCCGCCGATGTGAAAGATATCTTCGGCAGGGAGTTGCACGTGAGGTGCGTCCACGGTGAATATCTCGGGCAGCCCCACATTACCGACAATCGCTTTACCGAGGGCACCGCTGAGGAAACTAACAATGCCAACGGCCAGGACAACAACAATAATAACAATCAGTACCGGAAAAGAACAACCCAAACAGCCTTTTCTTGACACTAGCTATTCCCTTTATCCTGTTTGTCATTCAGAAAGGGCCGGAGCATGGCATAGACACCATAGAAAGCGACCACTATTCCCAGAAGAAGACCAATTATTAACCACAGAGGTTCACTGTTGAACTTACTATCAAGCCAGCGTCCGCCGACCACGCCCAAGATTATAGAAGCAGCCACGAAGAACCCGACACCCAGCATCCCCAACGCCGCCAGTCGCTTGTTCATACCGCCAGCAGCATATCAAAATCTACCTGCCCAAGTCAATCCCCTATTAATGACCACTCCTGTCCTCTTATTAGAGCTTTGCTCACTCATCCCGGCCTTGGACAATAAAAAAGGCCCTTAAACCATCGGTTCCAGGGCTCCTCACCATTGTCTGCTCAAGACATGATTCATATGTCACCAGCCAGACTATGCCTTCCTCCTGTTAAAGAGTCGCGAGAAATTGCCGTCAAACTCCTTCAGGAAGTTGTGCATATCGAGTACTTCATCAGCCTTTAGACCATCGGCATCCCGGAATTTCTTCAATTCCGCCACCGACAGGTCAGTAACTATCTCCCCTGCTGTCTCCTCATCCACAACCGCTGCCACCAGGTAATGAGCACGGCAAGCCATACAGAACACACTCATAAACCACAGGTCATCGTGATGCCCAAGGACCTCGATATTGTCTATTTCATATCGCTGCCCGCAGCCACTGCATTTGGCCGACGTCATTAACTGCTTGATGGTAGCTTCTTCCACAACTGTACCTCGGGGTATTATGGGACGTCTGGATTCAGGACTTACGCTTGTCAAAGTCCTCAAGGTCGAGACTATTTATGAAATCATAGAAGGCAGACATTTTCTTCATCTCTTCTTCGCTGACCTTCTCCACATCGATACCGCCCATTTCCTTCTGCTCCGACAGTGGTTTGCCAGTTTCCTTGTCTAGTAAAATACCAGCCTTGTCCAGTACTCCCTCTTCGGCGTAAATAGGTGCATCCACCCTTACTGCCAGAGCAATTGCATCACTGGGACGGGAATCTACTTCCATCTGCCCGCCATCAACATTTAGGACAACCTTGGCATAGAAGGTATCGTTCTTAAGGTCACTAACAATGATAGAATTGATGCTGGCTCCCAAAACATCAACGATTGTATTCAGCAGGTCGTGAGTCATCGGTCTTGGCACGCTGACGCCCTGCAGCTTAACAGCGATAGCATCCGCTTCGGCCGGTCCTATCCAGATAGGCAGATAACGGTCAGACGTCTTCTCTTTGAGGATTACCACCCGCTGATAGTTCATGAGACTGACCCGAATACTATCGACAGTCATCTCTATCATGGCCGACCTCCTCTATTCCTCCCCGGCACGATTCATTCTAAACCTAACTCTTGCCTGCTGTCAAATGGCTCACAACTGCTAAAAACGCTGGCATCGGGTTGCGAGAAGCCCCACCACGAAGCCCCCCTCCACCGCCCACCTAAATAGTTCAATTCGTGGTATAATTTTCAAAGGCAAGGACTTGCTTTTGAGTTGAATAATATAATAGTATTGAGCAAGCGACTTGCCTCTATTTATTAAGGAGGAAAAACAAATGCGCCAAGCTCATAAGGCCATCGTTTGGTTCAATGAAGTTACCAAAAAAGACATCCCCCTTGTAGGCGGTAAAGGGGCAAACCTAGGCGAGATGACCAATGCTCACGTGCCTGTCCCACCCGGATTTATCGTCACCGCCGACGCTTACTTCGATTTCCTCAATGAGACCGGTATTACCAACCAGATACGCCGATTGCTTGAACCACTCGACTCCAATGACAGCCGCCAGCTACAGGAGATTTCGGCGGCAGTCAAGGACGTAATCCTCAAGGCCGCGATGCCTCAGAGCCTCGCCACAGGCATTAAAGAGGCCTACAGGAAGATGGGCGGCGGCTTCGTGGCCGTGCGTTCCTCGGCCACTGCCGAAGACCTGCCGGAAGCATCCTTCGCCGGCCAGCAGGCAACCTTCCTCAACATCAGGGGGGAGAATGAAGTAGTAACCGCTGTTCAGCAGTGCTGGGCGTCCCTGTTCGAGCCGAGGGCCATATTTTACCGTGTGGAAAACGGCTTCGACCATTTTAAGGTCGGCATCGCCGTACCAGTACAGAGAATGGTCCAGTCCGACGCCTCCGGGGTCATGTTCACCGTAGAGCCGACTTCCAGCGACCGGAGTAAAATCACGATTGAGGCTGTCTTCGGGTTGGGTGAGATGATTGTATCCGGAGACGTAACCCCCGACCATTACATTGTCGACAAAGACACCATGCAGATAGCCCACAAGGAAATTAAAGCGCAGGAGTGGAAACTTGTCAAGAAAGAGGGGGGCAAAGGGAAGGAAGACAACATCAAGATAGACCTCACCCCTGAGGAACAGGCACAGCAGAAGATAACCGACAAAGATATTTTAGCCTTGGCCAAGATTGGTAAGAGTCTGGAAGACCACTATCAATTCCCGCAGGACATCGAGTGGGCAAAAGAGAAGAACGAAATCTTCATCGTCCAGACCCGTCCCGTAACTACCATCAGGGAAATGGTTGCCCCCGGACCAGAAATAGAAGCCGAGGCAATACTCACCGGCTCACCAGCCAGCCCCGGGGTCGCCTCTGGCCCGGTCAAGCTAGTTCCTGACCCCTCACAAATAGATAAGGTGCTGGATGGTGATATCCTGGTAGCTGAAATGACCACCCCGGACTTTGTACCAGCAATGAAGCGTGCAGCGGCTATTGTCACCGACCGTGGTGGCCGGACAGCCCACGCCGCCATTGTCAGCCGGGAACTGGGAATCCCATGCGTCGTCGGTACCGAGAAAGCAATGGCCACCCTGAAAGACGGCCAGGTCGTCACCGTAAATGGTACCGGCGGTGAGGTATACGACGGCAAGATAGAGTTTGCCGAGGAGAAAGAGACCAGGGCAGCGGTGCATATCGAAACCAGGACCAAACTACTGGTAAACCTGGCCCAGCCGGAACTGGTGGACCGGGTAGCAGCGCGTGATGTCGATGGCATCGGGCTACTACGGGCTGAGTTCATGGTCGCCCAGATTGGCGAACATCCCAGCTACATGATTAGCCAGGGGCGAGGTCAGGAGTTTGTCGATAAACTGGCGGAAGGACTGACCGCTTTCGCCAAGGCCTTTCACCCACGCCGGGTTGTCTACCGGACAAACGATTTCAAGACGAATGAGTACCGGGCTCTCAAAGGTGGCGAAAAGTACGAGCAGCAAGAAGAAAACCCGATGATTGGCTATCGGGGAGCATCCCGTTACATCACCGATATCGAGACCTTCAAACTGGAACTGACCGCTATCAAAAAGGTGCGAGAGAAGTACAACAACCTCTGGGTTATGATTCCCTTCGTTCGAACCGTCAACGAGCTTACCCAGACAATAAAAATTATGAAAGAGGAAGGGTTGAAACGCTCGGATGACTTCAAGATATGGATGATGGTCGAAGTGCCCTCCAACATCATCCTCCTGGAAAAATTTATCGCCGTTGGCATTGACGGCATCTCCATTGGCTCAAACGACCTCACCCAGCTCACACTGGGCATCGACCGGGACAGTGAGAAACTGGC
>CAZTBG010000015.1:0-37780 GCA_964611805.1 uncultured Dehalococcoidales bacterium | reverse complement strand
CTTCATAGGCCTAGGTCTCCTTCTCCTCACCAGTGCCTACCTGTACCAGCGTCACAGGAAGGCTATTATAGGATTCTTCACTAAGGAATGATAAATAGGCCAACTCGAAGACCTTTATCAGTCTATAAATCAAGAACCAGACCCAGTAACACCAGAGAGAGCAGCTTTGTTTCATATCGCCTTAGAACTCATACTAACTTATCAGACACGTTTTGTATGAAGGAAAGGAAGCCCGTAAAAATTTACCCTGTGAATCAGGTATGATTAAATGATAGAATTAGAGCATAAATCAGTGACTCAGGAGGTGCACTATGGCATACAGTGCATACTATTTGAACCCCGAAGGCCAGCTCCACCAGGACCTCAGCCGCGAAGAGATTAAGAGTGCTTATAATTCGAAAGAGGGCCTGCTCTGGATAGATATTTACGAGACCACACAGGAGGATGGCGAGTTCTTAGAAAAAGACCTGGGCTTTCACCACCTGGCTGTTGAGGACTGCGTTAGCCCCGATATCCACTCACCCAAGATTGATGACTTCGGTGACTACATTTTCATTGTGGTTCACGGTATTAATCACTCCGTGGAGTCAGAAATAGTGCAGACCGCAGAACTGGAAGTCTTTCTTGGTCCCCATTTCGTGGTGAGCAATCATAACGACCTGCTGCATAGTATCGAGGCTATCAGGCAACTGGTCGCCGGGGATGGCCGTCCAATGAGACGCGGTGCTGACTTCCTTGCCTATGCCCTGATTGATGCTTTAATCGATAACGTCATGCCTACAATTGACCGGATGAGTGATGTCGCCGAGGAGATTGAGGAAGAGACGATTCGTAATCCCCAGCAGACAACCCTGGAAGCAATTCTCAAACTCAAGCGCTCGACTCTTAGAGTACACCGGGTCATGGCTCCGCAACGCGAAGTTATGAACAGAATCAGCCGTGGTGCGTCTCCACTGATACGAGCGGAAGCGCTTATGTACTATCGCGATATCTATGACCACCTAGTAAGGATAGAAGACTTTAACCAGACTATACGGGACAGGACTGACAACGCTTTGAACACCTACCTGTCATCGGTAGCCAATCGGCAAAACGAAGTAATGAAGACACTAGCTGCTGTGGCCACCATCTTTATGCCACTTACCCTGCTGGCGGGGATTTACGGCATGAACTTTGAAAACATGCCGGAGCTGAAGTGGTCCTGGGGATACTTCGCCGTGCTGGTAATAATGGGGATAGTCGTTATCGTCGCCTTATGGCGGTTCTGGGCGAGTAACTGGTTTAGCTGGGGCAGGCGGCGCATCAGCCACGTCAGACTCTTCGCGGTAGAGCCAGAGAAACTGCTCGGAAATGTGGGCCGTCTGGCTGGATGGCCCCGACGTCGCACACAATAGAAGGGTATAAACCTTAACCAGCGGAAAGGAAATTACCTAAGTGAATGAGAAGATACCGGAACGCATAAGCAGGCTGGATGAGCTGGCCAACAACCTGTGGTGGAGCTGGCATGATGAGGCACGCGAGCTGTTCCGCCAGCTAAACTATCGCCTGTGGAGGGCCAGCGGGCACAACCCAGTCAAGCAACTGCGTGAGATGACCTCAGAGGAACTCCAAGCGGCGGCTAACGACCCTTCGTTTTGGAACAAATATGATTCCGTAATGTCACTGTTTGATGCCAGCACACAGACAACAGACACATGGTTCTCAGCTAACTATGGCGAAGCGCTGACCGACCCTGTTGCCTATTTTTCGATGGAATTCGCCATTCACAACTCCCTGCCTATCTATGCCGGCGGACTCGGCGTACTGGCTGGCGATACCTGTAAGGAGGCGAGTGACCTGGGTCTACCCTTTGTTGGAGTGGGATTTATGTATCCGCATGGGTATTTCCACCAGAACATCTCACCCAATGGCTGGCAGGAGGAAATATATGCACAATTGAACTTCGATGAAGCCCCCATCGAACCAGTAGACCCCACTCCCCAGGGGAAGTGCCGACCTCTGACAGAAGTCAGACTGGGTAACAGGTCGGTGGGAGTCGGGGTGTGGCGGGTACGTCTCGGCCGCGTCAACCTGTATTTGCTATGTTGCGATGTTGAGGGTAACACTGTGCAGGACCAGCATTTATGTGACCGTCTCTATATTGCCGACCGTGAACAGCGTATCCAGCAGGAAATCATCCTGGGAATTGGCGGAGTGCGCCTTTTGAGGGTGTTAGGTATCAATCCCTCTGTCTGGCACGCTAATGAAGGTCACACGGCATTCATGACACTGGAGCGAATCAGGGAAGAAGTGAGACAGGGAATCCCTTTCACTGAAGCTGTATCCAAGGTGCAAGCAACCACTGTTTTTACCACACACACACCGGTAGCAGCCGGACATGATATTTTCCCGGTTGAGTTGATGGAGCGATATTTTCATCACTACTGGGAGGACCTGGCGATTGACCAGAAGACTTTTCTAGAGCTTGGGCAGCCGGGCGATGCCAGCAGCCAGGGCTTCAATATGACAGTGCTTGCCTTGAAACTGGCTAGGCATCGTAATGGTGTGAGCCAGCTTCATGGGACGGTAGCACGAAGAATGTGGCACGTACTCTGGCCCAATGTGAAAGAGGACGATGTTCCTATCACACATATTACCAACGGAGTCCACGTACCAAACTGGATAGCTCCAGAGATGTGCCACCTTTACCAGAAGTATCTAGGTCAGGACTTTCTGGATAGGCACGATGACGCCGACATCTGGCAGCGTATAATGGATATACCCAATGGTGAACTGTGGGAGGCACATCAGGTCTTAAAACGTAAGGTATTCAGTGTCATCTTAGAGCGGGCCCGCTCATGCTCAGTTGAGCGGGAATGTACCGCACGGCAGATACTTACTATGGGGACCCTGCTCGACCCAGAAGTACTGACAATCGGTTTTATCCGACGGTTTGCTGAGTACAAGCGTCCAGCTCTGCTCTTCACCGACACCGAACGCCTCCAGCGAATTCTCAACAACCAGTGGCAACCTGTTCAAATAGTCTTCGCCGGCAAGTCACACCCCGCTGATTTTATATCCAAGAATCTGCTTCAACGTGTGTACTCGCTGGCACTCAGCTATGATTTCCACGGGCGGATAGCCTTTGTAGAAGACTATGACATGCATTTGGCCCACTTCCTGGCTCAAGGAATCGATGTCTGGCTCGACAACCCCCGCCGCCTGGTTGAAGCATGTGGTACCAGCGGCATGAAGGCATCATTGAACGGAGTCATCCACCTCGGTGTCCTCGATGGCTGGTGGTACGAAGGCTACAACGGCGCCAATGGGTGGGCAATAGGTGATAGCAAGGTTCCCGCCAGCACAAGTGAAGAAGACAAAGCAGATGCAGAGACACTTTACCGCCTGCTGGAAAACCAGATTGTGCCCCTCTACTACAAACGCCGCCGCGGTGATGTGCCACACGACTGGATTCGCATGGTTAAAGAAGCCATTCGCTCAACCACCCCTGCCTTTTCCTCCCGTCGAATGCTCAAGGAGTATATTCAGAGGACTTACCTGGAAGCTGCTTCAGCAGCTTTGAATTTAAAATAAACGATTTACGCGCCGGATAGTGTTCCAATCAACTTGTCTCTTCACTACCTCGGCACTGGAGACAACCTTGTTATGGCCACCCACTCTGGCTACGACATGAAAAGCCATTATACGGCTGTCAGTTTACTCTCCAGCCAGGTAATCCTGGCGGCAACGCTTTTCCCCGCCTGAACGGGGCTCATGCTCTTAAGCAGGTCCCGAGACAGCTTATCGTCGCCGATGACTTGGTTGACCCAGTTGCTGAAGTCATTCTTGCTCTCATTCACATGGTGCTGGTATGTCGCTAAACTCATGTCGCTCAGGGCTGTCCCTAATTCTCGAAGGTTCCTGAAAACTTGTCCATCCTGACAGAAGAAGTACTTCTCTGCAGCAACGTCACCCAATCTCGTCTTTGCCATTGCCTTTGATAATTTTACCATTTCGGCCGCCTCCCTTGACCGATTTTCCTTTTGAATCACCCAATTATACACTTATCTGCCAAAAAGTAAAGCCAGCGGGAAGACATGCAATACTTCAGAAACGGCCAGCCCATTTTCGGCCTTGTCGGCCTTTATGTTTTCGGCGGTGAAGATATTTACCCAGCTTAAGGGGGCATTCTCAGGTAGGAGTAAATGGTCTTCTCCCCAGATTGCCCGACCGACGGGGAGCCCGCCTGACTGAATCAGCCTGGTCAATAAGCGAGGTATTACTACAAGCACCCACACATCTTCGTGACACCGCGCGAAGGCACAAAGGTGTTCCTGTCTCCGGCCAACAGTCTGGAGAGGTATATAGTCCCCATCTGAGAACAGGCTCGTGTGGGCACGGCGGGCATTCAATGCTTTACAGGTTGTATACAGCTTGACACGGCCATCCTCCCGGGACTCCAGCAGCTCTTGCACCAGACGAAGTCGCCCCTGGGTCTTTTCCTTTCCAATAAGGTCGTTCAAGAGATGAACTCGCCTTTCAAAGTCAGGGAGGCGTCTATTATCAGGGTCCACCAGGCTAAAATCCCATAGCTCCGTTCCCTGGTAGAAATCGGGAACGCCGGGGGAGGTAATCTTCAGTAGAACCTGGGCCAGAGAGTTAAGGACCCCATAATATGCTACCTGCCTCTCAAAGAGCAGGAAGTCTTCGAGGAATCTGGTGTCTTCTAAAATAGACTCCAGAAATTCCATAAAGGCTCCCTCATAATCTGCATCAGGTGAAAGCCAGTTCGTGGTGGCTTTAGCTTCACGAGTAGCCTTAATCAGGTAATCCTTAAGCCTCTGCTTAAACTCAGGCACTTCTGCCTCAAACAGGGGCCAGGCACCGAGCAGCGTCTGATAAAGAAGCACCTCCATATTTGGCTCGGGTACAGACAATCCGTTTACCTTCTGCTTCTTTGGCTGGTTCCACTGGCCCCACTGTGTCAGATGCTGCTCCCAAGCCTCAGGGATTTCGGAGAGAATATTGATGCGCGCCCGGACGTCCTCGCTACGATTGGTGTCGTGCGTACTGGTGGTATTCATCGTGTGGGGCCAGCCCTTCAGTCGTGACTGATCGCGCTTGTGGAACTCAGCAAGCGTCAGACCGCGTGAGTCCGGGTTCCCACCCACTTCGTTAAGAGATGTCAGAGGATTATAGGTATACAGGGCTGTATCCTCAAAACCCTTGGCCATGACGGCGCCGGTCAACTGCTGCCACCGCAGCACGAAGTCCGGCCACGCCTCTTTCTGTTCGTGAGACAGTGCTTCCGGGAAGTCCAGAAGTAGGACACGTTTAAGAAGGTTCAAGGACGACATCTTTGTGCTGGAATAACGCCGTCGGGCCTCCTGGAACGCATGCACTATATAACGGCGGTCACGAAGAGAGACCTCCAAAGCCCTTGTATAAGTCCGATAGACGGGCAAGTAGGCAGTAACCTCAACAAGGGCCTTCTTTAGTTCTTCCACTGGTAAGTCAACGGAAAGGCCGCTCTGATGTACCAGGTGGGTCAGACGGTGTCCCAGCGCCAGAATCTCACCGGGAAATAACTCATCAATGACCAGCTTTTTCTTCTGGTAAACAACATCACTGAAGGCTGCATGTGAGCCTGTAAAACGGGAGTATGCCCTGGTCAGCTTCTGAAGTCCCTCACTATGAACAAAGAGGCCATTTACCAGGTTGGTGAATTCGTAGCCTGTTGTGCCGCAGACCGGCCATTCCTGGGGTAAAGCCTCATCATCTGCCAGTATCTTCTCAACAACTACGTAGAATCCTGGCAGCGTGTCACCTTCTACTCCCGGCAGTAGATGCTCCTGGAGATGTAACAGATATTGCAGGGGGTCACGCAGACCGTCAATATGGTCAATGCGCAGACCGCTGACCTTACCCTCCCGGACAAGGCGGAATATCAGGGCATGGGTTGCCTCAAGAACCTGCGGCTCTTCGACTCGAATGCCGATGAGGTCATTAATATCAAAGAACCGCCTGTAGTTGAACTGCTGACGCGAGGTTTTCCAGAAGGCGAGCCGGTATACCTGTTCGCCCAGCAAGTGGTCCAAAAACTCGAAGCTCGTACGGATACCTTTCCTGCCATTGAACCGGCCAAATTTTTTTTGAAAAAAGTCCCTGATTTCGTGTGAGGTGCTAAGAATATCACTGAATGCCTCTATCACGCTCTGCCGTTCCTGGTACTGCCGAGCAGTCTCTCTGAAATCTGCGTTGTTAATGGGTAACAGATGTTGCACTGCGTCCAGAAGCTGCTCGAGACGCCGAAATTCGGGATTACGGGCGCCAAGTCTTCTCTTCAGCGCGTCCAGGTTGTGGCTGAGGACCAGACCATATGACCTGATTTCCAGCGGCAATCTATGGTCGTGATAGCGGATGAAGAGGGCTCCGTCTTCCAGCGTCAGGATGATTTCCCCATTTTCCAGCGCTTCTTCATAGGGGCTGCCCAGGATAGGCAGGAGCACCCTGTTCCTCAGAGTGCTCTCCGGCGGCTCCCAGTCAATGTCAAAAAAGGCTGCGTACGGCGACCATCGCCCGTTACTCAGAACATTCATCCACCACTGATTTTCAGTGCTCGCTGCCATATGATTGGGGACAATATCAAGTAGCAACCCCATCTCGTAGTGTTTGAGTTCTTCGACCAGTCCCTCAAAATCTGCGTCGCTACCGAGCTCCGGGTTGAGACACGTTGGGTCTGTTATATCGTAGCCGTGAGGACTTCCCTGACGTGCTTTGAAAATGGGCGAGGCATAAAGGTCAGAGACACCGAGGCGGTGCAAATAGGGCACCAGCATTTGAGCGTCATTAAACTGAAAGTGTCTGCTGAACTGGAGCCGATAAGTGGCAGCGGGGATATGTAAGCCAGACATTTATCCAACTCTTATCCGGAGATGCTGTCCTAGTTCGACAAACTGAGTAACCCACTCTATACCTGCATCGTCCCCTGATTGTGCCCTGTTCTGCATTTTTGGATAGGTGGCACGCAGCATTTCATAGTAGAGGTTCTGAATTTCCCACAGGTCCACGGTAAGGGGCATAGACCTGGCCAGGCTCACCAAGTCTACCAACTCCTTGAGAAGGTCGATATCCTCGGGACTATCCTTGAATCTTCTCATAAGCCCTCCGAGGCTCTGCTGAAACAGGTAGGCCAGTCCCTCATTGTCGAGTTCAATATTCCAGACGTTCGCCTCATCAAGGAGATTCTGAATTCGCTCCGCTTCCAGCACGTCACCGCTGAGCGCCCGACGAAGGTCGGCGTTTATAATGAACTCGGCCGCCGCGTGGAAAGCTTTGGGCAACGGATGCCCCAGGTCGGTAAGGAAGCGCATCGGAGGGTAATGTCGCTCATAGAGTTGACGGAAGGCAGTCTCAATATCAACCAGCGCTGATTCGAGGACGTAGTCCAGCACCTTGCGTTGCTCATCCTGGAACAGGTCCCTGAGGGAGTAGGTAGACGTACCGAAGTGCTTGTCCAGAAGCCGGATAACCTCGGGGAAGTCAGCTGCGGCGCATGTCTTGGTGGTTTCCTGTACCATTACCTGATACGCCTCATCCCCCTGGTACTCTCGGATGCCGGCATTGACGTTATGGTCACCAGAATGCAGGACGCCAAAGCTCAGAAAATCAGATTCCTGTGTAATCTCAGAGGTAACCGTTACTTTACCAACAGCGAGCCTGGTATGGCCACATTCAACGCTCTGGTAATCGGCTACGTCAATAGAGTAACAGTATATAGTCACCTGTTTCCCGTAGTCTTCAAACAGAGAACTGATGGCATAATGGGCGGTCAGCTTTATCAGGTCTACCATGGCTGGTTTAACAGATTTCTCATAAATTATGCGACCGTCCCCAAGTTCCTGGATATTGCTCTTAGCCAATGCCAGAAGCTCCAGAAAGTGTAGCTCGGTATTATCGCCGAAAAGTTCTCCGGCCAGCTGGACAACCCGTCCTGCGTACTGAATGACCTGTACCGTCCCTATGCTGGAGAGCTCATCGAAAAACCAGCCACAGCTGGTGTACATGAGCATGGCATGACGCTGCAACTCAAGAAGTTTTATCAGAGCTACCCTCTCAGAGTCAGACAATTCGCGAGTGGCATGCTGGCTCAGGAATTTCTGGACATTTTCCGGTGTGCGGTCGAGGATTACATTAATATAATCATCACGCGCTACCCAGGGGTCTTTCACAAACTGACGTGCCTTTTCCTCGTATTGCGGCGCTACCGCATCACGCAGCCAGTCCATGGCCTGGCGCAGTGGTGCGCGCCACGCCTGGTTCCATTTGGGATGGGCACCAGTATTGCATCCGCAGTCACTCCTCCAGCGCTCGATTCCATGGACGCAGCTCCAGGAGGTGTTCTCAAATATCTCCACCTCATGGGTCGGGGGATGTTTCTCCAGAAATCCCCCGTAGTTTGTAATTTGTGCCAGATTATTGCTCTCAATGTGGTGCAGGGCGAAAGCAAGGGCCATATCCCCGAACCGGTGATGGTGCCCGTAGGTCTCTCCGTCGGTGGCGATATTGACGAATTGAGACCCATCGTGCTCCTTGGAGAAGGCGTCGGTGAGGCGGTGGGCAAAGGTCTCACCATCGCTAAGCAGACCCTCAAAGGCAACAGCACGGCTTATCGGGTCATCATAGAAAAAAATGCTCAGCTTCCGGCCCGACGGCGTATTCAGTGTATAGGCCATCGTTGAGTCGATATGGCCACCACTGACATCTTCCCAGGCCTCACCTCTAATTTTTCGTACCCGGCTCGCCTGGCGCGGTGCGAGAATAGTGAACTGTATTCCCAGTTCCGCCATTATATCCAGGCTCTCCAGGTCGACTGCTGTTTCCGGAAGCCACATACCCTCAGGTCGGCGCCCGAAACGGCGCTCAAAATCGCGTATCCCCCACCTTACCTGCGTATATTTGTCGTGGCGGTTTGCCAGGGGCATAATCATATGGTTATAGGCCTGGGCCAGGGCCGACCCATGCCCTGAAAACCTTCCCTTACTTTCTCTGTCAGCATCAAGGACAGCCTGGTATACGTCAGGGGCATACTTCTCCAGCCAGACGAGCAGGGTCGGACCAAAGTCAAAGCTAATCCTGGCATAGTTATTGGTGACCCGGGTAATAAAGCCCTCGCGGTCGAGAATGCGTGACACGGCGTTGGGTGCGTAGCACTCGGCAGTGATACGCTCATTCCAATCGTGATAGGGATAGGCTTCGTCCTGTAACTCAATCTGTTCCAACCAGGCATTTTCTCGTGGTGGTTGATAAAAATGTCCGTGAATGCAGACGTATCGCTCCATTCAATCCCCCTTCACCTGTTTGAAAACTACAAATTCCCATGGGCTTAATGTCAGAAAAACCTCGCCTTCGGAGTCTAACCACTCCGGAAGAGCACTCCCCTGCCCGCCCCATCGCCCGTCAGCAGAGTCCAGTCGCCTGTGCCACCGACCATCGGGAAAGGGTACTGCTTCTGATGACTGAGTGCTACCGAAGTGAAAAACCAAGCAAACCTCCTCGTCCTTACTCCAGCGACGAAGAAAAAGCACCTTTGCCTTTTCGTAGCCCCGCACTTCAAGTGAGTCTTTATTCAGATTGGCCAGGGCCGGGCTCTCTTTACGGAGCCGAATCAGTTCACGGTAGAACTCAAGAAGCACCCCGTGCTGCCCCTCATTACGCAGGCCATGATTCAGTTTGGCCTGTAAAAACGTAGCCTCGTCCTGAGGGTCGGCTGGCTCACCCTGCCATCGAAAAGCAGCAAACTCCTGCCGCCGCCCTTTTCTCACCGCCTCAACGAGCCGCGGGTCTGAGTGGCTGATAAAGTAGGGGAAAGACGCTGGCTCAGCGTATTCCTCACCCATAAAAAGGAGAGGAATGAAGGGCGAGAGCAAAACGACGCCAGCCGAGAGCTTGAGCCCTTCACAAGAGATGAGCTGGCCCAGGCGCTCACTCCGGGCGCGGTTGCCGACCTGGTCGTGGTTCTGGGCAAAGACCACGAAACGGTCTGCCGGAATGTCACGGGAAGAAACGCCGTGCTGTCGCTGGCGGTAAGACGAGTACTCACCCGAGTAAACAAACCCTTCACGGAATGCCTTGACAAGGTGCCGCATATGTCCGAAGTCCTGGTAATACCCCGTTCTCTCACCCGACAGTAAGACATGCAGAGAGTGATGGAACTCATCGTTCCATTGGGCATCCAGGCCGTAGCCACCCAGCTTCACCGGACGGAGCAGGCGCGCATCATTAGCTGTGCTTTCACCGATAAGATAGGCACGCCGATGCAGCCTTTCAGCCTGCTTGTGCACGGAGGTGGCCAGCTCTTCCAGAAATGTGCGGGGCGAGGCGTCCAGTATAGCATGGAGGGCATCGAGCCTGAGTGCATCAATATGGAACTCACGCAGCCAGTAAAGGGCACTCTCAACGAAGTAGCGGCGAACCTCGTCGCTATGAGGGCCATCAAAGTTTAAAGCAGACCCCCATAGAGTGTGGTAACGCTCTGTGAAATAGTGCCCGAACTTACCGAAGTAGTTTCCTTCGGGGCCAAGGTGGTTGTAGACTACATCCAGGACAACAGCCAGCCTTTTTTGATGGCAGGTATCTACCAGAAGTTTGAGTCCTCCTGGTCCGCCGTAGGAGTTCTGCACAGAGAAGGGATAAACGCCATCATAGCCCCAGTTGCGATTCCCCGGGAACTGGGCTACCGGCATGAGTTCTATAGCCGTAATACCCAGTTCTGTAAGCTCGTCCAGGTAAGGGATGATAGCCTCAAAAGTCCCTGCCGATGTAAAAGTGCCAACATGTAGCTCATAGATAATGTAATCTTTAAGGGGAATACCGGACCAGTGACTGTCTGTCCATGGAAAATGAGAGTCTACCACCTGTGACGGGCCGTGAACACCCTGAGGCTGGAAGCGGGATGCCGGGTCAGGGTATTCGTTCCGACCATCGAGCCGGTAAAAATACAGACTGCCTGGCTCCGTCTCCTCTACGGTTCCCTGATAGTAGCCCCGGGCCTCCCTGTGCAAAGACACTATTCGCTCTTGAGGGGCCGTGAAGTGTATATCTACCTCACCGGGCAGGGGTGCCCACACCACGAACTGGCAGCGGCCATCACCGAGGTACGTAGCCCCAAGAGCAGTCTTTCGATTCATGGTCGCTTCCCTTTACTCCTCAACGACAACAGGGTGCGGGACAAACTACCTGCCGTGCTTTCTGAGGCGGTCTATTAGCTGAAGTATATCAAGCACCTGGGGCATCTGGCAAAAGGTCTCAAGTCCATAGCGCGCCTTCTGTCGCCAGTTAGGGTAGTCTTTCTTGATGCCCGGCACATTCTGGGGATGTGTCTCCAGCCAGAGGTCCTCCAGGTTAACAAGAACGACACGGGCACGGCTGGCACTCAGGAAAGCCAGGCAGCCTTTCAGTACGGTACGAGTATCTACCACCCGCTCCTTAATCCAGCCTCTGCTCCGTAAGAAGTTGACCAGAGACTCTTTGTAGGCGCGGTTGGCCTTCCTCTCCTGTTTCGCTCCCTTCCTATCTACAAGGCCGAGTTTCAGCCTTTCCTCAACATCCAGACCCTGCCAGAAGCCGGCGAAGGGGGTCATGTCATGTGTATTCAGGCTGGCTACTGAATCAGAAGATACACGCGGCAGCTTTTTTTGCGGGTCGCAGGCAAGCTCATAATAGACAACGTACATGCGTTGCAGGCCGTGTCGCTTCATTGCAGGCCTGACTGCCGGCGGTACGGTACCCAGGTTTTCACCGACCAGAATAGACTGACTGCGCCGGGACTCGAGCGCCAGGATAGCATATAATTCATGCGCCGGATAGTGCACATAAACTCCCTGGCCCGGCTCCATTCCCTTCGGTATCCAGAAGAGCCTGTGTAGACCCATCACATGGTCGATGCGCAGTATGCTGGCGCGCTGGAGGTGATGCCGCAGATAAGCTATTGTATACTTATAGCCTTGCTCCCTGACCTTTTCCGGGTGCAGGGGCGGGCATTCCCAGTCCTGTCCCCCGGTGAACACAACATCCGGGGGTGCACCAACCGAGGCGTCCGATACAAAAAGACTACGCTGATGCCAGGCATCATAGCCATCGGGGTGAACGCCCAGCGGCAGGTCAAGATACAGCCTTACACCCTGCTGGCTGGCCTTTTCCGCCAGGGCCGCCATTTGCCCATGCACCAGCCACTGCACATAGAGGTGGTAACGCCTGTTTTCTTCATCGTAATCCCCCTCACTGATAAGACCATCCCGGAGTGGCTGTGGCCAGGACTGCCACCGGTTGTGCTGCTTCTCGCCCGCGGCCCGAAAGCGGGCATAGTCCTCAACCAGCGGATTCGCCTCCATGAAGCGCTGAAAAGCCGCAAGGCGGTCAGACCTGTTCTCAAAGAAGAAACGGCTCAACTCATTTAGAATCTGACGCTTCAGTGCCATCTGTCGGCCATAGTCTACCAGGTGCGAACTACGTAGGGCTTCAATCTCTTCCCGAAAGGACGATGACGTCATAAGCGACCGTGCCGAAGGACATTCCTTTAATTCTGGAACGCTGGTCACATCAAGATAGAACTCGTTCCATAACAGACGACTTATTGGAAGATAAGGGCTGGGGTCGGAAGTGCTGTCAAGGAACATGGCCAGGAGAGGCAATGTCCCGACAATTCCCCCACCAATCCCCGCCAGCCACTCTATAAAAGCCTCAAGGTCTGAGAAGTTGCCGCTCCCCCAGCTCCCCTCCGTGTGGAGAGCGTGGAGAGGAATGAATGCCCCCCAGAGTCGGTCCTCCGGTTGCTCGGAAGGTACATAGGCCTTGAGGGGGGCGGCAATGACCAGAGCCTCCTCCCGCCCTGCCGGAAGCTCCAGACTTAACCGGTTATACCCCCAGGGGAGGCCACCTGGCAACGCTAGTTCCTTTACTACGTATCGCACTCCTTCAACCACGGCTGTCTCACGCAACGGCAGGTCCGCAGTGCGCCACTGCCATCGCATTTCCTCACCGTTCTCCAGCGTGAGATGAGCGGCCAGCGTGGCCTCTTCAGCAATGGTGGCGGGAAGCCGTACCGGTACCGTGGTTGGGCTGTCGTCCCACACTACGGTTACGGGTTCCAGTAGCCGCCGCCACAACCCCTGACGCCGTTCCCGCAAAGCTGTAGGAACATCCTGGAGTGTCCTGAGTGGGGCACCCAGGGACTTAAGAACTGCCAAAAGGGCTTCCGCGGAGGCCTGACGTCGTTGGTGAGATACGTCCCAGTAGGCCGTCTGCACCCCATAGGACTGCGCCAGCTGGTGCAAAGGACGTATACCAGTAGAGAGAGCACTCATTTCTGGACTCCTTCAGCCTTTCTCATGGCTCCGGCTAAGCGGCTACCAGACTTTACTCTGAGTAAGAGCACGTTATAGCCTGTCGGTGACTGAACCGGCCGTATCTGCCACTCACAGCTCAAGTCTACTATTTCCCGTGGCGTGCTTCAAGCACCGAATTCAGGTCGGGTAGCTGGAATGGGTTGTATTAATATTTCCGGCTGCGGCTAACAGGATGGTATAAAGTTGAACGTAGAGGATGGAGTTGCTAATATGTAAACATAATAAGCATCAGGACGTTTGCATGGATAATCAAGAAGGCTGGACACGTATCGTTATCGAAGCCGTAAAACCTGAGATTGACGGGGGCCGCTTCTCGGCCAAGCGGGTCATCGGCGATAAGGTGATTGTTGAAGCTGACATTTTTGCAGACGGGCACGATGCTCTCTCGGCTCTGCTCCTGTACCGCAGCGAGTCCGATAGCCAATGGGTGGAAGTCCCTATGGAACTCCTCGTCAATGACCGCTGGCAGGCATCGTTTGTGGTCAGTAAATTGGGGCGCTATTACTATACCCTGATGGCATGGGTAGACAAGTTCGGCTCCTGGCGTGAAGACCTTGAGAAGCGGATAGAGGCCGGGCAAAAAGACATCTCAGTCAATCTCAGTGTCGGTGCACAGCTTGTCAAGGAAGCGAGCCAGCGGGCGTCTGGCGCCGATGCCCGTATGCTGCGAGGATGGGCAGAGACTTTGATTTCCACACGGGTACCAAAATCAGACAGAGTGAAACTGACCCTCAGTGAAGAGGTGGCCACCGTTATGTCAAGATACCCGGACAAGCAGTCCGCTGTCACCTATCCCAGGGAGCTTAGCATAGTGGTTGACCGTGAGAAAAGCCTCTTCAGCACCTGGTATGAGATGTTCCCACGCTCGGTGACTCAGCAAAAAGGAGAACACGGCACCTTCAAAGACTGCGAGGCGCGTCTGCCTTATGTCGCATCTATGGCTTTCGACGTACTTTACCTGCCACCAATTCATCCCATCGGCATCACAAATCGGAAAGGGAAGAACAACACTATCAAAACTACATCTGACGCTCCTGGAACGCCCTGGGCTATCGGGAGTAAGGAAGGCGGGCACAAAGCTGTCAATCCGCAGCTTGGCACATTGCAGGACTTTCGGCAGTTAATGGCCAAAGCCCGGGAGCAGGGTATTGAGATTGCCCTTGACATCGCCTTCCAGTGCTCCCCTGACCATCCCTATGTGAAGGAGCACCCAGAGTGGTTCCTCTGGCGGCCAGACAGGACAATTCAGTACGCCGAAAACCCACCCAAAAAATACCAGGACATATATCCCTTCAACTTTGAAACCGAGCACTGGCGGGAGCTCTGGGAAGAGCTAAAAAGCATCTTTCTCTTCTGGATTGAGCAGGGTGTCCGCATCTTCCGGGTGGACAACCCCCACACCAAGCCCTTCGACTTCTGGGAGTGGCTGATTAACGATATCAAGAATAAATATCCCGATGTTATTTTCCTCTCGGAGGCGTTCACCCGCCCCAAGGTCATGTACCGGCTGGCCAAGCTGTGCTTTACACAGTCATATACCTATTTTGCCTGGCGAAACACGAAGTGGGAGCTTACTGAATATTTTACCGAGCTCACACAGACGGAAGTGAGTGAGTATTTCCGCCCCAATATCTGGCCAAATACTCCCGACATCCTGACCGAGTACCTGCAGACCGGGGGACGCCCGGCATTTATGATACGACTGGTCCTGGCCGCCACCCTGGGAACGAGCTACGGCATATATGGCCCGGCCTTCGAGCTTTGTGAAAACCAGCCTAGAGAGCCGGGCAGCGAGGAGTACCTGAATTCGGAAAAGTACGAAATAAAGCACTGGGACATCACCAGGCCCGACAGTTTGAAGGACTTCATCGCCAGGGTGAACCAGATTCGACACGAAAATCAAGCCCTTCACGACAACCTGAACCTGCAGTTCCATAACGTGGATAATGAACAGATTATCTGCTACAGCAAGAGCACCGAGGACCTCTCCAACATCATACTGACCGTGGTAAACCTTGACTATCGATACACACAATCCGGCTGGGTAGAGCTTCCCCTAGATACTCTCGGCCTTGATGCTCAGCAGTCTTATCAGGTGCAAGACCTTCTGAACGACGCCCACTACATATGGAATGGCCCCAGGAACTATGTGGAACTCAACCCACAGATTAGGCCGGCTCATATCTTCCGAATACACCAGAATACCTCGAGGTAACGAATGGGCCGGGCAGATACAAACGAGGCGGCGAAAAGCGGGGGTTGCTAAGTTTAATAGTACATGCAATACTTACTGTAGTAACTCTGCACCTATTCTACCGTGACTGAAATGGTGACTGAAAAGACAACAATCCTGGCAGTGGACAGCAACCGTAGTGGCCTGCAAAACCTGGCACAGCAACTTGAGCAGGAAGGGTACGAGGTAGTCACTGCTGCCAGCCTCGAAGAATTAAGGCTTGCTATTCAAGGGAAGAAGATGATAGACCTTGCCCTTATATATCTGTCCGGTTTTAACCAGGACATATGGGAGCATTGTGATGGACTACGCCACACAGGAATACCATTCATCATAATATCCCCGCAGCGCAGCCCGAAAACTCAGCGGGACAGCCTGAAGCATGGCGCCAGCGGTGTCTTGCTGAAACCGCTTGGGGTCAAGGAGTTACTGGAACATATTCATACAATGGTTGGTGGTTAGGAGATGGCGAAGCGGAGAGCGGCGTATTTCCCGCTTGAGGACGACCCCCTGTGGTACAAGGATGCGATAATTTACGAACTCCACGTGCGGGCCTTTTCGGATAGCGAAGGAGAAGGCACAGGGACTCTTCTGGGATTGAGAGAGAAGCTCGATTACCTTGAGGACCTCGGGGTTACGGCCCTCTGGCTGCTCCCTTTCTATCCTTCGCCCTTGAAGGACGACGGCTATGACATTTCCGACTATACCAATATCCAGCCTATCTATGGCACCATGGCGGACTTCAGGGAGCTCGTCGAGGAAGCACACCGGCGGGGTATACGTGTTATCACAGAACTGGTCCTTAACCACACCTCTGACCAGCATCCATGGTTCCAACGCGCGCGCCGGGCAGCACCCGGGACGCGCTGGCGTGACTTCTACGTGTGGAATGATACCCAGGATAAGTACCAGGAAGCTCGAATAATCTTCAAGGACTATGAATACTCCAACTGGGCATGGGACAACTTAGCCAAGGCATATTACTGGCACCGCTTCTATTCACATCAGCCGGACCTTAATTATGATAACCCCGCTGTCCGCCGGGCTATGTTCCGGGTGATGGACTACTGGCTGAGGCTCGGTGTAGACGGGTTACGAGTAGATGCAGTGCCTTACCTCTATGAGCGGGAAGGCACCAACTGCGAGAACTTGCCTGAGACTCACTCTTTCGTTAAAGAGTTGCGCACACATATTGATAAAAAGTTCAAAAACCGGATGCTCCTGGCGGAGGCTAATCAGTGGCCTGAAGACGCTACTGCCTACTTTGGCGACGCGGACGAATTTAATATAGCTTTTCATTTCCCCCTCATGCCGCGCCTCTTTATGGCCATCCGGATGGAAGACCGTTTCCCTGTTATCGACATTCTCCAGCAGACGCCGACAATCCCTGAGACCTGCCAGTGGGCCATCTTCCTGCGCAACCACGACGAGTTAACTCTGGAGATGGTCACCGACGAGGAGCGCGACTACATGTACCGTGTTTACGCAAACGACCCTGCGGCACGGCTTAACCTCGGTATCCGACGGCGTCTGGCCCCACTGCTCAACAACGACCGGAGAAAAATTGAGCTGATGAACGGCCTCTTGTTTTCTCTCCCGGGAACACCTGTAGTCTATTACGGGGACGAAATAGGCATGGGAGACAACTTTTATCTGGGCGACCGCAATGGTGTGCGTACCCCGATGCAGTGGAGCCCCGACCGCAATGCCGGCTTCTCCCGTGCCAACCCTCAGAGGCTGTACCTCCCCCCCATTATCGACCCTGAGTACCACTATGAAGCAGTCAATGTAGAAACGCAGCTGAAAAATACTGACTCGCTCCTCTGGTGGATGAAACGCGCTATTGCCCTAAGGAAAAGATTCAAGGCCTTCGGGCGGGGGAGCTTCGAGGTCATTCAACCGGAGAATCGGCGGGTGCTGGCCTTCCTTCGACGCTACCAGGAGGAGACTATTTTAGTAGTGGCTAACCTCTCACATCTGGCCCAACAGACACAGATTGACCTGGCTGAGTTTAATGGCTGGACCCCCACTGAAATCTTTGGGCGTGTGGAGTTTACACCCATTGGTGAAGCCCCGTACTCCCTTACCCTGAGTCCGTATGCTTTCTACTGGTTCTCTCTGAAACAACACCCGGCAGAAGCGTTACGTCTCCGCACCCTGCCTACCGAGGACATTGGGGAACTCCCACAACTGGACGAGACCGAAGACGACCTTTTTGAAAAAAATAACTGGTTTGTTCTGGAAGCAGTATTACTGGAATATATCAAGAACCGCCGATGGTTCCGCGGTAAAGCACGCGAATCCTGGGCATCGGAGATTCAGGATGTTATCCCGATGCGCTTTGCCAACCGGACTGCCAACCTTGTCCTGATAGAAATCGAGTACAGCGAAGGTGAACCGGAGACTTATCTGGTCCCTCTTATCACTGTCCCCACTGAGCAAGCAGGTATAGTTACGGCTGAATACCCGCAGGCGGCCATTGCATATTTGAAAACTCATCGCAGAGGCAGTGTTAAACTACTTTGTGATGCGTCTGTGAACGACGGATTTTGTAACCTGATTCTGCGAGCCATAAGGCGAAGTCGTAGTTTCAGAGGACAATACGGACGGCTTTCTGCTTCACGCACACAAGCCTTCTGGAATCTCGCAGGTCCAAGAAATGAGGTTTCTCTAGAACCTGTCCCCCTCAAGGCAGAACAGAGCAACACATCAATAGTCTACGGGAACCGACTGATTCTCAAGCTATATAGACAACTTGAAGAGGGGACGAACCCCGATGTGGAAGTCAGCCGCTTTCTAACCGAGAAGACCGATTATCCTAACATCGCCCGCATGGCAGGCGCCTTAGAGTACAATCGTGGGAGGAGCAAATCGGTGAGTCTGGCTATCCTTCAAAGCTTTGTCGCCAACGAAGGGGATGCCTGGCAGTACACTGTGGACTCACTTGACCGCTACTTCCAGGACGCCCTGGCACACCCAACGGTCCAGATACCTCCCGTTCCCCGCAGAAAGTTCCTATCCCTGCCCCAGGAGCCTCCGTCACTTGCCAAGGACACCATCGGCCCCTACCTTACATCAGCGCAGCTTCTAGGGAAGCGCACTGCTGAGCTCCATCTAGCTCTGGCTTCCGTACCAGACGACCCCGATTTTGCCCCAGAGCCATTCTCGATGATGTACCAGACATCCCTATATCAATCTATGCGTGCCCTGTCAGTCCAAACACTGAGGCTGCTTCGCGAGAGACTGAGATACTTGCCAGAGGAAGTTAGAGAAGACGCTCAGGATGTCCTGAATAGTGAAGACGCCATCATCGAACGCTTTTACCTCATCCGCAAGCGCAGGATTTCGGCATCGAGAACCCGCTGCCACGGAGACTTCCACCTGGGTCAGGTGCTATACACTGGCAAGGACTTCGTCATTATTGATTTTGAGGGAGAACCGGCACGCCCCCTCAGTGAGCGGCGTTTCAAGCGCTCACCACTACGGGACGCCGCTGGAATGATACGCTCCTTTCACTATGCCACTCACAGTAGTCTACTCCGCCAGGAATCACTGACTGCCCGACCAGAGCGTGACCTGCCCACACTCGCGCAGTGGGCGCAGTTCTGGTATGTCTGGGTATCATCCGTATTTCTAACATCGTATCTGGATGAGATAAGACAGGCTCGGCTGATACCGGAGGAGCCAGAGCAACTGAAGGTTCTTCTGGACGCCTACCTGATGGAGAAGGCTGTCTATGAAATAGGCTACGAGCTTAATAACCGGCCTGATTGGTTGAGTGTCCCCCTGCAAGGTATACTTCAGCTAATTAAGGCCGACTGACAATGCCGGGAGACTCGCCTCCCGATTGTCCCAAGCTGCGGGCTAGCATGATGTAACAGTTATGATTTGGACAAGAGGTTGTGTTCAGTATGGCAAGCCGAAGAGATAACAAAAAGAAAGACTCTGCCAAACAAACAGGCGCTCCGTTGGTGAGCTATGACACATCACGGCTAACCGATGGGGACCTCTATCTTTTTAATGAAGGTTCTCACTATCGTCTCTATGAGAAACTGGGCGCTCACGTTATAAAGGTAGGTGAAGTGGAAGGGACCTATTTCGCTGTCTGGGCACCCAGTGCCAGACAGGTCTTTGTCATGGGCGAGTTTAACAACTGGAACAAGTCCAGTCACCCACTTCGTCCCCGAGGGCAATCCGGTATCTGGGAGGGCTTTATCCCGGGAATAGGCCAGGGCACTCTCTACAAGTACTATATCGTATCCCATCAACGCAGTTATAAGGTGGAGAAAGCTGACCCATTCGCCTTATATAGTGAGATACCCCCCAAAACGGCCTCAGTTGTCTGGAATTTGGACTATTCCTGGGGAGACCAGGCGTGGATGGTGAAAAGGCGGGAACGGAACGCCCTGGATGCCCCGATTTCTATCTACGAGGTGCATCTCGGCTCCTGGCGTCGCGTGCCTGAAGAGGAAAAGCGTTCTCTCAGTTACAGGGAACTGGCTCCGCAACTGGCCGAGCACGTGAAGCAAATGGGCTTTACCCATATCGAGCTTATGCCGATTATGGAACACCCATTCTATGGCTCCTGGGGTTACCAGACTACCGGATATTTCGCTCCCACCAGCCGTTATGGCACGCCGCAGGACTTTATGTATCTTGTTGACTATCTGCACCAGCATGATATAGGTGTGATTCTTGACTGGGTGCCCTCCCACTTCCCCAACGATGAGCATGGGCTTAATTTCTTCGACGGGACTCATCTCTACGAGCATGGCGACCCGAAACAGGGAATTCACCCCGACTGGAATAGCTGCATTTTCAATTATGGTCGCCACGAGGTGAGGGGTTTTCTTTACTCAAGCGCTCTGTTCTGGCTTGAGCAATACCATGCGGATGGTCTCCGGGTGGATGCTGTTGCTTCAATGCTCTACCTTGACTACGGCCGCAAGGAAGGCAAGTGGATTGCCAACAAATACGGCGGTCGTGAGAACCTGGAGGCTATCACTTTCCTGCGCCGCCTCAACGAAATAGTCTATCAGGAAAAGCCTGATGTACAGACCATCGCCGAAGAGTCTACAGCATGGCCAATGGTATCACGCCCGACCTACCTCGGAGGTCTTGGGTTCGGCCTGAAATGGGACATGGGCTGGATGCACGACACGCTCGATTACATGACCAATGACCCGCTTTTCAGAAAATATCACCACAATAATCTCACCTTTCGAATGATTTACGCCTATTTCGAGAACTTCATTCTGCCGCTTTCCCACGACGAGGTCGTGCATGGTAAAGGGTCATTAATAGGGAAGATGCCCGGAGATGACTGGCAGAAGTTCGCCAACCTCAGATTGCTCTTCGGATACATGTACGCGCAATCCGGAAAGAAGCTGCTGTTCATGGGAAGCGAGCTCGCTCAATGGCGTGAGTGGGGACATGACGAGAGCCTGGAGTGGCACCTGCTTGATTACCTCCCGCACCGTGGCGTGATGCGTTGGTTAGAGGACCTGAACCGGCTTTACCGGAGCCAGCCGGCCCTCTATAAACTCGACTGTGACGCGGCTGGCTTCGAATGGATTGACTGCAATGACACCAAGCATAGCGTCGTCAGCCTCATACGCAAGGCACGCTCTCCCGAGGATACCGTTCTGGTAGTCTGTAATTTCACGCCAGTGACTCACTACAACTACCGCCTCGGCGTACCAGAGCCCGGCTACTGGAATGAACTACTGAACAGTGACGGCAAGGAGTACGGAGGCAGTGGACAGGGTAACCTCAGCGGCGTAGAAGCAACACCGATTCCTTCACATGGCCGTCATTATTCCCTGGTAATTACACTACCACCTTTGGCCGCATCGTTCTTCAAGAGAAAAGAGAGCGTGGAGACTTAGTAAGGCGCATAGGTGCCTGCCCATAGCCCGGTAAAAAAGTGGCGTGCGTTGATGCCAAGGACCCTGGTGTCATAGCCACCTTCCTGAACGACTAGCGTGGGCAGATGCAGCGAGCCAATCATTTCCCCGTTGGTCTCAAAGTCTTTGTCCAATAAATCCCAGCTACCCGTCGGGTCTTCTCTGGCCGTATCCAGGCCAAGGGCAACGACAAGAAATTCCGGCTGGAAGCGTTCTATCCGTTTCAGAGCAGTGCTCAAAGCTTGCCGGTAGCGGTCGGTGTCAATTTTCTCAGGCAGGGGGATATTCATGTTGTAACCCTTACCGGCACCGCTACCCTTTTCCGATTGGAAACCACTGAAGTAGGGATAGGCAATGCTCGGGCGCCCATGAATCGATACTGTCAGGACATCAGGGCGCTCATAGAATATATCCTGCTGGCCGTTGCCATGATGATAGTCAATATCCAGCATGGCGACCTCTCCATAATTGCTGAGATATTCAGCAGCAGCTGCCGCTGAATTGAAGTAACAGAACCCTCCGAAGGCACGGCGCTCAGCATGATGACCGGGTGGCCTCACCAGTGCATACGCGAGACGGCTTCCTTCAAGGATTAGTTTTGCTGCGGTAAGGGCACAGTCCACAGCCCGTCTCGCTGCGAGGTAAGCGTTACGGTTTATCGGGGTAAATGTGTCAATGCAGTAGTAACCCGCCCGGATAGGGAGGTCTTTCGGGGGACGCGCAGCGTTGCGGATGGGAAAGACATAGGGATAGATAGACTGTCCCGGTTCAAGTTTGGCGCATACCTTTTTGAAATAGTCAATGTATTCATCATCATGGACCGCCCTTATCCGTTTCTCGGAAAAGTGACTTGGTGGAACCCTTTCAAAGTACTTGGTGGTATCCAGTTCGCTGAGTATCGCATCTATTCTGACCGGAGATTCAACGTATCCCCGTTCCTCAACATGGTGAATCAAGTGCCGGTCATTGATAACCAGGACAATGCGCTTGTCACGTGGTATCGAAGTCCTTATCACAGCAAGAGCCTTTTCCTTCACGTACCTGGGCTTCCTGAGCATTATCGGGTCGTCTCTAAATGACTCGACCACCATCTCAACATAGTCTCGTGGGCACACATTGCCGTACTTACGCTCCAGTATCGCCCGGACGATAGTACGTGCCGTGTCACGGTCGGGTGTAGTCTCTCTTCCCAAATCATCGTATACAAGAAAAGGTGGATTGGTATCCCCCGGCGTCAGTGGGGTTTCATAGGCAGTATTGATAATGGGACGTGCCCCGTACCTCTCGTAAAAGCGCAGACGGGCAGCATTTCGCCTTCTCATCTCAGGGTCAGGCGATAGCTTCGGAGTATCGGGCAGGCACTCAAAAAATAGACCGATGGCATTCAGCGAAAACGCCTCCTCACGCACCCTTTCATAAAGCGCACCACCGATTCCCCTGCCCATCCGCCTCTCCGCAGTGGAGATGTAATCCAGGTAACAGAAATGCAGAACTGGCTCGTGAAACAGCAGGGCAAAACCCTTAACCCGCTCCTTGTGGTCCTCAGCCACAAATAGAATGGAGCGGAATCGGTATTTCAGGGGATTGCGTAATTGTTTCGGTAGTTTGGCGATATCCCGCTGTGATAGGCCGGGGAATTGAGTGCGCAAAATCCCCTGGGCCTGGGAAATCGTTTCTCTGTTGGCCGGTGTAACATAGTCATAAACCCGACGAATGCGAAACATGACAATATCCCTTTCCAAACAAACCGGTTACCAATCAAGCCGAGATGACATGGCTAATCCCTACTCTGCGACAGAGACCGGGCAAGATTCAGGTAGAGCTGGGCTGCCTTTACGACCTGGGCAAAGGAGACCGACTCCTCCGAGGTATGGGCCAACTCCAGTCGGCCAGGTCCTAAAATTACAGGGTCGATGCCAGCCGTCCAGAGAATATTGCCATCCGACTGGCTCCTGAACTCGTGGGGCTGCCACGGCAGAGACATCCTATTATAGATTTCTCTTAGTTCCCTGACCAGCGGCCTGTCTTCGGAAATTAGATACCCCGAGAAGGTATCTTCAAACCTGAGACTGGCATCCAGAGAGGGTGTCGACTTTTTTACTTCCGACATCAGGTGCTCCAGTTCGTTCTTGAGAATGTCAATTCTTGAGTTGGGGGGCAGGTGCAGGTCAAGCCAGGCTTCACATGCATCCGGCACGACGAAGCCGCCGGGGAAGCCGGACAGCTCTCTAACATTGTACACCAGGCCGTGGGGCGAGGAGGCCGCGTATTCCGTAAACCGCAACAAGAGCTTCAACATGGCCTCAATGGCGTTCTGCCCGAGCTCCGGCATGGCGGAGTGGGCCCGTTTACCCTGAGTGCGCAACAGTACTTCCAGGTAACCGTAATGACCGAGGCATGGTGTCAGGTTGGTGGGTTCACCAATCACCGCCCACGGGGACGTGTATTCCTCAATGAAAGCCCGGGCGCCCTTATTGTCCTCTTCTTCATCTACAAGGAGGGCCAGGCCGACGGCCGGGAAAGGATTACCTTCCTCAGTCAGCACCGTAAAGGCTTCCATCATGGCAGCACAACCCCCCTTCATATCCGCCGTACCGAGGCCTGATATCGTATCTCCTTCCTCGGAGAAGTCGGCTTCTTCCAGGTCGTAGGCGACCACGGTGTCCACATGCCCGACATAGCAGACCTCGACGGATTCCCATTCACCTGGAAAGATAATCAGGTTACAGCGGTCCTCGTCCACCACCTGGCGGGTAACTGAAAGACCCGCCTTCTTCATGTACTTTTCCGCGTACTCAATGATTTCCTCTTCTTTACCTGATGGACTGTAGATATCCACCAGGCTCTTTAGAAGCCTCTTGAGCCTCTCTGGATTCACATCGACTGACTTAACCGGGATCGAAGCCATCCTAATGGTTCTCCTCAGAGTCTTCCCCTACCACCTGTCTCACCCTCGCCTTTACTATGATGAGATGAGTTGGTGGTGGACAGGGAACTATTGGCTCGATTTGCCCGCTTCTTTATCGGTAATCTCAGCGTCTTAGCCAGCCAGAGATGTTGCCTTTCCGACGAGAAGCCCAGTGTCTTGAAGAAGGCGATGGCCTCCTTGTTACTCGCCTCAGTATCGGCCATGACCATTCTAACCCCCTCCTCCCGAAAACTGTCCTCAAGTTTTCGGTAAAGACGGAGCCCCAGTCCAGTCCTCTGGAAGGCTTCATCAACTCCTATCCAGCTCAGGTATCCGTATGTTTTCCAGGCGGTACCTTCTTTTTCGACAGTAGTCGCCAGAATAAAGCCAACAATCTTTCCCTCTCGCTCAGCCACCAAGCAGTAATCAGGGTCAGAGGTAAAATAGTCAGTTACCTCATAGGGGTCCCAGGTGCGGTAGAGAAAGGGGAGCTCATCGCTGGTAAAGAGCTCCTCTCCCAGGTGATATACAGCGCTGATGTCATCAATCTCCATCTGGCGAATGGTGATTGCGGTTTTTTTATTTTTCCTGCCGGCGTCTTCCATAGGGAAATCCTCTCTGGTGAACCCTGGCTGGCCAGAAGCCATCTCTGGTAGTCTTTCAGCCAGCTATACTGATTATACCAAGTATGTCCAGTCCGTTAATAACCATATTGACGGCGATAGCTGCCAGGAGCAGGCTGAATACCCTCGAAACAGCCTTGAGTCCACCCTGTCCCATGAAGCGGGCAACCTGATTGCTCAGAAGGAAGATAATCCAGGTGACGAGGACATTCAGGATAAAGGACACGAGCACGATATAGAGCTCGAACTGATTGACCAGGAGCAGCAGGGTGGTTATCGTGGCCGGGCCGACTGTCAGGGGTGTGCCAATAGGAACAACGGCCACCATTTCCTCTTTGACAACATCTACCATACGGCCACTGGTCATGTACCTGACGGAAAGCACCAGCAGGATGAGCCCACCAGCAATGGCAAATGCACCAACCGAAATCCCCATTACTCTGAGGATGAAATGGCCGAAGAACAAAAAGGCGAGGCCGATTAACGCCGCAGTAGCAGAAGCGATGTGAATCACCCTGTACCGTTCATGATGAGACATGCCCTCGGTGAGAGAGAGGACAAAGGGCAAATTCCCCAAGGCATCAATTACAATGAACAGAGGTATGAAGGTCAGTACAAAAGATTCCCACCAGCTATCCATTATCTCTCACATATCCCAGAGAGCACCCCCGGTGGTTATCTGTCCAGCCTTTTCTGAAGAATCAGCTTGTCCTCTCCGGGAGCATAAAAATCAGGAATCCGGACGATTAACTCATAGCCACGGTTCCTGTGAAAACGTAGGGTCTTCTCGTATTCCGGTCGGGAGGACGTCTCAATCATTATCAGTCTTCCCCCTGACTCCATGATTTGACTCTCCGCCAGCACCACCAGGTCACTACCGATGCCCTGACCCTGTTGTTCCGGCGATGTAGCCATCCAGTACATGTCCCATGTCCCCTGGGTAAGGGGGGTAGGGCCATAGCATATATAGCCAACGACCTTTTTTTCAATCTCAGCCACCAGGACACTGTACCCGGAACCACAAGGGTCTTGTAAGTGACTGTCAATGACCTCCCTGGCTACCAGTACGTCCGCAGGGCTGAACTCAGAGATATTATCAATAATATTGAAGAGCGCCGTCCTGTCACCTGGCAGCATCGGGCGCAGCCTATGCATCATTGTCCGTTCTCCTCCAGGGCAAGACATATAATCCTGTTGATAAACTGAGTATAGGTCATTCCGACTGCCTCAGCCTGACGCACTGCTCCCGAGCCAGGGGATATATCGGGGTTGGGGTTTACCTCCAGCACATTTACCCGCCCTTGCATGTCCATTCGCATGTCTATTCTGGCATAGCCGCGGCATCCCAGAAGACGAAATACTCTTAGGGCTACTTCTTCAACACGCTGTCTGTCATGGCTAGCAATTCGGGCCGGGCAGACGACCCCCGTACCCCGATACTCAGCACTGTCCGGGTCCCATTTGGCAGCGTAGGTCAAAATTCTGGGGAATCCAACAGGCAGGGTGTAGTCTATCTCAGACACGGGTAAGACTGAGGACTCAGAGTTACCCAGAACAGTGATATTGAACTCCCGGCCATCAATAAATTCTTCTACCAGCGCGCTGCCAGCGTAGGAATGACTTATTCTAGCGACCTGCCTCTTCAGCGCAGCCAGATTATCAACCATGCTTTCCTGAGAAATGCCATGGCTGGCGTCCTCACCGTAAGGCTTGACGATAACGGGGTATTCCAGTCGAAACTCTGGGATTGATTCAGCATCGAGTAACTGGAAGGCAGGTGTATCAATACCATTCTCCTGAAGGATTGCCTTGACCCTGGCCTTGTCCAGAGACAGTCGCAATGCCGGGGCAGGACAGCCGGTGTAGGGTATTCCCAGGGCCGTCAGAATGTCAGCAATTTCAGCCTCAGTTTCAGGCTGGCCACCAAAACCTTCGAAGAGATTAAAGACAAGTCCTGCATCCAGTGACTTAATAGTCTTTTCGGCTTCCGCGAGAGGAGGTATAAGTGGGACCTGCGTCACCTTGTAATCCAGTCCTCGCAAGGCGTTAAAGACCGCTTGTACCGCATCCAGGACACCAAGAACGGCCTTCTGTTCCCCGAGGCTATCATAGCGTGATGGGCGTGTTGCGTTATAGATAATGGCTATACGCTGGCACACTGGGGATACCTCTGCAAGGCTGCATCAAGTATGGCACTAATTAGTTGCGCGTGGTTCCATCCCATTTTTGTCGCCATGATATACAGGTCGCTGTGGGTTCCCAGTCCTGGCAGTGGGTTTATTTCAATGAAATAGGGCACTCCCTCGGCACTGACCCTGAAATCCAGCCGGGCAAAATCCCGGCATCCTAACACCTTAAAGGCCTTCAGGCTTGAGGAGTTGATTTCACGAATAATCCCTGCATTGAGTCGGGCAGGACATTCATAATCGACCAACTCCTTCCAGTCCCGCTTGACTTCCAGTGAGTAAACAAAGTGGTCGTACTTGTGCCTGGGAACGACACGCATCGTGCTGACTATGTTTGGTGGAGAACTACCCACTATACCCACGGTGACCTCGTCCCCGCTGATGAATTCCTCGACCATCACTGGCTGTTGATAACAGCCCAGAAGCTGACCCACCAGTGCCTCTGCTTCTTTCGAATTCTTGGCCAGTGAGGCAAGCCTGATACCCTTACTGGAACCCTCATAGGCTGGCTTGATGATAACCGGGAAGGAGAATTTCGGCCAGGATACCTCGCCAAGCTCGTGAATATCAGATATCACCACGAAATCTGGCGTATGTACTCCCGCAGCAGCTACCAGTGTCTTGGTCAGCGGCTTGTCCAGACATACCGCCAGGCACTGGGGGTCTGAACCCGAATAGGGGATACTCAGTATCTCCAACACAGAGGGCACCTGGGCTTCACGACTGCGATAATTCCCCCTTCCCTCGGCAATGTTGAAGACAAACTCAACCCGTTCGGTGAGAATCCTGTTAAGGAACTCCCGGCCACCACCGAGCATAACTACCGAGTGTCCCAAACTTTCCAGGCTACTGGCAATTAGTTCCACAGTCTCGGTAGAGTCATACTCTTCGAGAGCGTCTTCAGGACTGGCCAATTCTAGAGCTACTGCTTCTTTAAGGTCATACGCTAACCCTATCTTCATTGCGTACCCCTTCCGACTGGTTTAATATCTGCGGTTTAGTAGCCATAGCGGTAATCGGTCTCGCCAAACGGTTTGTCGCCACTGTGACGAACTCGTCTCCGGCAGATACTCCAGGATTACGATAGCGAATTACTTTTCCCTGATAATTCCTCACCAGGAGTTCGCCTTCTGTCTGCGCCACCACATAGTTCGGCTGCATAGGTACCTTACCACCGCCATGAGGCAGGTCGACAACGAAGGTAGGCACGGCCAGCCCCGACGTATGACCACGCAAGCCTTCCATAATCTTGACGCCGACCTCTACCGGCGTCCGTAGATGTTCGGTGCCCTGTACCTCATCACACTGGAAAAGGTAGTAGGGGCGTACCTTTATCTTGAGCAGTCCATGACATAGCTTCATCTGGGCCGCGACGGTGTCATTAACCCCTTTCAGCAGGACGGACTGGTTATTAACCGGTACCCCGCTCCTGAGCAACCGGTCGCAGGCCTGTGCTGCCTCGGGAGTTATCTCGCGCTCGTGGTTAAAATGGGTGTTAAGCCATATCGGGCTATACCGGGACAACATAGCACACAGTTCGTCATCAATACGCTGGGGCAGAACAACCGGAAACCTGGTGCCGATGCGGATGATTTCCACATGCCTTATTTGCCTGAGCCTGGAGATAATTTCCTCGAGGTGATGAGTGGTCAGTGTCAGAGGGTCACCACCCGAAATGATAACATCTCTGACATTTTCATGCTGGCGTATGTAGGTCAGCATGGCTTCAACCTCGGCCTGCGTGCGCACCCACCCTCCTTTATGCCATTCCCTCTTCCGGGTGCAGTGCCGACACAGCATTGGACAGATATCGGTGAGCACCATCAGTACCCTGTCGGGATAGCGGTGCACCAGACCCGGGACAACTGAATCCCTTTTCTCTTCCAGGGGGTCTTCCGAGCCTATCTGGCCCATGGTTATTTCCAGAATAGAGGGTACTGCCTGTTTTCTGACGGGGTCATTGGCATCATGCGGGTGAATCAGAGATAGATAGTAGGGTGTTATAGAAAGGGGATATTTTTTCGTTACAAGTCTGAGGCGCGCCTGCTCCCGGGGTGATAGCGGGATATATCTGGCCAGCTCGTCGATGGTGGTGATACGGTTACGGAAGTGCCACTTCCAGTCGTCCCAGTCTGTCTGGGAAACGTGGGCGAAAAATCTGCGTCCAGTACTGACGGCCTTACCGGGAGGTTCCTTTTCCAGCCTGTCAGTAGTGGAGCCAATACCCGGAGGTTCTTCCTCAATCAGGGTTGCCGATGTCTCATTGGTAACTCCAGTCACCATTCTTTTCTCCCTCTTTGCTAGATTGGTGAAGGCAGGGTCTCCCATCTGCCTTTAGTGGTGTCGTGGTTAGACTCACTTTCTTCCTTTAGTTCGATACGATAACCGCACTGCAGACAGTACAGATACCAGTCATATTCCTCCTGGTCGAACAATAGGTTGCCGCCACAGCGCGGGCAGTCTTTTTGTTTAGCGGTCATTATAACACTTCCTCCACATTTGTCCAGTAATGTCAACTGTCATCGAAAAAAGGAGGACTTCGGCTCGCCTCGACAAGCTGGCAGGCCCAGGGTACGGCCGGTGTTAGAAGAAAAGAGTATATACTGTCGGTCGCGGGCCACCGGACGGGGGGCATGGCCGGCTCCAGCTTATCCCTGATAGCAGCCCAGGCCACAGCTGGTTTCCCGAAGAGAAACTCAAAAGTACCCACCTTCTGTACGCGGCGTACTTCAGAAATCCTGCGAAGCAGCAGTATGACTACTAATCCCCGGAGAACGCCTGATACCAAGAAAAGGGTAAGTAGATTGCTGCCGAATATCTGAGGGAGTCGTGGTGCCAGAAATCCCCCTGTGAGAGCACCGAAACACATAGCAACACCGTTTACTGCATTATAGATGGCTATGCTCTGCGTCCGGTTTTCCTGGGGAGAGGCATCATACAGGAAGTTAGTGCTGGCAAGGGTAAAGCCGGACCAGGCAAACCCCGAAACTACCTGAATGGGAATAAGGTAGTATATCTCCCGGCTTACCAGCCAGAGCAATGGAACTAAAGGAATGAGGCAGGAGGTAATTTTAATAACCCTAATGTTGCCCGCCCTATCAGCTCGCCTGCCCCAGAGGGATAGGAAAATAATGGTGGCAATGATGGATGTGGCATTAATGGCAACATAGGTCAGGTAATCAAACTTCAAATCACGCAGCATGTAGACGGCGAAGAACGGGCCAGCCAGAAAGGTGGCGAAGTTCACCAGAGATACAAATGCTATGAACCTGCCCATATTTGAGGACCGCATCTTTTTCATTACACTCAACAAACTGCTCCGACTGTTCACGGGCCTGGTCAGCGGTGGCTCATGCATTCTGGAGAGGAAATACCACGAGGCCAGCCGTGAAATCACAGCACCGCCAAATATAACGGCGAAACCGAGAAAGGGGTTGCCGGTGGTCCACTGCAAGATGCCACCGGCTACGAAGGAGACGACCAGCATGACGAAGTCACAGATTCGGCCTCTGAGGCCAAAGTATCTCCCTCTCTTGTTTTCCGGAACCAGGTCCGCCATCATGCTGCCCCAGGCCGGATTGGCCATTGCACCGAACACAGTGCTGAGTGTGGCGAAGGCAATCAACCAAAGGACCTTGTTGCCAGGGAATACGTAGGGGACAAGCAAGATAGGTACCCACATCAGAGCATGTATCAGTACCACTGCCAGGATGAAGCGCTTACGGCTACCAGCCCTTTCGGTTAAACGAGGAGCGGCTAATTGAGAGAGGGCCATAGTCAGGCTGGGGATACTGGATAGCAGCCCGACCTGAGCGGTGGTAGCCTTGAGTGCCAGGGCAAATGGTATGACATAGCTCTGAGTCAATCCGAGCATAGCTGAATGGGAAACACCGTCCAGCAGACTATTCTTCAGCGTCTTTCTTATTATGTCCTGCCGTAGATTGGTGGTTGCCATTATCTTTATTCTCTGTCACCTAATAAATACGGAAGAGTCATGCCAGATTCCTGACCAACTCTCCCGTTCCTGCTACAGGGATTACAGAAGGACTAGCGTTTCCCCCTGTAATAAATAGGCCTCTGTCCTCGGGTCGGGCGTATATCCTTATTTAATTCGCACAGAGGTGCGTCGGTCGGCTACATAAGCCTTCCCTTCTTTGTCAATATATCCTTCATAGAGCAGCATGCCCGGGTGTTTTTCAAGGTCAGACAGGCTTGCTATTGTCAGTTTCTGCTGCTCCGCTCTTGTGGGACTGTAGATTCGATAACGCTTCACTTTCTTGTCATTAACGGCACCTTCGAATTCAAAGCATCGCAGAGTTTCCAGATACTCCGGCAGTGCTCCAAATCTGTGTCTCATGTATTCATTTATTGACCTGGGCAACTTTCTGCGTCGGCCATTACGTCCCGGATAAAAGTGCATCACACAGCCTCCTTCCCGATGTAAGGTTGCAAGTACTAAGCACAAGTCGAGTGTGGTCAAAGATAATTCGCCTCTGGCTCCGGTCGAGCGTACCAAACAGAGCCATCATCCGCCGAATATCCTCATTAGAAGTAAGCGAGTAGGTGACCAACCCATTATCACAATGAGTATCTACTAGCTCGTCATTAACCATATCCATAAGTGCTCTTTCCACATCTATCCTTGAGCATTCCGCTGCGGAGAGAACAGCAAGTTTGCTGGACCTGGCATTGGGATGCAACGCCCAAAACAAAAGGACTTCCTGTTTAGCACGGGTACCACCGTTAGTCTTCAGGAACGCGCATAGGTCTGTTCCGGTTGGCGAATCAAGTAAATCCATTACATCCTCCCCACGAGCAAGATAGGCATGACAGCTTGCAATTACTACCCAATATATGGTATAAAGAGCATTAGATTAATGCACGAAATGACAATCATGTTCTGCATATCCTGTTACTGCATACATGAATAAGATAACATGGTTTAACCTTCCTGTCAATAGTACTAATAGGTTATTTCAAGAAATTTTTGGATATTCTTCGGGGGAGGTGCTTGACCATGCCGGAGTGGACGTTTCTGACTAACCATGCCCTCGTTCTCAGCTATCTGGCAAAACATCCCAGCATAACAGCACGAGAAATCTCTATGGACATCGGCATCACCGAGAGGGCGATACGCAAGATAATTGCTGACCTGGATGAGGCCGAATACATCAACAAACGTAAGGTTGGCCGGGGAACAAGATACAGGATCAACCCGGACATGTCTTTACGCAGCGATGCGCATGAAGACATTGCCATTGGCGATTTCCTGGAAGCTCTGGGGTGGAAAAGAAGACGGCGTCAGCCACGCACGGACAAGAACAGCCAGCTATCTCAATGACCAAATAGACTTTACCGAGCCAGAATCCGGTCAAACTGCTGGACATTGGCTTGTCAGAAGCAATACCGGCATCCCTTACAAGGACTTCACGCCAGAGACAAGGGTTAACTTTTATAGCACCGCTACCTTTGTTAATTTCCTTGACAAAAGTCCAAGAACTCACCCCGCAGGTTACGGTAAACGATTTAATGTGCCGGTTCTCCAATGGGCTCCCCGGTTAAATATAGAGTATTTTAACCATCTGCAGGGTCCTCGTTGATGTGAAATCTGATATAATGACAGCATTCTTAAACGCATCGTGGTAAATAAAAGTGCCAGACAAACCCAAGATAACAGCTCTGCTCTGTACTCTCAATGAAGAGGAGAACCTGCAACACGTTCTGCCGGGGATTCCCGATTGGGTAGATGAAGTATTGCTTGTCGACGGCCACTCAACAGACCGGACGGTTGAAGTTGCCAGAGAGGTTTGTCCCAGAGTCACAGTGCTATATCAGCCGGGTACAGGCAAGGGAAATGCCCTGAAGTGCGGTTTCGAGCACGCCCGCGGCGATATTATTGTAACCCTTGATGCCGACGGTGCAACCGACCCCGAAGAGATACACAAATTCATCGAGCCACTCCTCAACGGCTATGACTTTGCCAAAGGCTCTCGCTTTCTCAACAAGAATCATTTGAAAATGCCGCTCCATCGTCGCTTTGGGAACTGGGTACTGGCTACCGCCGCCAATATTCTCTATGGGACAAAATATACCGATATCTGCTCTGGATATAATGCGGTGTGGAAAAAATCTATAGGCAGTGTCAACCTCCTGAGTGACGGCTTCGAGCTGGAACAGGAAATGAATGTAAAGATAAAGAAGGCTGGCCTCAGGGTGATAGAGGTACCCTGTTCTAATAACAGAGGGAGAATAACCGGCGGCAGCAAGGTTGCCATCTGGCGACAGGGTCTGAAGGATTTGATGACCATCATCAGAGAGCGATTTCGTGATTGATTCCAGGCCAACTCTATCCGTAGTCATTACCTCCTATACACTTGACCGGCTAAACGACATCACGGAGCTTCTGGATAGCCTGAAAGCTCAGACTTGCAACCCTTCCGAAATCATAGTGGTAGTGGAAAAGTCGGTGGAACTATATGAACAAATTAAACGGTATGCAGAAGAAAAAGCCATCCTCAATACAAGGGTAGTATTCAATAACGGCGAGCCGGGCTTATCGGCAGGTAGAAACCTGGGCATCAAGGAGGCAAGGGGAGACATTATTGCATTCATCGATGACGATGCTCTCCCCTCCCCCGACTGGGCAGAAGAGATGGTAAAAACCTACCAGGACGACTCGGTCATCGGTGTCACCGGCCCCATTTCACCTTTATGGAAAGATGAACCGGTAGGCTGGTTTCCTGAGGAACTTGACTGGATACTGAGTTGTACTGGTTTTTCAGGTATAGCAGAGAGCAAAGAGGTGAGAAACGTTTTTGGTACCAACATGTCATTCAGAAAGGAAGCCTTTGTTTCCAGCGGTCTTTTTCTAACCCAACTGGGGGCAAAGGGGGGTGGTGCCAGCGGTAAACACGAATTGGTTGGTGATGAAACTGAGTTCTCGGTAAGGGCAAGGAGGAAAACCGGGAAGCGACTCCTCTTTAATCCCAACGTCAAGGCTGAGCATAAAGTCTACAAATATAGAATCACACCGACGTTTATAGCCAGGAGAGCCTACTGGGAAGGCTATACCAAGGCTATGTTCAACAAGAGCTTTCGGGACAGCAATAATAATGATAAGCTTTTAAGCGTCGAATACAAGTTACTGCAACGCATTCTGACCAGACTTTTCCCTAACATCCTGAAGGGTGTTTTTAAGAATCCTGTCATCGCCTGGCACCGGTTCTGGGTTATGGTGATTGCCCTCTCATCGGTTGCCCTTGGATATCTGGATTACTCATTTCAGAGCCTCTCCGGACACGGGAAAATCCTGGCTGGTGGGGAGAAAGCTTAAATATGACATCAAGTATTGAATCAGGTCGGCATTTTATCACCGGGGGCGCCGGTTTCATCGGCAGCCATCTGGCAGACAGGCTGATAGCCGAGGGGAACAGCGTTACTGTCTACGATAACCTCGTCTCAGGCAGAAAAGAGTGGATTGAGCACCATTTTAGCAACCACAACTTTCACTTCGTTGAGGCCGACCTGCTGGACTTCAATGTCCTGAAAGAGGCGATGGCCGGGCATGAGATAATCTGGCACCTGGGAGCCAATACCGACATCATTAAGGGAAACAGCCTTACCGACTTCGACCTTAAGAACTGCACCATCGCTACCCGCAATGTGCTAGAAGCAATGAGGCAAAATGGCATCGATAAAATTCTCTTCGCTTCCAGTTCCTGTGTTTATGGTGACGCCTCACCGGGAGTAGCCCTTAATGAGAGCTACGGTCCCCTGCTGCCAATTAACCTCTATGGTGCCGGAAAGCTCGCCTGCGAAGGGTTGATAAGCGCCTACTGTCATCTGTTCAATATCAATGCCTGGATGTTCCGCTTCGGCAACGTGGTGGGGACCCGAATGGGGCACGGAGTCATCTACGACTTTATTAACAAGTTGAATAGCAACCCGAGTGAACTGGAGATACTGGGTGATGGCAATCAGGAGAAAAACTTCTTCCTCGTCGAGGACTGCATTGATGGTATGCTTTGCGCTTTCCGAAAATCCAGCAGGCAGTGTGATGTCTTTACCCTGGGCTCTGAGTCCTTTACCAGCGTAACCAGAATCGCCGAGATAGTGGCCGAAGAAATGGGGCTGAAGGATGTGAAGTTCAGATATACCGGCGGAAGCAGAGGGTGGCCTGGAGATGCCCCCGTGGTGCACTTCGATACAGGGAAGATGAAGAGGCTCGGCTGGAACCCCCGGAATACCTCAGACGAAGCGGTACGAATAGCCGCCCGGCGGCTCATAGAAAGTATGGGACTGAAGGCGGCCTCATGACACCAGGGAACCACAAAGTCTGCGTCATCGGCATCTGGCATCTGGGCTCCGTCGTCTCGGCCTGTCTGGCCGACTTCGGCTATTCTGTAGTTGGCGTGGACCGGGATGCCAAGAGAGTGAAAGACCTGAACAGTGGCATAGCACCTCTATTTGAGCCGGGCCTGAACGAATTACTTAAAAACAATATCAAATTGAACAGGTTAGTCTACACCACAGATTTGAGCCAGGCCTTAAAGGGTTCGAATTATGTCATAATAACCTTCGATACCCCCGTAAATGATAATGACGAGGTGGATTTATCTGAAATCTTTGCCACCAGCACCGAACTGGCTGAATACATGGAGGATGGCTCGATAATTATTGTGAGCAGCCAGGTACCGGTGGGCACCTGCGACCGGATAAAGTCACTGATAAAGCAGAGTAATCCTTCCCTCGATTTTGATATCGCCTGTAGCCCGGAAAACCTGAGGCTGGGACAGGCAATAGACTGCTTCAAGAGTCCCGAACGGATAGTAATCGGCGCCGATAGTGAATCTACCCTGGATAAGGTTGAGGCCTTCTTCGATGTTGTAGCGGCACCCAGGCTCAGGATGAATCTGAGAACGGCTGAGATGACCAAGCACGCCCTTAATGCCCTGCTGGCAACGTCGATTAGCTTTGCAAACGAAATTGCCAATCTTTGCGATGAGGTGGGCGCTGATGCTCTGGAGATAGCGGCGGCACTGCATTCAGATGAGCGGATAGGACCTAAAATGCCCCTGCTGCCCGGTCTTGGCTTCGCCGGTGGGACACTGGCCAGAGACCTGAAGATTCTTAAGAGACTGGGTGAGAAGCACGGTCGTGAGACTCCTTTGATTGACAGCGTGCTGAGAGTAAACCAGCAGCAGAATGGAGTGGTGGTCAGAAAGTTACGCAAGATATACGGTTCGCTGGAGAACCTGACGGTCGGCATTCTGGGCCTGACATACAAGCCGGGGACGAGCACCCTGCGCCGCTCTGCTGCCCTGGAGATAATCCGGGACTTAGTAACTGAAGGTGCTACGGTTAGAGCATACGACCCCAAGGCCGAACCCGAAGAAATGCAGAAACACCATGAGTTTGAGTTCTGCCCCGACCCGTACGAACTGGCTGAGGGTACGGACGCTCTGGTTATCGTCACAGAATGGCCGGAGTTTAAAGACCTGGACTTTGATTTAATCAGGTCGAGGATGAAAAAGCCAGTCCTTATTGATACCAAAAATATGCTGGACAAGAAGCGGATGCTCGAAAAAGGCTTTTTATATCAGGGTATCGGGAGGGGCACAAAATGATACTTGAGAATAAGGTGTCGGTTGTCACCGGCGCGGGGGGAGGAATAGGCCGGGCAATATCCGTAGCCCTTGCCGGACAGGGTTCCTCGTTGGTACTGGTCGACAGCCTGAAATCAGAGCTCGAGGACGCCAAACGTGAGCTGGCAGCTATTACTTCGAAGGTCGAAACGTTCGAAACCGACGTCACCAGCGAAACGAAAGTAAAAAGTGTGGTGGGTTCCACCCTGCGGACATTCGGCACCATAGATATTCTGGTCAATTGTGCCGGAATATACGGACCCATCGGATTCGTAACCGATATCGATAGCGAGAAGTGGCTGGAGACCATACACATCAACCTCTACGGCACATTTCTGTGCATTAAGGCTGTTTTACCTGTAATGATTGAAAATAAAAAGGGCAAAATTATCAATATGTCGGGGGGAGGGGCTGTTTCCCCCTTTCCCCGCTTCAGCGCCTACAGCGCTTCCAAAGCAGCCGTGGTCAGGCTTACCGAAACCCTGGCTGAGGAAGTCAAGGAATATAATATCGATATTAATGCCATTGCGCCCGGCGCTGTCAATACCAGGATGCTCGATGAGGCCCTGGCAGCCGGTGAGGCCGCCGGCAAAGATTTCATGGCCAGGGCCATCAGACAGAAACAGGAAGGCGGCGTGCCCCCGGAGAAGGTAGCCGAGCTGGCTGTCTTTCTGGCTTCATCGGAATCTGATGGACTATCTGGTAAGCTAATAAGCCTTTTATGGGACAACTGGAGGGAAATACCTCAGCACCTGGGTAATGTGATGTCCTCGGATGTCTATGCCATGCGCCGGATTATCCCCGAAGACCGGGGATATAACTGGTAAGTCTGGAGAACAAATGAAAGTTGGTCTGATTGGGGCAGGGCTCCAGGGGAAGCGGAGGGGTCGTGCTA
>CAZTBG010000014.1:0-37976 GCA_964611805.1 uncultured Dehalococcoidales bacterium | reverse complement strand
AAGCGACGAAGCAATCCCACCTCCTGAAAAAGAGGGATTGCCTCGTGCAGGATAAACTACTGTTTACCCTTATCTACCTAGTCGGACTTCTTCTCTTCTTCCAGCAGGTCACCGAAGACCTCGGCGTGGTATCTCTCATTATCCCGCAGGCGCAGGAGTAGCTTTTTGATACCCGGGTCAGAAGCCTTGGCAGCGGCCTGGTCATAGGTCTCAGCTACCTCGTTCTCTATCTTGATGTCGGCGCTGAGCATATCGGCGGTCCGGGTTGACCGGTCGACCTTGGTGTGCTCGATAATCGGGGTACCACCAACATCGACCACCTTTTCAGCCAGCCAGCCCAGGTGCTGCATCTCGTTGATTGCTTGGTCTTCCAGCTCTTCGGCGGCCTCTTCGTTGGGTGTCAGGTATCTCTGGAGGAGGTACTGAAGGATAACGGTATATTCATGTTCGATGCCCCAGTTGAGTGTCTTGACAGTGTCATCACTCTTCGTACCCCTGACATCGCTCATAACCTCCCGGTGTGACTTCTCGACGAAGTGTTTGAATTCGTCCCGGTGGGCTCTTTCGTCAGAGAGGATGCGTCGCAACAGCCTCTTTATCTTCGGGTCGTCAATGGCTTTAATGTGTTCCTCGTATTGAGCGATGGCACCATCTTCGAGAGCGACGTTATTTACCATCCAGTCGTGGACAGATGTACCTCCCATTTTCATAGTACCGCGTTCCAGACTGGGGACTCCACCCAGCTCGACGATGGTTTCCGCCAGCCAGTCGAGATGTCGCATCTCGTCGCGGGACGTTGCCTCAATCTCGCAGGCCATCTCGCCTTCTCCCATGCCATACGCATGAGTCAGGTACTGGATGATTGCCCCATGCTCATTTTGAAGGTCCTTGTTCAGCAGTTCAATTACCTTTTCTTTATCCATCAATCCCTCCTGTAAAGATTTGAGATAATAGCTACGTATCAGGGCGTACCGAAACTCCTAACGGAGACGCATGTTCACTAACCGCCGGATTTCCACAATCCGTGGACATTACAGTATTCCCGGGCGGCTGCCTTCTGCCCCTTGGCTTCAAAGACTGCTTCCGGCTTTTCTCCCGGCTTGAGGAAGTGGCGGCAGGACTCACCGTCAACTGTCAGCTCTACCCACTCGATATAGTGTTCGGCTTCCATGGGGTGGGGTACTTCGCCTACCTTCACCTTGGTGCCGCTGTCGCTCGCTTCCAGCACAGGAACATGCTTCTCCAGGCCGACGTCACTGGTCTTTTCCTGGAGCAGCTCCATGGGCTGACCGCAGCAGACCAGCTCTCCAACCCCGGCATGCAGCACTTCAACGATATTACCGCAGACATTGCACCTGTAAATCCGTTTTTGTTCTGCCATTTTGTATCTCCCCTCCTTCACTATTTCTGGCGGTGTGGTGAAATTCACTCTATTTTTTTAAAATCGCTCTTGGGGGCCCCGCAGACGGGGCACTCCCAGTCGTCGGGTAGTTTATCAAACGGTGTTCCCGGTTCTATCCCGTTGTCCGGGTCGCCAAGCTCCGGGTCATAGACGTAGCCGCAGACTGTGCACTCGTATTTGTCCATTTTACCACCTAACCTCCGTCCAGCGACGGATGCTCTTTCTGGGTAAACCACTGAACCGGGTCTTTGAGGTATTCGTAATAATCGCTCAAAATCTGATGGTGCACCGTTTCCTCGGCGGCAACCGCTTCATAGAAATCTTTCTCGGCTGCGAATGTGGCGCTGCGACTCCGGGCTTTGTAGAAATCGTAGGTCTTGTTTTCCATATCCATCGCTGTATTGACAGCCTCAAGCTCGGTAGTCAGGGCAGTGACGCCGGTGCCGAGCTCTTCCATCTGCTGGGCAAACAGGGTCTTCAAATGCTGACTCCGGGTAGATTCAAGTTTGACACTCGGCCAGGATTTTTTCTGCTGAAGTGCTTGGTATATCTGCTCGAACTTCTGGCGGTGTATGTCCTCTTCTACAGACAGGCTCTCCAGTAGCTTCCGCCCCATCTCATTGCTGCTCTCACGGCTGGCCTTCAGGTAGAACTCCTTGCCGTCAATCTCCATCTGCACGGCGACCCGCAGCCCTTCCAGGGTCTTCTCGTTTTCGCTTACCATAGCCCCCCTTTACACATATAAGACGCATTCATTGTGTATAACTATAGCGTAGAGGACTGTGCCTGTATGTGATTTTTGTCGCTCTAAGTATTGGAGGAAGGAGCGTAACGCATAATAGACTGATATATCGGCGGTGTCAAGGTCAGTGTGCACTCGGATAGGCTGGTGTGATACATTAGATTATACGTTATCAACAGAGGCCCGCATTGCAGGACCCAGGTAATTTACCAGTTGGCTTCACGCCGGGAAAGAGAAAAATCTTCTACGGCTGGTGGATAGTCGCTGCGTCCTTCTTAATGTTTCTCATTTGTGGTGGTACCGCTTTCTACGGCTTTACCAGCTTCTTTAATCCGATGGTCGATGAGTTCGGCTGGAGTGCCGCACAGGTCTCCTTCGCTTTTTCATTGCGCAGCGTTGAGACAGGTGTCATGGCGCCTCTGATTGGCTTTCTCACTGACAAAATTGGGGTTAGGAAGATAATTCTCTTCGGGATGGTATTATCTGGTGGCGGCTTTATACTACTGAGCACAATAGATTCCCTGTCGCATTTCTACGGCATCTTTATATTACTGTCCATCGGCACAAGCTCCGGTCTGGGGATGGGTCAATACGTGGCAGTGGCCAATTGGTTTGCCAAAAAACGCACCTGGGCAATGGCAGTCATGTCAGTCGGTTTTGCATTTTCAGGGGCCGTAGGACCACTGCTTGTCTGGCTGATCGGTCAACACGGATGGCGAGGTACCTTAGTAATTATAGGTATGGTGATGTGGGTGGTGGGCATTCCCCTGGGGCTGGTAATTCGTCATCGTCCTGAGCCTTACGGTTATCTACCCGACGGTGAATCCCCGGAGTTATCTTCCCAAAACGGGAGTCTTCCCGGTCCTTCAAGCACAACCGCACCGAAACCAAGTCCACCAGTTGACCTTACGGCACGTCAGGCGCTAATGACTAGGACCTTCTGGATGCTTATCGTCTTCGGCACCCTGACCGGCTTCGCCCAGGCTGCTGTGAATGTACACGAAATGCCTTACCTCACCAGCGTAGGGATATCCAGAGAGTTAGCAGGTTGGGTTATTCTAGGAATTACCGGCTCAAGCCTTATTGGCAGACTCGGTTTCGGCTGGTTGGGCGATAGATATGACAAGCGCTACCTGTTAGCAATAGGCGCTGCCCTTCAATTTGTCGGGGTGCTTATTTTCGGCTGGATAAGCAGCCCGTGGATGATTATCCCCTTCGTGATGTTATACGGTCCCGGCTATTCTTCCCAGATACCACTGTGGCCTTCCATACGAGCTGATTACTTTGGTCTAAAACACTACGCTACCATCGGAGGGCTTCAATCAATGGCGTGGACCATCTGTGGCATCGCGGCTCCTCTCCTGGCCGGTTGGGTTTTTGATGTTTATGGAACCTATCGGCCAATCTGGCTAGCTTACGCTATTGCCACCGCTATTGCTGTTCCATTCGTATTTCTGATAAAAATTAAAAGAGAATAGGTTCTTGATTTACAGCTAGATTTGTTTCTGAAGCGGCACCAGGAGCCGGGTAGTGTGGGTTAAGTATTTAGTATCCCCGTCTCGTTTTTACGACGACCCACAAAACAACGAACATGAATCCTCCCAAGGCACAATAATTCCTCCTTAATTCCAACAAATCTTACACCAATATCATACGCAGGCAGTCTAGGATAGTAATGTGCACAGCTGGGACTGCTTTGCACCGCTTGAGTCACCGTCGGGGATGAAGGAGGGTGCCGCCTTGAAATTGGTGGTTGGATTTCTAATTGGAGCGGCATTTACCGGGCTTGTCCTGGGATTAATCAGTGGCGGAATTTCGCTTGCCGAATCTGATGGTGATGCTGATCTTACAGGATTACTACCTGATATCGGTAAAATCTACCGCACATCTCTGGTCTCTCCGTTTCAACAGGTAGAACAGGAGATAGAAGACGAGGATATCGCTGCCTTCTATCACCGGCTGATGGAGGAGACAGGGCTTACTCAGATACCCGAAGAGTAGCTTTTCGGTCTGCTGTTACAGTCCTTACCCTTCGCTGATAACTCACCCTGCTTTCGTAGATTTGCTGGGATAACGAATTGTAGCCAGCGTGTTTGGCTATTGAGTTGTCAAACATCTGCCTGCTGAACTGCCTGTGCATAGGCGGTTCAGCTTTATTTTATTTTCATTGTATCGGTCCTTTCTTCTATCATGTCACTTTTACGTTATACCGCTGAATTAGAACCAATCCCCTGACGAATTGTGCAGATTAACTGTGTCCGCCATAGGCGGGTTTTATCCGGGGTTTTACGTGCCTGATACGGGCGTAGGTGTACCAGGGAACCAACATCACGAGCCAAAAGGCTCACCTAATAAGACCCAAAAGTGACTTAGAGTTACTAATTAGTACGATTAGACTAATAAAGAAACATATATATCATTAAAACAATTAATAAGACATATAAAAATTCAATAAGAGTAATAACAGCAGTAGAAATACGCAATAGAGTTAAAAGAGTTATATACAGTTATTTTATGAGAGTTAGGTAGATATTGAACAAATGTGAGACGGAGGCTTGATACTTGAGGGGCAAGCCAAAAAGAGAGATGGTGTTGGATGGCGACGCCATCATGACAAGTACCGAAGTTGCCGAATTCCTCAAGGTACACCTCGGTTCAGTCAGGCGCTGGAGCCGTAGTGGCAAGTTGAGGGGGTATCGTTTGGGGGAACGGGGTGACTGGCGGTATCTCCGGAAGGACGTGATGGATTTCTTTTACGATTATAACAGATTAATGTCGGAAGGAGGTGATGCTGTGGCCCAAAAGAGATAGCAGGCTACAATAGCAGGCTGCGGGTACCTGCAATGCCCATGCAGGTATCAGAAACAAAGGCATTCAAACACCCAAAACCTATGAAAAGGAGGAATCAATGCTGAAAAGATTTATGAAGATGCACCGGGGCGAGAAGGGCATTACCGGTCTGGAAACGGCGATTATCCTGATTGCATTCGTGGTAGTTGCCTCAGTATTCGCCTACACCGTACTTTCGGCGGGTATATTCTCGTCTCAGAAGGGCAAGGAAGCCATCTACTCCGGTCTGAGTGAGGCCAGGGCTTCCGTGACGCTTAAGGGTAGCGTCGTTGCCATGGACACTGACAGTAATGATGAAGTCGACGAACTGGTGTTCGTCGTCGCCACTGCTCTGGAGGGTGAGGCGATTGACTTTACCATGCCGACCGACACCACTCCCGCGGACGGGATAGCTGACGATGGTAGTTCTAATGTATGCGTGATTTCGTACTCTGACCAGACCCAGCGGGTAGAAGACCTGAACTGGACTTTCGCCCCGCTTGGTAAGGATGACGGTGACACCCTGCTCGAGCCTGGAGAGAAATTCGAAATCACCATCGACCTGACTGCCATGGACGGAGATATCACCACCTACACCACCTTCTCGCTAGAGGTCAAGCCGCCCAAGGGTAGCGTGCTCATTATCGAGAGAACGACTCCTGGCGTCGTCGACGATGTCATGGTCCTGAACTAATGGGTATTGACATCGGAACAACTTGAACAAAGGAAAAGGAGGAATCAATGCTGAAGAGATTTATGAAGATGCACCGGGGCGAGAAGGGCATTACCGGCCTGGAAACAGCCATTATCCTGATCGCATTCGTGGTAGTTGCCTCTGTCTTCGCCTACACCGTCCTGTCGGCGGGTATTTTCTCGTCCCAGAAGGGCAAAGAGGCTATCTACTCCGGCCTGGAGGAAGCCAGGGCTACCCTGGAGCCGAGAGGTAGCATGATTGGTTACGAGGGCACGGTAGGTGCTACCGATACTGCGGTCAAAGTATCCTTTACGCTGACCACCGCTCTCAGCGGGCAGGCCGTCGACCTGACCCCACCGTATACGGCCACTGCTACTGACCTGACGCCCAGCGGTCTGGAGAACGTCTGCCTCGTGTCATTTATTGACGAGAACATGCTTATCCCTGATGCCGCCTGGACGATTGAGTTCGTCGGCAAGAACAACGGGGACTACCTGCTGGAGTCGGAGGAAAAGGCCGTAATCACAGTCTGGCTGGTTGACTACGCTACATCAACCTACGCCCTGGGGACCGATGAGGACGACCCCTTCATTGATGCCGACGCTGACCTGCTCGACATCTATGACGAGTTTATCATCGAGTGTCGGGCCGAGAAGGGTGCTGTGCTCGTACTGGAGCGCACCCTGCCCGGTCGATTCGATCCCGTTATGGACCTGAACTAGGAGATGGCCTGTTATTTGACTCTGGAAGTACAAGCTGAGAGGAGAGAAATATGGAGCAGAGAGTCCAAGACCTGGAAGAAGAGCTGAAACTGCTTAAGAACCAGATAAAAGCGGTCCTGCTCGATATAAAAGAGAACCTGGCTAATGGCGAATGGCAGGGGCTCTCTTCTCAGTGGGGATACGAGGCTGCCGGTCAGACTAAGGAACCATCTGACCAGCAGCCAGTGGAACCTAATCCTGCATCAGAGGTGACTCAAGAGTCAAGCTCTGCATCCAAGGTCACAGTTGACAGTGGGGAACCGGTCCGGCAACAGACCGGGCCGGTCCCCTCCTTCTCCAGGAGTGAGCCTGTGAGTTTACCCCAGGCTGCTCCTGCCAGTAGTACCAGTAGTAATGGAAGTGGTGACTATCAAAATAGTCAACCGGGCCTGTTAACCGTCGTTATGCTCGGACAGTGGCTCGACCGGGCGGTCGCCACTGTCGGTAAGAATGAGACAGGAAAAATTATAGAAATGTATGACATTACCGGCAACCTGCCGGTACAGATGAAGCAAACCCTGCTTTTGCTCATCGATTCGTATGAGCAAAATGGGGAAAGTACCAGGAGAAGTAACAAGAATAGTATAGGGCTGACCAGCTACTCACTTCTCATGGAGATGGACAGCCTTTTGAGATATCGGAACCGGGCGCTTGAGGCAGCTGTCCTCTCTCTGCTGGCTGAAAGAGGGCGTCAGCAGAGAAGGGACGAGAGTCCAAGACAGTCCCGGCAGAAAAAGGAGAGCGAAAACAGCAGAGACATACACAATGTAGGAGCCTTCAATGGATAAAGCCCTGAGCACCATTCTCCTCGTCATCGCTTCTCTGGTCTGTGCGGTACTGGCGATAAACGCCATCTATCCGGCTACCAGTGTTTCAAGCGGCGCTCTCGGTAGCGTGTCAACGAAAATGGGCGAACGTATAAAGAGCCAGATAAGTATCGTACACGCGGCAGGAGAGCTGGATGAAGACGGCGTGTGGCAGGATACCAACTCAGACGGCAATTTCGACGTGTTCATATGGGTGAAAAACATAGGGGGTACCACTATAGATAACGCAGAAAACTGTGACCTCTTCCTTGGCGGAGACGATGGAAGCTGGTCACGAGTCTCGCATGAAGACTGGGCTGGCGGGACATTACCAAGCTGGAGCTACACTATCGACAGCAGCACTGAGTGGGGCCAGGAGACTACCATGATGGTTGAGGTGAGCTTCGAGAGCCCTCTGGTGTCGGGGGAATATCTTATCAAATTGATTATACCTAATGGAATTTCGGATGAATATTACTTCAGTATGTGACCGAGATGAGTACTGTCATTACTGCACTAGTTATGATTGCCATGATGTTAACAACAGGCCTGGCGATAGCACAGAGTTCTTTAACATCTGTGGACTACATGGCCCAGTGCTGGAAGGAGGCTGAAAGCGCAGCTCAGGAGACGTCAAGAACTGACATCTCGGTTTTAGATGCCCAAACAGCAGGAGGCTTTGTCGAGGTCCTTGTTTATAACAGCGGTAGTGTCCACATAGCACAGTTCCCCAAGTGGGATGTGCTCGTTCATTACTACGACGATTACGGTGATTACTACATCGTCGAGGCTGAGTATACAGAGGGGACTGTCCCTGGCGATAACCAGTGGTGTGTAGCCGGTATATACACGGACGACACCTTAGGGCAGGATGAGGTATTCGAGCCCGGGATATTGAACCCGGGTGAAGTCATGTTACTGAGGGTGAATCTGGTACCGCCACCGTATGGAGGGACAATGTGCTGGGTTACTGTGTCCACACCGGGTGGTGTGAAGACCTCAGTACAGTTTGAGGTTTAGGAGGCTGCAAATGGAAAAGCCGGAGAAGAAGGGTATTGGCCTGATATCCACCGGTAACGATGAGCTGGACAAAAAGATAGGCGGAGGGATACCACCCAACTCCCTCAGCTTGATAGAGGGGCAGCCGGATTCGGGGAAATCAGTCCTGTCTCAGCAGATGATATGGGGCTCTCTTAGAAACGGGTACAAGGTGGCCATCTTTACTACAGAGAACACTGTGAGGAGCCTCCTCACACAGATGCTGAGCCTGAATCTGGATGTGACGAATTATCTCCTGCTTTCCCGACTACAGATATATCCGGTGGATGCCAGAAAGACAGCAGGCAATCTGAATACCGGGTTGAGTCCCATGATTGCGAGTTGTGCGTTGAGGGGGTTTGACCTGGCAGTGATAGACTCACTCACTTACTATGTCACCCATGTTGGTATTGCTGACCTGATTACATTTTTTGAGGATATGAAGGCTTTGAACAGTAAAGGCTTGAGCATCCTTTGCAGCGCCCACTCTTATGCCTTTGAGGAGAGCACGCTCATTAGAATTGGTGCGATGTGTGACGCTCACCTGAGGCTGCGTATGGAGACAATGGGCACAAAGCTGGTGAAAATCCTTGAGGTAGCCAAGGTTCGTGGCGCCGTCCAAAAGACCGGTAATATCGTTTCCTTTGATGTCGAGCCAAACTGGGGCATCAAGGTTATACCCTACTCCAAGGCGAGGGCCTAAGAACTATTATGCCAAAGATAATTCTACCGTTCGGTGAGCAAATTGATGGGGGAAAAAAGGGAAATCGAGTTAGCACCGAATTGTATCAGCAGCTATCCGAACCCTTCAAGGAAGCCTGCGAGAACAACAGCCATCTTGCAGACTATATCGGAATGTGTGTTGCTGCGGAAATAGAGGTTCCTGAATTCGTTACCAAGCTTAAACGGTCTGACGGAGACCGCGATGGTAAAAACCTGATATACCAGACCTCAGATAACATCTTCATCCATATTTACTCCAGTGCTTCCAATGACAGGGACGTATATACTCCAATAGAGCCCGGGCTGACTGAAGACCTGAGTCAGGTAATGCTTGATGTTGAGAGCCGACTGCTTGATATAGCCGGAGACCTTGAGGAGGCGGAAACGGACGAGGAACGAACTGAAGGGATACTGAAGTGCCTCAAAAAAGTATGTACGATTAGTCGCAACGGCTCCAGGCCCAACCTTGCTGACGGCAAGTCCGATAGTAACAACAGACAGAAGGTAAGGGTGACCAAAGAGCAGTTTGACGCTCTTAAGTACCTTCTCATCAGGGACAAGATTGGTATGGGAGTCATAGAGCCATTGATTGGCGACCCTAATATTGAAGACATCAGTTGCAGTGGCATCGGCCCCGTATTTGTCGAGCATAAGATATTCAAGAGCCTGGCTTCGGCAGTAGTGTTTGAGACCCATGAGGAACTGGACGATTTTGTACTCCGCCTTTCCGAACACATTAAAAAGCCGGTCACACTGCGTCACCCCATTGTCGATGCTACCCTGCCCGATGGTTCTCGTATCAACATCGTGTTTGGTCGGGAGATTTCACGGCGGGGCAGCAATTTCACCATCAGAAAGTTCGCTGGTATTCCTTTAAGTATTATGGAGCTTATCGAGTTTGGCAGCATTAACTACGAAATGGCCGCTTATCTATCTTTGATTATTGAAGATGGCATGAATGTATTTGTCGTGGGGGAGACCGCCTCGGGCAAGACCACCCTTCTCAATGCGATAACCACCTTCATCCCGATAAACAATAAGATAGTAAGTATCGAAGATACCCCGGAGCTTCAGGTGCCTCATTCTAACTGGCTTCGTGAGGTGGCTAATGCTTCTGGAGGCGATGAAAAGGAAGCTAAAGTGAGCATGTTTGAGCTCCTGAAAGCTGCCCTCAGGCAGCGCCCCAATGTTATAATCATCGGTGAGATTCGTGGAGAGGAGGGGAACATTGCTTTTGGCGCAATGCAGACGGGTCATGCTGTGATGTCTACCTTCCACGCTGCCTCCGTCGAGAAGGTCATCCAGCGTATCACGGGACACCCGATAAATGTTCCTAAGACACATGTGGACAATCTGAACGTGGTGGTAGTCCAGAACGCGGTTAAGCTGCCTAATGGCAAGAATGGCCGTCGGGCGTGCAGCATCAGTGAGATAGTCAACTATGACCCTCCCACCGAGTCTTTCAACTATGTTGAGGTGTTCCGCTGGGACCCGGCTACAGATGAGTTTAATTTCGTAGGGAGCCGTAATAGTTACCTTCTGGAGGATAGGATTGCTATCAGGCGTGGTATTCCTCCTGACCGTAAATGGGAGATATATTCCGTGCTGGACAGAAGGGCGCGGATTCTGGAGAGGCTTCATAAGGACAAAGGAGTGACCAACTTCTATGAACTTCTTAAAATTCTGGCCACGGCGCAAGAGCAGAAGCTCTTTTAACGAAGGCCCCCTGAGCTTTGACTTGCTCTATCAGCTGTCGTATATGTCAGCTATATCGGCGGCTGGCCTGCCGCGTAGCCAGATTTTTGAGTTGGGTTCTAAGTTGCCATGCAGTGCGGCGAGCTATATTGCTGAAATCCAAAACCTGTCACAGAAGTGGCGTTATGACTATGCGGTCGCCTGTCGCATGGTAGGGGAGTCATCCAAGAAAGAAGCGGTCAAGAGCCTGCTTCTTCGCCTGGCGAGTTCCCTTAACTCCGGTGAACCTGAGTCGACCTTCCTCGACCAAGAGGCGCGAATTCAGGCCGAAGCCTTTAACAGTGACTACGAGCGCCGTGTTGAATCACTGAGGAAGTGGACTGAGGCATATGCCGCACTGGTTGTCTCGGCAGCCCTGATAGTGATGGTGGCGGCTGTCTCCATGCTGATATACCCCATTGCAGCAGGTTTTACGATAGCACTGGCCTGTGTCACCATTATTACCGGTGTGGTGGGGGCGTGGTGCGTCTATGCGGCGTCGCCCAAGGAGGTAAGAGTACACTCACCATCTCAGTATTGTCCTGCTTTTATCCGGGCCAGCCGGTGGGAGCGTATGCTGGTACCGGCTGCATCGGTCACTCTGGTTCTCACGCTGGCGGCAGGTATGGAATTGGGGTTCTCTATTCTGGCGGCTTCTATCTTGCTTATTCCCATAGGTATCTTCGGAACCCTGTGCGAACGTCAGATAAGCAATAAGGACAGGGACATCCATACTTTCCTGAGGTCACTGGGAAATGTGACCTCGGCGATTGGGATAACGACTTCCCAAGCGGTCGGAAGATTGGACCTCAGGTCAACTGCCGCCCTGGCCGAAGATGTTAAGCGTCTTCGTTCTCGATTGGCTTCCAGGCTGAAGCCGGACCTTTGCTGGAAACGCTTTTCCCTGGAGACAGGCAGTGAGTTGATATACAGGAGTATCAGGACTTTTCATGACGCTACCCGGCTGGGTGGTGAGGCAGACGTCGTGGGAGAGCGGTCGTCTATACTGGCAATGAGTCTCGACTTCCTCCGTGCCAAGCGAGGGCAGGTGTCATCATCTTTTGTCTGGCTGGCAATAGGCGTGCATGGGGCTATTGTCGGTCTGCTGGTTTTTGTGTCACAGGTGGTGACAGCTTTCGCAGGGGTTGTGGAGGGTGTCTATGAGGAGGCACTGGCGGACGCCCCGGTCAAGACAGTCGAGATATTCAGCTTTAGCTTCCAGAGTGTGCCGATACTTAAAAACCTGACGCTGCCTTGCCTGCTGGTGCTGGCAGCCACAACCGCCTTTGCCGCTAATGCAGCCGCCGGTGGCTCTCGTTATAAATTTTACCTTTACCTTGGTCTGACCTTTGGCCTGTCTGGGGCAGCTATGCTAATAGTCCCGGCGATGACCGATATGATATTTGCATCGGTATCAATCATGTAGACAAATACTGAAGGAGATAGTAGCGATGGCTAACCAGTCTATATTATTGGTAATACGGCGAATGTGGGAGTACTTAGCAGTACCTGCCCACGGTGACATTGGCTTCATCCCTGAGGAGCATGACCCTGTCGGGGAATTTCTTGAACGGCAGAGCAGGGGGGGTGGGCCGACCGAAGCCGAGACCGAAACGGGGACCGACAAGGAGATATTACCGATGAGCAATTTTGAGCCAGAGACCGAGAGCGACCAGGCTGCTGCGGACATAAGCCCATCGCCGGTCGAGATTCTTGAAACTGAGTTGAACACTGGCCCGAGTGGGTCTGAGAGTGAGGTGTTACCGCCAGTCGTCGGTATTGATCAAAATGAGGCCGAGAGTGAGGTGATACAGGAGATGACGGATAGCGAACAGAGTCAGGATGCAAGCGAGGCACCACCAAAGTCGGCTGACATAGCCCCGGATACTGCCGAGGACAAGACGGCGGAAGGTGTTGTGGAAAAAGGTCACAAAGGTGAGAAGGATGACCTGTTAGATATCTTCAGGAATGAAAAAGAAACGAAGGAGGAGGATACCCTTCATGGCAGCCTCGCTGACGTAGATATCAAGGAACTTCTCCAGGAAAGTAGAGACCTCATGGCTGAGCTAAATGCGAGACGGTACAGAAGAACCTGAAACTCATTGTATATGGCTGGTGCAGGGTATGCTCCGCAATTACAGAGCAGGTATCAGGAGCTCTTTCAAATTCCAGCAGACCAGATTAGGAATGGTTTTATTTGTATTTGGTTAAACTGTCATTACGAAGGACCCGCCTGTCATAGTCCCGGAGGGGCAGCCTGCTTGCGCTAAAGCTCCCGCCTGCCATAGTCTTGTACGGCGGACAGGTCAGCGAAGGCAAGCGGGCAGGGCGTAGCGACGAAGTAATCTCGCCGTGTGTAGAAAAGAGATTGCCGAGGGGGCTTGAGCCCCCTCGCAATGACACACTACTGTTCTCTACTTGGTAGCAACCAAAACAAAACAGAACCTTAAGAATGGTAGCTTGACCACTGAGCTGCCTCGCTGTGAATATAGACCATTGGTTGTTTTAGGAAAGCAGCCGAGTCTTTTCATCAACATCAGACGCCGGTGTCAGTTATGTCGGCAGTCCTGTTTCTTGTGACCGCTTCAATAACACCATAGGCAGACCCGACCACCTCTGCTTCACTGGCAGTCGTCTTTGTCAGAACTGCATCAAAATCACTGCTGGCGGCCGTCTCCCTGGGAACAGCATTCATGCACTCGCTCAGGACGCTTATGTGGGTGCCCAGGTGCTCGACTAGCAGTGATATTGCTTGTTGTAAGTCCTGTCCGAATACCATGGCAATCTCCCTCATGCGCCGTCCCTTCCTTCCCATTGCTACGAAACGATGCCGCATTTGACCAAGATGATGAAATGTGAATGAGCGTAGTTGCTCAATGTCTTTTACCTGGCCGAGGTCATCACTGAAGCCACACGAGATTACCTCCCTCGCCCATTCTTCAATCTCATGAAGTCGCATCAGCTTCTGGTCGGTCCGCCGCTCCTTGCTCACTCGACTGATACGCAGCAGCACCACGAGAAAGAGCAGGATAGAGCCTATCGTTGCCAGAAGGGCTACCCAATCGGAGATTTCCATGCTGCGATTATATCATGCCAGGGACATCCTGCTAAAGACGGAGATGCTCTTAAGTCAGTACTTGCGAGTGCGGTCATTAAATGTGCGAGATAGGTCTCGACAAAACAGGGGTTTGTGCTGTAAAATATAAATAAGAGAAGTAAAGCAGGCTTTTCTCATTTATGAGATGGTATTTTGATGTGTAGTTACGGATTGGCTAAAGAGATATTGAATTTGACCGGGGAAGGGAGGTAACAAATACTTGGCAAGGGATATCGGTGATGTTTCCAGCCCGTGCACGGTCTCCTCAGAACTGAAACCTGCCTGATACTCGCCTGTAACCATAATGTAACCCCGGCCTATGTGTCTTAACCCTGCCTTAACAATAGCGGGGTATAATATGATTGGGAGTAAATTGGGGAAGTGTTGATGCTTCAGCAGTTACCGAGACATAAGGAGAGTGGAAGTGTGGTGGATAGCGGACTAGAAAACCGGCTGGAATGGGATGATGATGTCATCATGACAAGCAGTGAGGTTGCCAAATTCCTCAAGGTACACCTTGGTTCAGTAAGGCGCTGGACTCGTACTGGCGAGCTAAAGGGGTACCGCCTTGGGGAGCGGGGTGACTGGAGATATCTGCGTAAAGATGTGCTTGACTTTCTCTTCAAGTACAGTAAAGCCCCTTCGAATTGAGATAATCACCCAACAAGAATAGCAATAAGAGTATTTAGATTCCTCCGTCTGTCTGAGCGGCCATAGAAGAGATTTTTTTCTTCCATGTGGTTGGTTTTTTTGTGTCGTGACCGGAGTGAGAGGTCATCGTGTTCCGGTCTGGGCAGAGAAATGGGTCCCAGAATAGCTCTGGGGCCCGTTGTTGTTCTGGTGACTCTCTGTAGTCAGTTGTCTGCCAATCTGTCACTGCCTGAGTCTGCTCCTTGCCAACTCCTGTGCCGGATGATAAACTTGCTGTTAATTGCCGTCAATAGTTTTTTCGGCTACAGCTTTCTTTAGTAATTCCTGCTCCCGTTTTCTGGATTTGTTTCTACGCAAAACGGACTCATGGTATCAAAGTGGAGGTAAAGAAATGTGGGATGCTTCAAAATGTGACCTTTGTGGTGACTGCCTGACGAAGTGTCTTTATATCAGCTATGACAGGGATGAGGCCGTATCTGATATCAAGGCACTCATAGAGGGTAAAGAGGCCGGGATAGTAAGCAAGTGCATTACCTGTTGTGCCTGCCGCGAGTATTGTCCCACCGGGGCCGACCCACTTAGCCTCATCATCAGTGCGGTGGAGAAGGCGGGAGTTTTCCCCATCGGAGAAGAAGAACTGACCAGAGCCAGTTTTGAGGCTCCCACTGAGGTAATACCGGGTGACCCATCTAAACCTGCCATATCGATATGCACAATGGAGCGATACATCTCCGAAGGGGCACTTGATGGCCAGCTGTTCCGGGGAATGACTCTGGTAAAGGGTGGAGACTACTACTGTCTCATTGGCTGGGAACACTACGGCAAAGAGAGTCCCATTGGGAAGTATGCCCGCAGGTTTATTGATAACCTGGCAAGCCTGAACAAGGAAATTGTCTTCCTCCATGATGACTGCTACGCCATGGTGCACGCTAAAGTCAAGGATTATGGTATCGAAGTGCCCTTCAAATATATGCATATCTTCGAATACCTGCGTAACTATCTCAGAGACCACCAGAGCAGCATCACAAAATTGGGAAAGAGGATAGCCTATCAGCAGCCCTGCGCATCACGATATACGCCGGAGAAGAATGTCTTTCTCGATGAGATACTCGAAATGATTGGGGTGGAGCGGCCACCCCGGAAATATGAGCGTGAAACTGCCCTTTGCTGTACTGCCCCTATTATCGGCACCAGGCTGGAGATGGCTGTTGAGTTCCAGGAGAAGAATGTCAGGGATGCTATTGAGTGTGGGGCAGATGCTCTGGTGACCCTGTGTCCGGTATGCGACCGCGTGATGCGACGGCCCACCGCTCAGCTTGGACTGACGAAAATCTATATTACCGACCTGTGCCGCATTGCCCTCGGGGAGATACCCTGGCCAGCAGAAGCCGGATGATATGATGAAGTGGCCGGAGGTTGCTAATCAGCGTATACTCGAAATTGTGGTCTTGTGGCATTGGTAATTTTGACTCAAGTATGAGAACGTGGTACGTTTGCTATGCCTGGAATTACTGAGTGAGGGTAGGTAAGCCAGTGAATAGAGAATTTGGATATGCCGGCGATGTACTGAGGGTGGACCTGACATCTCGCAGGATAACGTCTGTTCCCACGATTGACTACGCCGCCCGGTTCCTGGGAGGTCGAGGTATCGCTGCCAAGGTATACTGGGACGAAGTAGCCCCGGAGGTCAAAGCCTTCGACCCGGACAACAGGTTGATGTTCATGACCGGGCCGCTGGCCGGGGTCTCCCCGGGAGTCGGTGGGGTCAGATGGCTCGTATGCGGCAAGTCCCCCACAGCAAAGCCGGAGCAATTCTCTTATGCGAACCTCGGTGGAAGCTGGGGAACAGAGCTCAAGCGGGCCGGTTACGACGGAATCATCATTCAGGGAGAGGCAGATACCCCGGTCTATCTCTCGGTTACCAACGGCAAAGCTGAGTTGAAGGATGCCTCGGCCCTCTGGGGCAAGAGTACTCTTGAGACAAGGGGAACCCTGAAGGAACAGCTGGGCAGTCAGACCAGGATTGTCACCACCGGCCCTGCCGGTGAACACAGAGTTGCCATGGCTACTATCCTTGCGGACAACGATGCTTCAGGAAGCAGCGGCTTTGGTGCGGTCATGGGTTCTAAGAGGCTCAAGGCGATTGCCGTCAGGGGGAGCCGAAGGGTAGAGACAGCCTTCCCTGAGAGATTGACGGAGCTTAACAGAGAAATCCGCCGATTGAAGAAAACTTCACCGTCGGGGTCGGTCTGGGGTGCCGGTGTGACTCCTGAGAAGAAGAGGCTGGATATATGCCGTGGCTGCAGTCTGGGCTGTGAGCGGCTTGTGTATCAGGACAAAGACGGCAGGGAAGGGAAATTCATCTGTGGACAGGTTGGCTTCTATCAGGTGAGAGCACAAAGATACTACGGTGAACAGGACTGGAGCGAGGTTCCGTTCCATGCTGCTATGCTGGCCAATGACTACGGGGTTGATGTCTTCGCACTGGGTACCATGATGATGTGGCTCTCCAGATGCTACCGGGCAGGCATTCTGACAGATGAGAATACTGGTATCCCGTTCTCCAGAATGGGAAGCCTTGAATTTCTGGAAACGCTCATAAGAAAGCTCTCACTTAGAGAGGGTTTTGGAGAAGTACTGGCCGATGGCACGGTGCGTGCATCGGAAAAGGTTGGGAAGGAATCAGAGAAGCTGATTACTGACTATGTCTCCAAGGGTGAGCAGGGAATAGCGTATGACCCGAGATACTATATTACCACCGGGCTCCTGTGTGCCATGGAACCCAGAATGCCGATACAGCAGTTGCATGAGGTATCCAGGCTCTTTCTCAACTGGGTCCTGTGGGCAGATAAGGCGAAGGGCGCTTATGTCTCCACTGACGTGCTTCGAGCCGTGGCGAAGAGGTTCTGGGGGAGTGAACTCGCTGTCGATTTATCTACGTACGAGGGTAAGGCCCTTACCGCAACCAGGGTCCAGGACCGCCGGTATGTCCACGAGTCCCTGATTCTGTGCGACTGGGCATGGCCGATAATAACCGTCGAGTTCTCTGATGACCATGTCGGTGACCCCAGTCTGGAGAGTAAGGTCCTATCGGCAGCCCTTGGGGAGGAAATTGGCGAAGAAGCGCTCTACAAAATCGGGGAACGTATCGTGAACCTGCAGAGAGCCATAATGGCCAGGGAGGCGAGGGGCAGTGACACTTTGCCGGAATTCCACTTCACCATGCCGATGAGGGATGACCCGACCAATCCTCAGGGTATCGCTCCCGGGGAGAATGGTGAGATATTCACCAAGAAAGGCGCAGTCCTCGACAGGGCCAGGTTCGAGGAGATGAAAAGGGAGTTCTACGGTCTCCGAGGTTGGGATACGGCAACCGGTCTCCAAACGAAAGCCATACTTGAAGCACTGGACCTCAAGGATGTTGCCACCGGTCTGGAACAACGGGAATTGGTCACGTGACCAAGCCTGGCTCTGTAGAGACAAGTAAGGGAGGTATCCAATGGCAGATTTTCAGGGAGTTATTATTGAGGAATCTCTAGAAAACAAGGAAGTCCTTAAGAAGGTCAAGATTATCTCCACAAAAGTCAGTGAGGTCACGGACGCATATAAAACCCCATGGCTTTCACAGTGGACGATACACACCGTAGAAGTGCAGGAAAGCGAAGCGCAAAGCCTGGCTGAAGAAATAAGTAAATCACTTGACGAAAGCCACAACAGCTCGTGGTATGCTGATTTCAAGGACAATTTCCACCACTATATCATTTTCCCGGATAAAGTTTTCTACATAGACCGGCAAAGCAAGAAGCAGTATGACGAAGCGAAACGCTATGGAATTTCACTGGGCATACCCGCATATCAGGTTGATTTCCATCCTGAAGTCAAAGAGTTGGAAGGGTAAGGAAGACCCCCTGCGGGCGACAGAACAAGACAAGGATGTGGCTATCGGTCTGGAAAAGCTGGGGCTGGTCGTGTGAGCAAGCCCGGTTCTGACCGGGCCAGCAGCAGTTAGCATATTACCAAGAATAAGGCCGAAGCCGCCAACTCCTGAGACTATTATGCCGATAACTCTAACTCAAGGAGTGGTATCCTTTTTGGGGGCATGCCAGATCATGTATGAAACAAATATTAAAACGGAGGATCCAATGGAATCGAAAGAACTGATCAAGGCTGGTTTAGAAAATGTTAAAAGAACGGTTGACAGGACTTTAGGCGGTTTGACACATGACGAGGTGAGTTGGCATCCAAGGCCGGATGCAAATTCCATCGGTCTGATACTGTTTCATATGGCACGGTCTGAAGATTCCTTTGTAAACAGATTAATCCAGGGTAAACCGCAGCTTTGGGAAATAGGAAAATGGTACGAGAAACTCAACAAGGAACTTGAGGATAGTGGAGGCCATTATACAGAGGAACAGGTCGCAGGGTTTGTAGTTCTTGATTTGAAGAGCCTGCAGGCATATACTGATGCAGTGCGAAAACAGACTTATGATTACATGACGAAAGCAACACCAGAAACCTTCGATAGGGAAGTGGAAATGCCCCAAACGGGCCCAGTCGAACGGCCGCCTACCACTGTTGGAATGTTGCTCCTGATGAATGTCACCCATCTTTCCCAGCACGCGGGAGAAGTCTCGTATCTCCGTGGGCTCAAACGGGCGATGGATAAGTAAGCAGAGCTGCCGTCAATTGATGAGGAGCCAGGGTAAATCTATCCCAATCCTTCGAACAAGTCCTTTTCGCGATGTCGGGTTGGGAGAGGATAGGCACGCCTAAAACTATCTCTCGGTCCCTGCAATTTCTGGATTAACTCCATCATTCTGAAAAGGCCGGGGCGTCTTCTCGGTCCGCTACTCTGACTAGAATGGCAGGCAACGGCCCGACTTCGAATCTCGACTGATTGTTTGTTGAGACGTACAACTGCATTAATTGGATGCTCCTCACCCATCATATTAGTAAGATCGACGTCTCCGTTACGACCGAAGTGGTGGGGATCTTGACCGAAGAGTGGCATAAGCTTGACCATTAATTTCATCAACTTGCGTGATCGGACTGAGAAATATAACTTACCTGGCTGAAGTGGCGGGCGCAAAGGATTATTCTGCTATCATCCTTGAATCCGCTTATCTCAAGCGTTGGGCAGTTTACTAATACCCTTACTCAAGCTAAGGTGGGATTTTCCCCGGCAAAGTACCTGACACCGTTTGCAGATTTCACCTTGGCTTCAGTTTAGTAATCGACCAGGACCCCCATCTCCTCAAGCTGAGGGATGTAATCCTCAATGGAGGTGTCGCTCAGGGGATTGCCTTCGATGTTTAGTCCTGTATAGTAGATATCGTCAGGTATTTCCTGTTCACCCGGCTGCTGCAGAAGGTCATTCTCCAGTAGAGGGCCAAGATCGCTGATATCATTGTCTTCAAGATTGAGGTTCCACAGACTGTCCAGGCCTGACAGGGGAGAGAGGTCACTGATCTGATCCCGGTAAAGATAAAGACCGACCAGGTTAGTAAGGCTGGAAAGTGGCGAGATATCGCTGACTTCACTGTCCGTAACGCTGAGTGTAGTCAGACCGGTGAGACCGGACAGGGGGGAAAGGTCGCTGATACTGTTCCCGCTAAGAACAAGTCCCGTAAGGCCGGCGAGACCGGACAGGGGGGAAAGATCGCTGATACTGTTCCCGCTAAGAACAAGTCCCGTAAGGCCGGCGAGACCGGACAGGGGGGAAAGATCGCTGATACTATTTCCCCCAAGATAAAGTTCGCTTAGACCGGTGAGACCGGACAGGGGAGAGAGGTCGCTGATGTCATCAGAATATATACTGAGTGTATCCAGATTCGTGAGAGTAGAGAGGCCGGAGAAGTCGCTGATGCCGGTGTAAGTGTCGTGGATGCTGTGGTCGGATATACAAAGATAGCTCAGATCGGTAAGGTTGCCTAAAGGAGAGAGGTCAGTTACCGTACTATCGAAAAAGGCAACAGACTCAAGACTGGGCAGGTCTGAGAGAGGAGCAAGATCAGGGACCTCACAGGATTGGAACATAATGAATTCAACACCGGTGAGACCGGAAAGGGGAGAAAGGTCACTGATGTCACTGTAAGATACATCGATCCTATTTATATTCGTCAGGACGAAGAGCCCGGAGAGGTCGCTGATATCCATCCCTATAATTTCAAGTTTCCTCTGGCCGTCGGCGTAGTCGCTTGGAGAGGGATCAATCACCGGATACCCCTCCGACAATATAAGACGCTGCAGATTAGGCAGGTCTGAAACAGGGGCAAGGTCGGGGACCTTACAGGAACAAAAACATAAGGATTCCAGGCTGGTGAGACGGGACAGGGGGGAAAGGTCGCTGATATCATTCTCAGACAGTTCGAGTATATTCAGATTCGTCAGGGCAGAGAGCAGAGAAAGGTCGCTGATATCATTTCCCTGAAGCTGAAGTCTGGTGAGACTGGTAAGGCCGGACAGCGGAGAAAGGTCGCTGATATCAGTCACCTGTAGCTGAAGATCTGTCAGATCGGTGAGACTGGATAGGGGTGAAAGGTCCTTTACCTCAAACCCTGACAAAGAAAGACGCTCCAGATTGGACAGACCTGAAAGGGGGGTAATGTCTAGAACCTCACCGCAACTAATGATATTAAACTCTTCACGACCGGTCAGGCTGGAATGGGGTGAAATGTCACTCATATCGTAGCCCAGAATATCCAGCCGCCTCAATCCTGATAAGTGCTCCAGGCCCGACAGGTCCGTGATGGCTAGCTCCGGGTCAGCCCGACTCGTAAGACTAATGTGCAGATATTCAATGCTCTCAACATCGGCCTTGTGGATAGTCCCGCCGGATTTCCCTATCTGTTCCCGGACCAGGGCTTCCAGATCTGGATCGGCGAACTCCACTGCGTTGGTCCTGTCCACCGCGTACACCACTCCCGAGGCAATCATCATCAGGATAGTCAGGGGTATGAGTGCGATTAGTAGTGTTCTCTTCATTTGTTCCCCATCCTTTAGGAGTGACTGACTCCACCGATGGTTTAGCCAGACCCACCAGACTCTCGATACATTCCCGTGTCAGAACTAACTCACACAATGATAGCCGTAAGTCATCTCAAAACCAATGGCATAAACCACCAAAATCAATAGGTACAATCATTCATTTTTTAAATCAATAGCTCCGGTTGAAATTTTTTATATTCCTCTATTACATCGGGTGGACAGGTAAACCAACGCGTCAATTAACTGAAAAGGGGCCGGGGGTACTAAAGCCTCTGGCTTAGAGCCATTTCCGTGATTTTACGGCGCGAACCATCCCTGATTTGACTGCTAATCCCGAAAACAGCCCCCTGACCAGGATATCGATTTCATCATATTCTATCGGTTCTTTAACTAGGCTGTAGCTGGTATCCCTGCTTCAACTCGAGTCTTCATTTTGCTGAGAATAGTTCTTCTCCCATTGTATCTTTCAACATCGTACTGTGTCGTGATATCAACCTGAGTTGGTTTTCCGATGACAGCCGACAGGGGGACAGTTGTAATCTGGCCGTTCCTGTAGCTGACCATCTTTCCAAAATTCTCCGTTGCTACCAGGTCAACTGCTGCTATCCCAAAATATCGCCCCATCCTTCTGTCATATGCACAGGGAGCGCCACCGCGCTGCAGATGACTGAGGACAACACTCCGACATTCAAGGCCGGTGGTATCTGATATCTGATTGGCGAGGAATTCCCCGATACCGCCAAGGGCTTTGTGGCCGAAGCTGTCCAGGCCGTTTTCTTTAACGAACTCCGTACCTCCCGACGGTCTAGCGCCCTCCGCTACCAGAATAATGTCATACCTCGCCCCCGATTTTCTCGCCTCTAAAACCAGTTCACATACCTTTTCAGTGGAGAAATCGTACTCCGGGATGAGAATAATATATGCCCCGCTGGACTCTCCCCCTTCTAAGGCTAGCCAGCCTGCATGTCTACCCATTGTCTCTACGACGAATGTCCGTTTATGAGAGCCGGCGGTAGTCCTAAGTCTATCGACTTCTTCAACGATAACGTTCAGAGCAGTCTCAAACCCAAGTGTATAATCAGTTTCTGGAAGGTCTTTATCAATGGTCTTCGGTATGCCGACAACGTTCGCTCCGTCTCTGGATAGTTTGTAGGCGACACCCAGTGTATCCTCACCGCCGATGGCTATCACTGCTTTCAGGCCCAGTCTCTTTATATTGTTAAGCACTAATTCTGAACGGTCGTTGTTGGGGTCATAGGGGTTTGTCCTTGAAGTCCCGAGGAAGGTACCGCCGTATCTGTCCCAGGTTCTTACCGTTTTTTCATCCAGAGGCTCGAGATATCCGTCAGAAGCCACGTTATCAGGGTCGGCTCGGACCAGCCCTTTCCATCCGTCGTGGATTCCTAGTACTTCGTATTTGACACCCCTTTCCCACTGGAGACCTTCATCGAGGGCTGTTTTTACCACCCACTTGATGGCGGGGCTTAGTCCGGCACAGTCTCCACCACCGGTGAGGACGCCAATTCTCTGTTTGTTCATAATAACTCCTAATTACTGATATTATGCTAGATTTCTTACGTAATCCTCGGGATAATCCATTTTTGCATTATTTGGTTCCAATAATAAGATTTATAGGTACATAAATAGTGAACCAAAAGGACTATCCGAACAGCTATCGACGGCAGCTTCGTGTGAAGGGTACGAGATTCGCATAGTAAACGAGCCTCCGGTCTCAGTACCGAGAGGCTCGATTGTGTTTCTGGTGGAGACGGGGGAGAGTCGAACTCCCCGTCCAAAGGAAGCTGCCCAGAATATCCTACAGGCTTAGTCAGCTCTTTAATCTCGCCCGGCTAGCCCCTGCTGACCGGGTCCAGCCAGGCCAGTCGATTTCTCTTTCACCACCTTGCTCGACTTTAGGGCAGTGGCACCCCGGCTTTTCGTCACCCACTCCCGACCCGCCAGGGTGGGGTCAGGGTGGATGTGCTGCCTATTTAATTAGGCGGCGACTAGTACTGGTTCTTTGCCAGTTATGTTTTGCCACTTGTTTAATGAGGGTAGCGGCAACCTCAGCCTGCAATCCTGTAACATACTTCCCCTGTCGAAACCACGCGTCCCCATGGATTCCTGTCCGCGTGACTTTGCCTGTCACCTCCTCGGACCGACCTTCGTTTTCACGGCGCGCTCCAGCACCCGCTCTGTCTCCCGGCGCATTATCGCTTCACGCTTGTCGTAGAGCTTCTTGCCCCGGCCCAGCGCCACCTCGAGCTTGGCGATGCTATCTTTAATATACAGTCGCAGCGGCACCAGGGTAAGGCCCTTCTCCGCTACCGTGCTTGTTAGTTGCGTAATCTCCTTGCGATGCAGCAGGAGCTTTCTTGGCCGGGTAGGCTCGTGGCCGAGGTAGCTGCTTGCCTCGTAACGAGCGATATGGGCGTTCAGCAGCCACAGTTCCCCGTTTTCGGGGCGTACGTAGGCATCACCCAGGCTGACCCGACCGGCTCGGATGGACTTTATCTCCGAGCCAGTGAGTACAAGCCCGGCCTCAACGGTATCCATGATGTGGTAATCATGGCGGGCTTTACGGTTAGTTGCGACTGTTTTAATAGCCATCATCCTACTTAAATGATAGCACAATAGAAAAAGGACATAAATATGGTGGTGGTTTACAGGTTAAAGTTGAGGAGCAGACTAGAGTATTTCCCTGCAGGAAGCATGAATGGATTGACGGTAGTACATTCAGGGGATTATTATTAGCCAGGTAAGTTTGTAAATGTACTTCACAACGCGGAGCTTTTCACCAGGCAGGGCACCGGCTGTCCCGTATAAGCTCTTGCTTTATTCCATTAGGAAATAATCAAGAAGCAGGTTGATTTGCGCCTAAGACAGCTGTTTACTCGCAGGTTTATCTTGTTAGCCATTATAGCGGTGGCTTTACTGACAGTGCTGCTGGTTTTAATGGACTGGGGAAAGGCCTGGCAGCTCGGTCAGAAGGCGGACTGGAAGCTGGCACTGATGGCGTTTCTATTGATTGTTCTTTCATACTTCTGCCTGAGCGGTGCCTTTGTATCGATAAGCAGGACGATGGGCATTAAAATACACTGGCCCGACGTTTTTAAGATTGGTATTTTATCCGTAACACTGGACAATATACTGGCCTTCGGTGGTCTTGCCGGGCATTCTCTGCGTGTTTTGCTGATGCAACGGAAGGACACACCGGCGGGCAAGGTTATGGCTGCGTCGCTCTTGCATTCCTATTTCAATGCCATTGTGCTGGCCGGTATTTTCCCCATAGGCCTTGTCTATGTGCTCCTGACTTATACACTGCCCGTATACGATGAAGTAATCCTGATTGTGTCCACGAGTGCTTTTTTTATCGGACTGGCTATTGCTGCCCTGCTTCTGTTCAAGAGCGCCCTGAGGCAGTGGATACTGAATAAAATAGACAGGTTGTGGCGCTTCTTTTTCAAGCGAAATATCACGTCTTTCCTGGCCGCCTTTGACATGGCGATGGGTGAAGGTCTTGATGCGATGAGGGGCCGGCCGATAGTGCTGTTTCTCCCGCTGGCGCTCATCGTTGTTGAATGGGTGATGGTAGTCGCGGGCCTCTGGTTTTGCTTCAATGCCCTGGGCACCTCTCTCGGTCTCGGCTCACTTCTGACCGGTTTCAGTGTGGGTATCTCCGCCGGTAACGTGGCCATGATACCTGCCGGACTGGGCGTGCAGGAGGCCTCTATGGCCGGGGTCTATGCAATTTTCGGGACGCCCTTCGAACAGGCCGTGCTGGTCGCTCTGCTCTTCAGAATCCTGTATGACATTATCCCGTTCGTGGCAGGCCTGCCTTTCTACCGGCGCCTGCTCCAGAAGCTGGACTAAGCAGGATGGAGTCGTTAACATCGGGAGACACTGATGATTAGGCTAGGAGATGTCATTTCATATTTGGAAATGTGTAATGAAGAAGGTGTCAATCTACAACGTGGCATGAATTATCACTTACGTGGAGATATCAGCGTAATATTGATGAGCTTGAGGTCTAACGCTCCTTATTCAGACAGAGTTGAAGAAGATGGCCGTATTTTAATATACGAGGGACATGATGCTCCTAAGACACAGAGGTTTCCCATTCCAAAGCTTGTCGATCAACCCAAATATAATCCTAGTGGTACCTTAAGTCAGAATGGTCTGTTTTACGATTCGGCAAAAAAGTATAAGAGTGGTAGGCAAGATTCGGAACTCGTAAAAGTGTATGAGAAACTTCATCGTGGTATATGGGTATATAACGGCGTATTTAAACTTGTTGACGCATGGCAAGAAATAAGTAATGCAAGAAAAGTCTTTAAATTCAAGTTAGAACTCATCGAGGATATGCGGTCTCTTGTTGAGGCTGAGAAACAAGAGGTTACGATTGAGCATAACAGAATAATACCACCACAGGTTAAGTTAGTAGTGTGGAAACGCGATAAAGGCAGGTGTGTCATTTGTGGGAGTAAAGACAACCTTCATTTTGACCATATAATTCCGTTTTCAAAAGGCGGTTCCTCTTTGGTGCCAGAGAACATACAGCTTCTATGTGCACGACATAATATCGCTAAACGTGACAGAATAGAATAAAAAGGAGGCCAACCGGCCTCCTTTATTAGCAAAACGGATTAAATTTGAGGGGATTTGCAGTGCGTCCAGTCCCAGCCCGGCGGTGTCCCTAGCTTTCTTCGGGGACCATGAACCTCATAACGAGATAGACCCATATCCCCAGGGTCCCGCAAAATATAGATGCTACGAAAATTACCCTGACAATGACGGGGTCAACGTCGAAGTACTCGGCCAGGCCACCGCAGATTCCCCATATCTTCCGGTCCTTACGGCTGCGATAGAGTTTCTTGGCCATGCTCGCTCCCCTTTCAACGGTGGGTGTATTGAGGCTGACCTTTGCTGGAGGATTTACAGTGCTTCGAGGACAAGCTCGACGATGTCCTTGACCTCGATTTCTTCTTCCTTGTTCATGGTGGTGGCGCTGTCCTTGAAGTTGGCCAGACAGTAGGGGCAGACCGCCGCCAGGATATCGGCCCCGGCGTCCAGCGCCTGCTCCAGACGGATATCGGAGAAGCGTTCGCCCTTCTTGGTCTCCTCCCAGATGCGCCCGCCGCCGCCGCCGCAGCAGAGGCTGTTCTCATGGTGATTGGCCATCTCCACCAGCTTCACACCGGGGATGGCCTGGAGGACCTCTCTCGGCTCATCGTAGACGTCATTATGGCGTCCCAGGTAGCAGGAATCGTGGTAGGTGATTGTCTTCTTGATTTCCTTTTTAAACTCCAGTTTGCCGTCCTTGATTAGCTGGGCGAGGAACTGGGTCAGGTGCATCACCTCATACTTGCCTCCCAGCTCGGGGTACTCATTCTTAAAGGTGTGGAAGCAGTGGGGGGAGGCGGTGATTATCTTGGTGACACCAGCCTCGTTGAACAGGGCGATGTTGCTCTGGGCCAGGCTCTGGAAAACGCTCTCAGCGCCTGCCTTGCGTATACTCTCACCGCAGCAGGACATCTCGTTGCCGAGTATGCCGAAGTCCACCTTGGCCTTCTTCAGAACCTCAACGGTGGCTTTGGCGACCGGAGTAAGCTGAGGGTCATAGGAGTTATAGCAGCAGGCCATGTAAAGTACGTCGGTGCCCTTGGTATGAGTCTTAAGGTCGAGTCCCTTAGCCCACTCACTGCGCTTTTCCCGGTCCTCGCCCTGCGGGTTACCCACGCTGGAGACATTCTTTTCCGTGATACGGAGTGAGTCAGGGACACCGCCAATACCCATCTCGGTAATTGCCCGGCGGAAAGACCGCCAGACGTCAATAATCTTGACGCCACGTGGACAGCGGACTACACAGGCGTTGCAGGTGACGCATAGCCACATGTCCTCATCTTCAAAGTCGGGTAGACCCAACTGCGCCTGATGCATCGCCTTGCGTACCAGGAAACCCCTGACCAGGTTCCAGGGGCAGGTGCCGGTGCAGAGACCGCACTGGTAGCACATCTTGGCGATTTCACCGCCCTCTTCCTTGATGATGTCTATTGCGTCCTGAAAGGGTGCTACTGCTTCCATCTTGGGTCTTCCCCCTTATATCTAATGCTAGATTAAATTCTGTGCCTTCAAGGCCGGTACCGGGTTCTGGATATGGCGTTTCATCCAGGACTTGAACTCTTTTTCACTGGCTCCAAGGGCCAGTGCTAGCAGCTCACTGAAGTAGAAGGCGGGCACGCCTATAGTCTGTCGAAGTTCAAGGTTTGCCTGGCAGAGCGGACAGGCGGTTACCAGAGCTACTGCTCCGGCATCAAGGGCTGCCTGACAGATGTCGTTACAGAGCTTGACAACAACGTCGGTCCGGGCGAGCAACAGGCCCCCGCCGCAGCACTCCACTTTATGGCTCCAGTCCACAGGCTCCGCGCCGATAGCAGTGAGCAGGTTGTCCATTATCATCGGGTTTTCGGGGTCATCGAGCTGAGTGACCTTGGGGGGGCGTACCAGATAACATCCATAATAAGCGGCCAGCTTCAGTCCTTTGAGCGGTTTCTTTACCCGCTCCTGGATTTTTTCAAGCCCAACCTCACGAGCGAATATGTCCAGAACGTGTTTTGCCTCTATCTTTGCCTGATAGGGCGCATCGATAATCTGCTCTATCCTCTGGCGTAATTCGTCATTGGCACGGAGGTCATGGTTGGTCTGTTTGAAGCGGAGGAAGCAGGCGGCACAGGACAGGGCCAGGTCGTACCCCAGCTTCTCGGCGATGGCCAGATTTCTGGCAGGCAGGGCCAGGGAAAGTTCGGGGTCGGTGCAGTGTCCCGAAGAAGCACCGCAGCAGTTCCAGTCGTCCAGTTCTATAAGCTCCACATCCAGCAGTTTGGCCGATGCCCGTACCGACTCGTTATATTCCTTGGCCGTGGCCTCAAGTGAACAACCCGGATAGTAGCCGTACTTCAGTGTCTTGCTCTCAGCCATTCTTACTCTCCGTCTGCTGGAAGATGCGCTTGATGTTTGCCCTTCCCTTTATCTTGTCCGGCATAATGGCCAGCTTGCCCCTTGAAAACATGTTGAAACCCATCTTCATATTATTAGGTAGCTCGCTGAGCTTGAAGATATCACGGCTGGTGAGCATATAGCGGAGGATGAGCATAAGTTCGAACACCTTGCCGTAGCTCTTGACGCCACCCAGGAAAGTGCGGTGGAATAGGGGCAAGGGAGTCTGGTTGGTATACCCTTCCCGGAAGGCAATGTGCCTCAGCCTGTCCATTATCTGCACGATTTCGATGTCGTTTGGGCAACGGGTGGCGCAGGTCTCACAGCTGGCGCACAGCCAGTAGGTCTTGCTTTCCAGCACCCGGTCCTTAAGCCCGAGCTGTACCATCCTCAATAACTGGTGCGGAGCATAGTCAAAGATATAGGCAAACGGGCAACCGGAGCTGCATGCCTGGCACTGGTAGCAGCGTTCCAGGTGGGCAGCGCCATCGCCTAGTACTTCCCGGGTGAAGGCCGGGTCGGCGCTTTCTGTTCCTCGTTCACTAATGAGACGAACCGTCATTTTTCTCCTATCCACTCAAGCTCTTCTTCCTTGAAGGCGGTCGGAGGTAGCTCGTCCTCCAGACTGCGCCCCGGAATATAATCAAAGAGCTTCTGCACATTGGTACCGGTCAATTGAAATATCTTGAGCAACGGGATATCGTTGGGGCAGGCCTCTTCACAGGCACCACAGCCGACGCATGAGGCGGCCATGTGTGTCATTCTGGTGAGGTGGAAGAGGAGGGTGTCGGTGGGCATACGCATGGCGCCCTTCTTTTCCGCCGCTCCGAGATATTTTTCCGCCTCCAGTTCAAAGGTGGGTGAAACAAAGAAGCACTCCCGGCAATAGCAGACGGGGCAGGCCACGCGGCAGTTCTGGCACTTGATGCACGGGCCAAGGACGGCGGCCAGTTTATCGACACCGCCAATCTCTTCTTTGGTCTGCTCGAAGAATTTCTCCCGTATTCCCTTCATCTTGTCGAGGAGTTTGGTGACCGCTGTCTCCCGCTTGGTAGCGGCATCACTCTTGTCCTCGGCAGCGAGGCCGAGTCCTTCCAGCAGTTCCTCTCCCTTCTCCGTGCTGGCTATGAGAATAAGCTCTTTACTGAGGTCCTGCCCGACCAGCCCGATAGTAAGGTCGGTCATTAAAGGCACGGGGTACTCACATACCTGGCAGCCTGCCCGGAGCATCGGGTCCTCTTTCCCATTCCAGGCGGCTTTCACAAAGTCGTCTGAGGTCTTCTCGGCAGCAAATTTCGGGTAGTCACTCACTGAATAGGCCCCGGGGCAGTCGATTCCGATAAGGTAGAGGTTATCGAGCCGGGCCTGTCGCAGCTTTACCAGTTCAACAAGCGCCCTCAACTCGCAGGGCCTCATCACCACGGCTGTCTTCTTATTGGCCGGTGTCAGCCGTGTCATTGCCTGGATAATGCGGCCGGCGTTGACCGGCATCACCGGGGCGAAGACATCGGCCTGCTCAAGGTACTCAGGGTTGGTGACCAGACTCTGCACCACATTGTTTCCTGCCGGGTGCACCAGAGGCACCAGAATTGCTTCTACGACCTGCTTATCGAGCAGGTCTTTTAGCAGAGCATTGATGCTTCCGCGTATTTGTCCGTCCTTAACGGTCAGGGTAGCACTCTTTGCCATTATTGCCTCCTACAAAGCCCAGTCAGCCGACAAGGGATTCGGGCCCTGCTTCCTTGTCTCCTCGGTGATTTCTCTGACCGCTGCGGCGAATTCCGGCCCCTCGCTGGCACTTATCCATCTTGTGTGGATGCGGTCTGCGTCCAGCCCCAGAGACTCAAAGATGTTCTGTAGCATGGCCATTCTTCTTCTTGCCTTGTAATTGCCGGATACATAGTGGCAGTCACCGGGGTGACACCCACCCACCATCACGGCATCGGCACCAGAAAGCAGCGACTTAATTATATAGACGGGGTCAACAGTGCCGCTGCACATGACGCGTACCGGATGCAGGTTGGGCGGGTACTGTGCCCTGGTCGTCCCTGCCAGGTCGGCCGCCGATGCGGTGCACCAGTTGCACAGGAAACCTATTATCTTGGGCTCAAATCCATTATTGCCTTCAGCCATCTATCTAACTCCTTGTGTCCTACAGGACAGCCTCAATCATGGAGAGTATCTGCTTATCCCGGTAGCCTCTCAGTTTGGCGGCGCTGTTGGGGCAGGTGGCGACACAGACACCGCAGGCCTGGCATAGCGCCTCTTCAACCACCGCTATATTTCTCTCTTCGTCCATCCACCTGGCATTGAACGGACAGGTGGTGATGCAGAGTCCACACCCGCTGCAGCGCCGGGCATCGACCTCAGAGACAATCCGGCCTGATTGCAGTTCCTTTCGTGAGAGAATATTTACTGCCCGCTGTGCAGCTGCCTGGGCCTGGACCACTTCCTCATCGAGGTTCCTCGGGGCATTGGCCCGTCCGCAGATGAAGATGCCATCGATTACGGTATCGACTGGGCGGAACTTGGTATCCACCTCCCGGAAGAAACCGTCCTCATTCAGGTCCAGAGAGAGCATCTCCGCCAGCGCCTGATTGTCCCTGGGGACAATACCGGTGCTCAGTACCAACAGGTCGGCATCGATTTCCAGCTTTCCGGGAAGGACCGGGTCGTCGACCCGGACAGTGATTGCCTTGTCCGTGGCGTTTACCTCGGGTGGGTTTTCCTGGTTGAAGCGGATGAAAAGGACACCGGCCTCTCTGGCCTTCAAGTAAAATAGTTCCCGGAAGGCGTAGGTCATGATATCCCGATTAAGGACGTAGACTTCCGTCTCCGGGTTCTGCTCTTTAATCTTCAGGGCATTAACAATGGCATCCGAGCAGCAGGTGCGGTTGCAGTAAGGGTGTTCCTCGTCCCTGGAACCGACACACTGAATCATCACCACCGTGGCCGGTTTCCCGAGCTTATCTTCGGTAAGAAGCTGCTGTAGCTCTTTCTGCGTGATGATTTTATCACTCTGGCCGTACTGGTACTCGGTGGACACGTAGTCCTCGCCACCGGTGGCAACGACTATGGCGCCGTGCTTTATTTCAGTGGTCGTGTTATCAGCCACCTTGAGTACACTGCTGAAATTGCCGGAGTGACCGGTTACCTCAACCACCTCCGTCTCTGGATAAAAGTGTATGCTGGAGTTGGACGTTACCTTTTCACGGAGGTCATTAAGGAAGGCCTGTGGGTCCTCGTTACCCAGACTATAGTGCACACTGCCGCCGTGTCCACCGGGTTCGGCTGCTTTCTCCACCAGGTGGGTCTCGAATCCCTGTTCGGTGAGGGACAGGGCGGCGACCATTCCGGAGACGCCGGCCCCGATAACCAGTGCCTGTTGCTCGACCGACATCGGGGTGACGGTAAGAGGTACCTGGTTTCGCATCTTGTCTACCGTCATTGCCAGTATCTTTTTGGCTTTCTCGGTGGCCAGTGCCTGGTTATCTTTGTGCACCCAGGCAAGCTGCTCACGGAAATTGACCAGCTGCCACAGAGACGGGTGGATACCGGCCTCGCGCATCGTTTCACTGAGCAGTCTGTGGTAGTGGTAAGGGGCACAGGCAGCAAAGATAACACGGTTAGCCCCCGATTTTTTTACACTCTTCTTGACCTCTTCCAGCGTTTCCGGCAGGCAGAGGAAGGCGACTTCTTCAACGCTGGTGACGCCAGGCAGGGTGCGGGCAAATTCGGCCACCTGGGCGGTATCGACCGCCGCAGTGATTTCCTCACCGCACTGGCAGATGATGACAGCTATCTTGGCTTCCTCATCGCTGGAGGGCGGCTTTACAGACTCGGCCTCCGATTCAACGAGCTGGCCTCGTGCTGAAGCGAGGAGAGTCGCCGCCTCGCAGGCAGCAGCGCCGGCCTGCATTACCGAATCGGCAATATCTGCCGGAGCAGCCGCCGAGCCACAGACATAGATGCCTTCCTTGCTCGTTCGAGTCTGCCACCAGCCCTGGCTCTGAATAAAGCCCCACTGGTTGGCGTCTACCCCCAGTACCTGACTCAGCTCGGCGGTGCGGGCCGAGGGACACTGGGCAGCCGCCAGGACCACCAGGTCATATTCACTGCGGATATCAGTCCCATCCTCGGCGCGGGCCAGCAGTAAAAGGTCTTTCGTCTTGGGATTCTCCCTGATAACAGACACGCGGGAATGGACAAATTTAACTCCCAGCTCCTGGGCTTGCTGGTAGTAGCGGTGGTAGCCCTTGCCGAAGGCACGTATATCCATGTAGAAGATGGTGACTTCGGTATCCGGGTATTTCTCCTTTATCAGTATCGCCTCTTTCAATGCATACATGCAGCAAGCAGTGGAGCAGTAGTTCCGCTCGGCATCCCTGGAACCGACACACTGCAAAAAGGCAACCTTCTTCGGCATCTTTCCGTCGGAGGGGCGGAGCAGTTCGCCCGCCGTCCTGCCGCCGGAGGCAAGCAGCCGTTCTACCTGCAGATTGTTAAGGACGTTAGCATAGCGGCCAAAGCCGTACTGGCCCATCGCGGCAGCATCGAACTCCTGGAAGCCGGAGGAAACGATGATTGCCCCGACACTTACTTCGCGGGACTCATCCGGCAAATCAAGGTCGATAGCATTGGTGGGGCACACTTCGACGCACTTGCCACACCTGGTGCAGCTCTCGCGGTCGATACAGTAGAAGTTCGGTATTGCCTGGGGACTGCGGACATATATCGCCTTGCGCATTTGCAGTCCGTCGTTATACTCGTCGGGCACCTCAACAGGACATACCTCGGCGCAGAGTCCGCAGCCGGTGCAGCGTTCGGTCTTGACCCAGCGGGATACTGAGTTGACGGTTACCTGGAAGTTCCCGGCCTCCCCGGTCACCTTTTCCACCCGTGAATTGGGCAGTAACTCAATGTTCGGGTGGGCCATGTCACGGCGCAGGCAGAACTGGGAACAGCCGTCCCGGGAGAAGACGGGCAGTAGTTTACATAACTCACAACCGTTGTCGGGGAACCACTTGTCCAGTTGAGGAGCGGTGCCGCCGATTCCCGGGCTGCTATCGACTAAATAGGCTCGGAAGCCTGATTCTGCCAGGTCCAGGGCTGCCCTGAGGCCACCCACCCCGGCACCGACGACTAGAACTGCACCAACTTTATCCGCCATTACGTGCTCCTAATCAGCAAACTGGCCTAGCTGGCCAGACCGGCATACTCCTTTGTTGCTTCGTCAATCATATCCATTAGCTGTTTCGGCCCGAAGTTCTTGAGCTGCAGTGCCTTGGAGGGGCAGTTCACAGTGCAGGCGCCGCATCCCTTGCAGAGTGCCTCGTTGACCACGGCCAGGTGTTTCTTCGGGTCGACCTCGATAGCGCTGTAGGCACAGATGGCTTCGCAGTAACCGCAGCCACTGCATACTTCCTCGTCAACCGAGGCGGTAGCCGCCTCCATCTCTACCCGGCCTTTAGATATCAATTCTATAGCCCGGGCAGCCGCTCCGGTAGCCTGCGCTACTGTGTCCGAGATGTCCTTGGGTCCCTGGCAACAGCCGACGGCAAAGATACCGTCCAGCATTGTGCCCACGGGGTCAAGCTTGGGATGTCTTTCGAGGAAAAAGCCATCGCGGCTGCAGCCAAGCAGGAATACCCGCGACAGTTTATCTGTGTCGGCGCGTGGTTTCATAGCTACACTGAGAATGACCATATCTACCGGTACTCGTATCAGCGTCCCCAGCAGGGTGTCTTCACCTACCACTATCAGCTTGCCCTTTTCCTCATCGGTCTGGGCAATATCGGTAACCTGGGCAACCTTGCCCCGGATAAAGTTGACGCCGGTATCTGACGTCTCTTTGTAAAACTCCTCATGGCCCTTGCCGAAACAGCGCATGTCAATGTACATCTGGTAGACATCGGCATCCAGCTTTTCCTTGAGGAGACGGGCGTACTTGAGACTGTACATACAACATACCCGCGAGCAGTACTCCTGATAGTTTTCGTCACGGCTACCGACACAGTGGATAATGGCCACACTCTTGGGGGTAGAGCCGTCTTTGAGGATGATATTGCCGCCGGTAGGCCCATTGGCGCTGACCATCCTCTCGAACTCAAAACTGGTAATGACGTTATCGAATTTGCCATAACCATACTGGGTCATTGGAGTCGGGTCGAAGATATCGTAGCCGGTGGAGACGATGACGGCGCCAGCCTCAACCTCCAGTTCTTCGTCTTCCTGCTCAAAATCAATCGCCTTGGCGGGACACGCTTCCTGACAGATATTACAATCGCCATTCAGGAAGTGGGTGCAGTGCTCGCGGTCAACCACCGGTACGTTTGGTACTGCTTCGGGGAAAGGTCGGTAGATTGCTTTGCGCTTGCTCAGTCCGCGGTCGAACTCGCTGTCCACCTCTACGGGACATTTCTCCCAGCAGGCACCGCAGCCATCGCACTTAGATGTGTCAATACTACGTGCTTTTTTAGTAATTGTGGCCTTGAAGTTCCCGATATAGCCAGATAGGTCGGTCACCTCACTATTGGTCAGCAATTCGATATATTCATTAGCAGCCACCTGCTCCATCCTGGGGGTAAGAATATCAATGGCCGATTCCAAATAGGGGAAAGTCTTGCCCAACTGGGCCATGCGTCCGCCGATGCTGGGTTCTCTCTCCACCAGGTAGACCTTATGTTCGGAATTAGCGATTTCAAGGGCGGTCTGTATTCCGGCAACGCCAGCACCGACAATGAGGGTGTTTGGATTGACCGGGGCATACTTGGTCACCAGCGGGTCACGGTAAAGAACGCGTCTCACCCCGGCGGCTACCATCGCCATCGCTTTCTCAGTGGCGGCTTGTCGGTCATGGCTGTGCACCCACGAGCAGTACTCACGGATAGTGGCCATTTCGCACAGATGCGGGTTCAGCCCAGCAGCCTGGCAGGCCTCACGGAAGGTGCGGAGATGCAAAGTGGGGGAGCAGGAACATACCAGGACCCGGTTAAGGTTAAGCTCGCGGATATCCTCTTTTATCATGTCCTGCCCCGGGTCGGAACACATAAAGGTGTAATTACGCGCGATGACTACTGAATCAAGGCTCTGGGCGTACTCGGTTACTTTCTCAACATCGAGATAACCGGCAATGTTTGTACCACAATGACATATATATACGCCAACTCTTTTCTCCATACTACTGTTCGGTACCCGCTTTCCTCAGTTTCCTCCAACTGCAACAGCTTCGGCTTCAGCTTTGGTGCCGACTTCACCTCTGGCAACCAGAGCAAGGGCTTTAGCGGCGGCCCCTATTGCCTGTGATACTGTATCCGGAATGTCCTTCGGACCCTGGCAGCATCCGGCCATGAAGATTCCGTCATTAAGGGTTCCCATGATGTCGAGCTTATAGTGCCGCTCCTCGAAAAAGCCGTCCTTGTCCTGTTTCAGCCCGAAGAGCTTGGCGACTGCGCTGGCGTCGGCACGTGGTTCGATAGCGACGCTGAGGATCACCATGTCCACCGGCACACGTATTATCTGTCCGAGCAGGGTATCTTCGCAGACCACGACCAGTTTGCCCTTCTCCTCGTCATCCTGGGCGATATCGGTGACCTGAGCAACCTTGCCGCGGATGAAGTTGACACCCTCTTCTGAGATGCGCTTGTAGAATTCCTCGTAGCCCTTGCCGAAACAACGCATGTCGATGTACATCTGATAGACGGTAGCACCCGTCTTTTCGTTTATCAGGTGGGCATGCTTGAGACCGTACATGCAGCATACCCGCGAGCAGTATTCGTGGTAGTTCTCGTCACGACTGCCAACGCAGTTGATGATAGCAACGCTCTTGGGGGTTGAGCCATCCTTCAGCAGTACATGGCCCTCGGTGGGGCCGGTGGAGCTTATTATCCGCTCCATTTCGAGGCTGGTGAATACGTTTTCGAACTTTCCGTAGCCGTACTGGGTCATGGGGGTGGGGTCGAGGACATCGAAACCGGTGGTAACGATAATAGCCCCTACCTCTACTTCGATAATCTTATCGGTCTGGTTGAAGTCGATGGCCCCCGCAGGGCAGAACTTCTCGCAGGCCCGGCATTTACCCGTCTGAATATAGGCGCAGACATTCTTATCGATTACGGGAATATTGGGTACGGCCTGGGGAAACGGTGTGTATATCGCCTTCCTCTTGCTTAGCCCGACATTCCACTCGCTGTCTGTCCTCCAGGGACATTTTTCCTGGCAGACACCGCAACCAGTGCATTTATGCTCGTCTACGAAACGGGCCTTCTTCCGGATTTTGACCTTGAAATCGCCGGCCTGTCCGGAAATCTCCTCCACCTCACTGTAGGTCATCAGGTTAATGTACTTATGAGAGCCTACCTGGCTCATCTTTGGTGTGCCGATGCAGGAGGCGCAGTCGAGTGTCGGGAAGGTCTTGTCAAGTTGCAGCATGCGCCCGCCTACCGTTGGCGACTTCTCTACCAGATAGACCTGGTGTTCGGCATCGGCTACCTCCAGGGCAGCCTGCATACCAGCAATACCAGCGCCAACTACGAGAACACCAGGCTTGGTTTGGCCTCCGCTCTTTCCAGTTCTTTCAGCCACAGCAGAACCTCCTGGCCAATATCCGCACCTATTTTATACTAACACGCACCAGCCGTGCAACGCCCTGAGAATGGACTGTGCTTCCGCCATATTTATCAGATGCACTCAGAAGTGAGCCTTGCACACAATAAAACAGAGCACTACTACCATACAGAACATACTGTATCTTCCGTTGCTCTGTCTAAGTTTATTATAGCCCAAATACCATGCGTACGTAAAGCTTTTACCCCTATTTACGCTGAATATGCAGGCGTAGGGCGGAGCAAGTGCCTCGTGAAAGTCGAGTGTATTGTTACAATTGTGTTACAATTTGAGCAACATATTCCGAATATCTGAGACGGTGTGAGATGAAATTTAGCACGAGAGCTGCCACGAATGGAGACCTCAAGGCAATTACGGATATTTATAATGAGGCTGTCCTGACAACCGACGCCACCTTTGACCTGGAACCTAAGACCGAGGATGAACAGAGAGTCTGGTTTACCGGTCACGACCGGATGCACCCCGTCCTTGTAGCTGAAGTGGACGGTACAGTTGTTGGCTGGGCGTCCCTTAGCGAGTGGTCGTCGCGTTCTGCCTATGCCGGTACCGCCGAGATTTCTCTTTACATAAAGGAGGAGTTCCAGGGTAAGGGTGCCGGCAGGAGACTCCTGGAAGACATAATGAGGGAGGGGGAGAGGGTGGGCCTCCATACGATGCTGTCAAGGATAACCACCGGTAATACAGTAAGCATCCGTCTTCATGAGTCGTTAGGTTTTGAGCACGTGGGTGTCATGAGGGAAGTAGGGGAGAAGTTCGGTCGTAGGCTGGACGTGCTGCTGATGCAGAAGATATATCCTGCATAATGGTTGCGCAATGGTACGGAATGCATACTTCAAACTAGGCATGAGTAGGGTGCAACTTTTTCATTTTTGCGTCCATGTCGTCATCCCG
>CAZTBG010000013.1:0-38718 GCA_964611805.1 uncultured Dehalococcoidales bacterium | reverse complement strand
ATGACCTGGAAACGACCGTGTCCAATCTGAAGGGAAAGGGAGTAAAGTTCCGGGGTGAGATTACGGAACTGGGGACGCGCATGAAGATAGCCTTCTTCTGGGCCCCCGATAATGTGCTCATCGAGCTGGTTGAGATAAAGCCCAGAGAGTAAGGGGGAGACTTCTTAGATTTGAGGTATAAAGAAGGGAAGGGACAGGGGTAACACTTAGACGTGCCAAACAAACTTAAGACAAGATATTAGTGTTTTTTCTTGCGATGTTTGGTCTTGATGTTAGCTTTGAGTCTTGTTCGAGTAAAGAAATCTGGAGTCTTACTAGCCAGGCCTATTAGCCATTCAACGAATTGGGGACTATATTTCGGGGGTGAATACTTAGCCTTATAGAAAAATTCTGGCTTGCTCTCTATGCGATATACCTTTCTTACGCATCGAATATCAAACGGATTAGCTATCTGCGTACTACCTAATCGCTCGTTTACTATCTTCAGTACTTCCTTCCTCCGATAGGGGTGTGTCTGATCTGGGTCTTTCGGAACCTCAACTACTAAAGTCTCTTGTCCTGCTGTGCCTGAACTCAGCACGATGTCTGCCTTTCTTGGATTCCTAACAATCGCAAGACGTAAATCAATAGGAATATAAAAACGCTGCGAACTTGCACCTAGAGACTGGGCTTGATTCCGAACTCCCTGCTGAAACTCCGTAAGCCAACGTACCACTTCTGCAGAAAGCCGACGTTTCATTTTTGCATGTTCTAGCGAGTGCTGTTCTGGATTGAAGTCATAGACCAAAGACATCATACCCAACGGGACACGATCAGAAAGACTTATCCCAAACCATTCTTGTAGTACCCACGGATAATTCAGCACACCCGCTTGAAATAAACCCATAATATCAGGGGGTACAAACGGAATTATCAAATGAGTTGCATTATTCCTAAGGTCATGTATGGTCTTAATGTTTAGTTTTATGGGGTCATCTGCAGCAGTAAAAATACGGTTGAGGCAGTCATCCAAAGAAAGGCTCCTGCGAGGTTTTTTGCGCCCCTTCCTATAGAAAATCTTATTACCATCATTCAGCAATTTCGCCTTCATAAGCAGTTCCCAAGAATTACAGAAAAGAAAGCAAAACGCTTCCATTCTGTAACGCACTGAAGGACGATTTATAGTCTCTAGTGCAAGAACGAAGGCTTCAATACTATTATCTCTTAGATTCCGGGCTAGACGTTTCATATCTCTTCCGTATATTCTACCACCTTATGTCAAACAATCAAAGGGCATACCATCCTTACACCTGTCATTGCAAGGGGCGACACGGCAATCTGTCTCCAAGGGGGACACCCCCTTGGAATCCCCCGTTTCGAGGGGTTACACCCCTCGAGCACCCCCAAACGGTGGGGAGGCAGACTTCCAGCAGGGGTCATTTACACCTTATGGGCTGGTGTAAGCTATGGTCTGCAGGGTGATTTATTGGACAAATAACTTTCGCACGTAACGAGAAGGGGAGTCGGAGAGGGGCGCAGCCCCTCTTACTTTTTCTTCCCCCTTCCTTTGGTAAAGGAAGGGGGACAGGGGGATGGATTTTTCCAGGGGATACAGGGGATGGGGCCAGCACCACTAAATAGAGACAAGGTTTACAATACAGGGGTGATGAGATACCAGGTAGGCAGCAAAGCCCACCTACTATATATTATGTTTTTCAAAAGCAGCAGGAAGAAGTCTAGCCCTCGTTGAGGTCCTTCAGGATGGCCTCTATCTTGTCCGGGCCCCAGTTGACGAAACCGGCCACCTGCTTGATAGTCATGCCCATCGCCATCGCCAGCATGGACTCGTCCACTGCCTGCCCGGCATGCTTTGAAATAATGTCCTTGGCGTCGGGTCGTGATTTCAGGACTTCCCCGATTGTTGAATTAGCTGTCAGCGCCATTTCCCCCTCCTCTCTCGTATTAACCACAGCAACCAGCACCCGAAATAATAGGATACAACCTCTGCCCTGTCAAACTACGTGCTGGTGCTCCCGAAAGACCTGCACAATATCGTCTTTTCTGGTGAGAGCACTGCCGATGCCGTACTGGTTGTGGAGTCGCAGCGGCACACAACAGCAGGTACAGCAGTTACATATTGCGTAAAAGTCATCGCGGCACTTCACGATACTGTGAATCAGGCCACGTTCATGACACTCACGCAATATCTCTTTAGCCTCTTGTTTACTTATCTCACGGTAATCGTCCGGACGCTCCTCGACAAAGACATTGCCGTTGAGACTCAGCATTATCTCCACATCTACCGGATTATCGCAGTTATGGTACAGCTTACGACAGCTGCACGGCCCGACTGCCAGCCTCTCACAGGCGTCCACTATCTCACCGGCTTCATCGGTAGTCAGCACATAGGCCCCCTCCAGATTGCGACCCCAGGTATTGGCCACCCAGCGAACCAGTCGGCCAACCAATGGAATTCTAGTCCACCTTGCCCAGAACATATAGAACCGGAGAGCAGACTCACGGTGCCGACTGTACAGCTTAAGGGTATGATGCATCAGACCGCCTAACTCATCATCTGAGTCCAGTCTACTGGCATCCTGGACGGATTGCAAGAAGTAAGCTCACTCTACCTTTCATTGCCTAGCTACAACCAGTATGCTATAGTTAGACCTGTTATGGAAACCAAAATCGACACCATAAGCGACGGCACGGTGACCACTCCGCAGGGGTTTCACGCCGGTGCTACCGCTGCCGAAATTAAGCAAGGCAGCGGTGATAAGCTGGACCTCGGTATCCTGTTCTCGCAGGACCCGTGCGTGACTGCCGGCCTGTTCACCACCAACCGGATTAAGTCCGCTCCGGTGGTACTGTGCCAGGAGCGATTAAAGAAAGGGCGGACAGTAGCCGTCGTCGTCAATAGCGGCTGTGCCAATGCCAGCACGGGTAAGCAGGGTCTGGCCGATGCTGCTGAGATGGCAACACTGGCAGCCAAAGCGCTCGGCGTAGACGCCGAGGAAGTCCTGGTAGCCAGTACCGGCGTTATCGGCCAACGACTGCCGATGGAGCGAATAAAAGATGGCCTCAATCAAATCAGTCTATCCGACAACGGTGGCCATGACCTTGCCTGGGCGATGATGACCACGGACACTGTTCCCAAGGAGACAGCCGTAGCCGTCTCCGCCGAAGGGCTACGGTTCACCATCGGTGGGGTGGCCAAAGGCTCGGGGATGATTCACCCGAACCTGGCAACTCTGCTCTGCTTTCTGACAACCGATGCCGCCGTAGAGCCCGACTTCCTTCAGGAAGCGTTGCGCCAGTCAGCCGATGTCTCATTTAACATGGTCTCAATCGACGGCGATACCAGCCCCAGTGACACCCTGCTGCTGCTGGCCAACGGGATGGCGGGAAACCCGCCAATCTCGTCGGGAAGCCAGTCGGCAGAGCTTTTCCAGCAGGCCCTCGACTGTGTCTGCATCCACCTGGCAAAAGCAGTGGCACGCGACGGCGAGGGGGCAACCAAGCTGCTTGAGGTCACTGTCAATGGGGCAGTAAGCAAGACCGACGCCGCTCTGGCAGCACGGACAATCGTAAGCTCACCCCTGTGGAAGGCAGCGGTCTATGGTCGCGACCCCAACTGGGGTCGGGTGGTGGCGGCACTGGGGCGGAGCGGGGCCGAAGTCAAAGAGGCCAGCCTCGACCTTTACATCGGGGATATCCTTGTACTGAAGTGTGGCATCCCGCAATCATACGATGAGCCACGTGTTGTACGGGCGCTGGAAAGAGATGAGGTGCCGGTTACACTGGACCTCAACCTGGGCACCGCCTCGGCCACGGCCTGGGGCTGTGACCTGACCGAGGAATACGTTATCATAAACAGTCAATACACCACCTGAGCGTGGTTTTTGCAGGAAGAGATGTGGATAAAAAATTGAGCGGAATTATTGTCGTCAAGATAGGCGGCAGCACCTTCGGCAAACACGAACCCAGCGTCCTGGATGTTGGCGACGTTGAAGATATCGTGGAGCTTCAGCGACGCGGTATACCAATGGTTATCGTGCACGGAGGGGGTAAAATGATAACCGAATGGCTTACGAAGCAAGCCATTACCACTCATTTCGTCCGTGGTGAAAGGGTGACTGATAGACCAACCCTGGAAGTAGTTATTTCCGTGCTGGCCGGTCTGGCTAATAAGGAAATAGTAACCCTGTTAAATAGCCGCGAAGGTAAGGCTGTCGGCATCAGCGGCGTCGATGGCGCCCTGCTTGAAGGCAAACTCAGAGAAAAAGAAATGGGTTTCGTAGGCACGGTCACGAAGGTAAATATCGGTATCCTTAATACTCTGCTGAATTCAGGTTTTATTCCCGTAATCGCTCCTCTTAGCATTCACTCGTCTGGCAGGTCAGATGGTGAACCGCAGATACTAAATGTTAATGGTGATACTGTCGCTGGTGAAATTGCCGCGGCAATCGCCGCCGAACAGCTTATCTTCCTCACCGATGTTGATGGTATTCATGATAAACAGGATAATCTAATCCGCCACCTCTCCCCTGCTGAAGCTGAGGAATTGCTATCCTCGGGCGTAGCTTCTGGGGGGATGATTCCCAAACTTCGAGCTTGCCTGAGGGCTCTTTCCCGAAGTCGGACCGCCTCAATCATTGGCGGTAAAACACCCCACGCTCTGCTCAAGGCAATCGAGGGAAAAGAGGTCGGCACAACAATACGTAGTCCAGAGGATACGAGGAACAGGCCCTGACATACGTGGGCATCACGGGCCGAAGCTACTTGGTAGTGGTGGCCCTATCCCCTTAGTCCCCTTCCCCAGAGGGGAAGGGGAAGAACCAAAAAAGAGGGGCTGCGCCCCTCTTAAACACCCCTCGGAGGCGGGGTGGAATAAGGAGAGTTTAAGGGAGGCGAAGCCTCCCTACCACACCTCTCCCCCTCTCCTTCAAAGGAGAGGGGGATACAGGGGGTGAGGTAGAGAAAAAGGATAACACCTGGAGAACTGACATGACTAACTGGCAGGAGCTTGACAAGAAATACTATATGCAGACAATCGTCCGTGTCCCGGTGACACTGGTACGCGGTGAAGGGGTACGGGTATGGGATGATAAGGGTAAAGAATACCTGGACTTCGTCGGCGGTCTGGCAGTCAATTGCCTGGGGCATTGCCACCCGGCAGTCGTTGATGCCCTCAATGAGCAGGCGCGCACCCTGATGCAGACTTCGCTCTGGTACTATACCATCCCGATGCTCCGGCTGGCTGAACTGCTGGTTCAGAACAGCTGCCTGGACAGAGTTTTTATCTGCAACAGCGGTCTTGAAGCCAATGAGGGTGCTATTAAACTGGCACGGCGCTACGGTGCTCTAAAGCTTAACGGGGCCTACGAGATAATCACCACGAATAACTCCTTTCATGGCCGTTCTCTCGCTCTGACGGCGGCAAGCGGACAGGCAAAAATGCACGCGCCGTACGAGCCGCTGCCAGCCGGTTTTATAAACGTGGAAAATAATGATATCGATGCAATAAAATCCGCCACCACGGAGAAGACCTGTGCCATCATGCTGGAGCCGCTCCAGGCGGAGGGCGGCGTTAATGTTGCCGCTGATGATTACCTGAAAAAGGTGAGAGATTGGTGCGACCAGAAAGGTATTTTGCTCATACTGGATGAAGTCCAGACAGGCATCGGCCGTCTCGGGACATTATTCGGCTACCAGCTTTACGGTGTTGAACCTGATATTATGACCCTTGCCAAGGGACTGGGTGGCGGCATGCCAATCGGGGCGCTGCTCGCTAAGGAGAAAGCCGCTGTTTTTACTCTCGGAGACCATAACGCCACTTTCGGCGGCAACCTGGTTACCAGCGCCACCGCCTACGCTACGCTAAAATATGTTATTGAGAATGATATTCCCGACAACGCTAGAAGAGTCGGACAATACCTTCTTGACGGCCTGAAGAGACTGAAGCGAAAATATCAGTTTATCACCGAAGTACGGGGACGCGGGCTCCTGCTGGCGGTAGAGTTTGATAGTGAGATAGCCCAAGATGTGGTAATGGGCTGTCTTGAAAACGGTCTGCTGGTTAACAGACTGAAGCCCAATGCCCTGCGTTTTGTACCGCCCCTGATTATTGGCAACAGCGAGGTCGATGAGGCGCTGGAGATACTGGACAAGGTCCTGTCAACCGTTTAAACTTGATTACCCTGAAGGAGACAAGAAGTGGCAGATAAGGTGGTACTGGCTTATAGCGGAGGCCTTGATACATCCGTAGCCATCAAGTGGATTCAGGAAAAGTACGGCCTGGACGTGATTACGCTCACGATTGATGTCGGCAATGAGCGCGATTTCACTGCCGTGAAGGAGAAGGCCCTAAAGACAGGTGCTGTCAAGGCGCTCGTCATCGACGCCAAGCAGCTGTTTATTGATTATTTTGTCTTCCCGGCCCTGCAGGCCAATGCTCTCTACGAAGGGCAGTACCCTCTGGCGACTGCCCTCTCCCGTCCGCTCATGGTCAAGCTGATGGTGGATGTCGCCATAGAAGAAGGCGCCACCGCCATTGCCCACGGCTGTACCGGCAAGGGAAACGACCAGGTACGCTTTGATGTCGGCATTAAGACCCTGGCCCCCAACCTTAAGATTATCGCCCCTGCCCGGGAGTGGGGCATGACCCGGGAGGAGACGATAGCCTATGCCAAACAGCACGGCATCCCCGTGCCGATTACGGTCAATAGCCCCTATTCAATCGACGAGTGCCTCTGGGGAAAGGCAATTGAGTGCGGCATCCTCGAAGACCCCTGGGCGGAACCGCCAGAGGACGCCTTTACCTGGACGAAGCCGCCGGACAAGACTCCTAATGAACCGACCTATGTCGAGATAGGTTTTGAGAAGGGTATTCCCACCAGCTACGATGGTGAAGGTTTAAACGGTGTCGAGCTTGTCCAGAAACTTAACGAAATCGCCGGAAAACACGGCATCGGGCGGATTGACCATATCGAAGACCGCGTTGTCGGCATAAAATCACGCGAGGTCTATGAGGCACCGGCGGCCACCGTGCTGATACAGGCACACCAGGCCCTCGAGGCAATGACACTCTCCAGAGACCAGCTCCGTTTCAAACAGAAGGTAAGTGTGGAGTACTCCGAACTCATCTATAACGGCCTGTGGTTCAGTGCCCTGAACCGGGACCTCTCGGCCTATATCCTCAGCACGCAGCGCTATGTCACCGGGACGGTGCGTATGAAGCTGTTCAAGGGACACTCCATGGTACTTGGTCGTCGCTCACCCAAGTCGCTGTACAATCTCGGCCTGGCTACGTATGATAAAGGTGACCAGTTCGACCAGAGTGCCGCCGCCGGCTTCATTCATCTCTGGGGTCTATCCGCACAGACCCAGGCACAAACACAGCTGCTGGCGGATGCTGAAGGCCCGCTCAGTATTATGGCACCAAAAGAGCCAGAGGAAGAGCAATGAGTCAGATACGCGGCCGCTTTAAAAAGGACGCCGATAAGCTGGCAGAAGCCTACACTGCCTCTGTGCAGTTCGACAAGCGCCTTTATCCTTATGACATCGCCGGTAGCGTCGCCCACGCACAGATGCTGGCAAAGCAGGGCATCATCTCGGAGCAAGAAGCCCAAACCATCATCGGGGGTCTGAACTCTATCAAGGAAGAGATAGAGCAGGACAAATTCGAGTTCAAGCCGGAGCTTGAAGACATCCACATGAACATTGAGGCCCGTCTCATCGAGAAAGTCGGTGAGGTCGGTGGCAAGCTTCACACCGCCCGCTCCAGGAACGACCAGATAGCCCTGGATATGCGGCTGTTCACACGGGATGCAATCGCTCAGTCGATTGCGGGCATCCGGCAACTGCAGAAGGCACTCATTAACCTGGGGGAAGCCAACAAGGACGCCATCATCCCCGGTTACACACACCTGCAGCGGGCGCAGCCGGTGCTGCTGGCCCATCATCTGCTGGCCTACTTCGAGATGCTCCGGCGGGACGCCGACCGGTTCGGGTGCTGCCGCGAGCGGACCGATGTCCTGCCCCTCGGCAGCGGGGCACTGGCCGGTGTTGCCTATAATATCGACCGTGAATTCATTGCCCAGGAGCTTGGCTTTGACCGCATAAGCCAGAACAGCATTGATGCCGTGTCCGACCGCGACTTCGTGATAGAGTATGAGGCCGCTGCCAGTCTCTGCATGATGCACCTCTCCCGCCTGTCCGAGGAGATTATCCTGTGGTCCTCAGCGGAGTTTAACTTCATCGAGCTCGACGACGCCTACGCCACCGGTTCGAGCATCATGCCCCAGAAGAAAAACCCGGATATCGCCGAGCTTGCGCGGAGCAAGACAGGACGGGTCTACGGCAACCTCATGGCATTACTGACGACCATGAAGGGCCTGCCCCTGGCCTACAACCGGGACTTGCAGGAGGACAAAGAGGGCTTCTTTGATACCGTAGATACATTGCTGGCGACGCTAGAAGTAATGGCTGGCATGGTGACTACGCTTCATATCAAGGCAGATAATACAACGCAGGCCGTACAGCGAGGCTATCTACTGGCAACCGACCTGGCCGACTACCTGGTGAAAAAAGGAGAGCCCTTCCGCACCGCCCACGATATTGTCGCCCGGCTGATAGGCTATGCGGTCAGCCAGAATAAGACCCTTGACATGCTCAGTCTCGAAGCATACAAACAGTTCTCTCCCCGCTTTGGCGAGGATGTTTATTCAATCACCGTAGAGTCATCACTGGCCGCCAGGGACAACATCGGCGGCACTGCTCCAAAGCGGGTAGCGCAGGCCCTGGCCGACGCTCGAAAAGCGCTTGAGGAGAGCTCGACATGAAAAGTGACCTGGTCAAGATTGCCCCGTCTATCCTTTCAGCCGATTATTCCCGTCTCGGCGACGCCGTCGTAGAAGCGACCAACGCTGGCGCCGACTACATTCATGTGGACGTGATGGACGGGCGTTACGTGCCACCGATAACCATCGGGGCGCAGACAGTAGCAGCACTCCGTTCCTGGACTGACCTGCCCCTGGATGTTCACCTCATGGTCGAAGCACCGGAGCATCAGCTTGACCAGTTTGCTCAGGCCGGGTCAGACATCATCACCGTCCATCCAGAGGCCTGTACCCACATTCACCGGACAGTACAGTACATCAAAAACCTGGGTATAAAGGCAGGAGTCGCCCTCAACCCGGGTACACCAATCACCGTGCTCGAAGAAATCCTTTCGGAGGTTGACCTGGTAATGGTGATGACGGTCAATCCTGGCTTCGGTGGGCAGAAATTCATCGAATCAATGTGCGACAAGATAAAACGAGTACGCACCGAGCTGGACAGGCGTGGGCTGGTCGCTGAGCTGGAAGTAGATGGTGGTATCAATGCTGACAATGCCGCCAGAGTAGCGGAGGCCGGAGCAAGGGTATTAGTATCCGGCGCAGCCGTATTCGCTACGGAACTATCTGTAAAGGAGGCACTGGAGAAGATACGAGCTAGCCTGAGGTAGAGGTCTGCATTTTGGCCACTTTGTTCTGAGTACGCAGGCACCTCGTGCAGAGGTTTAGCCGTTTTTTCTTTCCATCAACTACTATAGTGACCGGGTGGATGTTCGGCAGCCACTGCCGCTTGGTGCTATGCTTGGAATGACTAACATTGTGGCCGAACTGGGGTGTTTTATCACACAAATCACACTTCAATACTATGTCTCCTTGACTAGCAGGCGAGATTGCAGTATTTTATTGTATACTATCTTATCATAGTAAAATGAACTTGACAAACGTGAGGCTGCAATAGCAATCACATGTAAGCAGCAAGTGAATCTTCTTTGTAAGCTCATCAGAGGTTGCCTGAGCAGCCCATAGCGAATCTAAAAGGATATAACAGTATGAAGCAAAACGAAGTTATCACGGGGCAGGATTTCCGTGAGATGTTTGCTTGTGCTACTGCCTGGCTCGAGAAAAGTGCTTCGGATATTGATGCTCTAAATGTCTTTCCCGTACCCGATGGCGATACTGGAACCAATATGCTGCTGACGATGCACTCCTGCATGGAGGAGGCCTACCGTGCCCCTGACAACAGCACCTCAGCAATAGCACAGGCTATCGGCAAAGGGGCTTTGATGGGAGCTCGGGGCAACAGCGGTGTAATACTCTCGCAGATACTGAGAGGCTTAGCACAGGATATGGCTGGTAAGGAATCGTTGACCGGGGCCGATTTTGCTAGTGCCTTAGAGGAAGCATCGCGGATGGCCTACAAAGGGCTGAGTAACCCGGTAGAAGGGACAATCCTGACCGTAATAAAGGATGCTGCCTCAGCCGCCCAGAAGCTGGTAAGTGAAGGGGAAACCAGCCTGATATCCGTAATGGAGGCGGCTGTTAATGCCGCCAACGAGTCAGTAGCCAATACCCCGGCATTGCTACCGATTCTGAAAGAGTCCGGGGTGGTAGATGCCGGCGGTCAGGGCCTCTATACCCTCCTTGAGGGTGCCCTCCATTATCTACGAGGAGAGGCAGAACAAATACAATTTCGCAAGCCCCAGATGGTTGCCAGCAGTGTACCTATGACAGCCAGACCCTCAGAAATGATTGCCGCCGATGAAGTGCCCTTCGGCTACTGTACCGAGTTCATGCTTAAAGGACAGAAGCTTAAGCCAGACAAGGTCAGAACGAAGCTGGAGAAGAAAGGGGAATCCTTGATTGTGGTCGGTGACGACACAACCGTCCGCATTCATATCCACACCCTGGACCCGGGTGACATCATCCACTATGCCGCCTCCCTGGGCACCATGCACCAGATTTCAATCCGCAACATGGACGAGCAACACCGCGATTTTCTCGAGATGCAGAAAGACAAGGCCCCAGCGGTTGATATAGCTATCGTTGCCGTGGTCTCCGGAAACGGACTCGCCGAGGTTTTCTCCAGTCTAGGTGTGACTGCCATTGTTCCCGGTGGGCAGACGATGAACCCCAGTACCAAGGACATACTGCACGCTATCGAATCCACCGTATCCGACAAGGTTATCGTCCTGCCCAACAATAAGAACATTGTCCTTACAGCCGAGCAGGTCACATCCTTAACGAATAAAGATATTGAGATTGTAGCCACAGAAACAATACCACAGGGGGTAGCTGCTCTCCTGGCCTTCGACTTTGAGGCTGACCTCACGACAAACGCCCGGCTGATGAGACAGGCAATGCCGGCTGTCAGGTCAGTAGAGATTACCCGAGCGGTACGTTCCACCAAGATAAACGGCATGAAAATCAAACGTAAACAGGCCATCGGCCTCCTTGATGGCGAACTGGTGACAGTGGGAGACGATACTAATAGTGTCCTCTGTGATACCCTGGCCAAACTGGACTTAGATAATAAAGAAATAGTCACGATATACTTTGGCACCGACACTGAACAGACAGAGGCCGAGCAGGCCAGCATCGCCATCCGCGAGCAGCACCCTCAGCTTCAGGTTGAGGTGATCCGAGGCGACCAGCCTCACTATCACTATATTGTTTCCGTAGAATGAGGGAGGACTCTAGCGATGACAGTCAGGATTGTCACCGACAGCTTGTCAGATATAACTGATGAAAACTCTGGGGGCGTGGACATCACAATTGTACCGCTTACGGTGCTGTTCGGCCGCGAGACTTACATCGACCGGGTTACCATCACTACAGAAGAGTTCTATCGCCGGTTGACCACCCAGAATATCTTACCTTCAACCACCCAGCCTACCCCCCAGGCCTTCGCCGACGTCTATAACAGGCTGGCTGAAGAGACCGATGAAATCCTGGTAATCACCCTGTCTTCAAAACTCAGTGGCACCTATCAGTCTGCAATGGGCGCTATTGAGATGATGGAGAAACAATGCCGTGTGGAAGTGATTGACTCAGAGACAGTAGCTATGGGACTGGGACTGGTAGTCCTCGCCGCCGCCAGAGCAGCCCAAGAAGGGATGAAGCTGGACGAGCTGGTTCACTTTGTGCACCAGGCCCTACCTAGGACACATTTCATCGTATATTTCGATACTCTTAAGTACCTGGCCAAAGGCGGACGTATTGGCAAGGCCCAGGGAATGCTGGGCGCGATGCTATCAGTCAAGCCGATACTTACCATCAAAGAAGGGGAAATCTCCCCGGTGACCAGGGTGCGGTCACAGGCGGCCGGAATCGAGTACCTGTACAATTTCGTTACCAGCTTCCAACATATTGAAGCGTTAGCCGTTGAGCACAGTACCCAGCCCGAGGCAGCCGAAAGGCTGGTAGACCGTCTGAGCGCTTCCTTTCCTGACAAACCTATTGTACGCTCAATCGTCAGTCCGGTGCTGGGGGTGCATGCCGGTCCTAATGCAATTGCAGCAACTGTCCTCGAGGGCACGTAGGACTCAATGCCGCTGAAGGTCGTTGCTATAGCAACACTGGCTGACCGCCATAGGTGGCCCCTTTTCCGGGGATTGTGCCCTTCTTACTCATACCTGGACACCGTACCTCACTCCGTTAGCGACCGTATCAGCGATTAAGGCAAGGTTCTGTCAATGGATTTCGGTCCTCTGCGCAAAATACTCGAACTCGAACACAGCAAGGGCTATACAGATACAGCCGTAATCGGAGGCCTGGACAGGTTCCTCCGGAACTGGAACGGCCCGGCAATGGCATCGCTCAGCAACCGCCGCTTGCTCAGCCGCTTTCGCAAGCTTGGTCTGACAAATCCCGACTATGCATCGCTGACCAGAGAGCAACGCCAGCAGTGGGCAAAGGCGATACTCAGCTTCCTGGATGACCTGCAGGCAGGGGTAGAAAAGAAGCTCGGGCCAAAGTCAACCCCACGAACCAGCAAGCCGGCACCAAGGGCCAGACAACCCGGCCCTGTCATTGGTTCCCTCGACTCACCAATAACGGTTATCAAAGGAATCAGTGCCAGTACCGCCACCAGGTTCGAAAAGCTGGGTGTCAGGACGGTCCGTGACCTGCTCTATTTCTTCCCGCACCGCCATCTTGACTACAGCCGGATAAAGACCGTCTCCCAGCTTACCGAAGGCGAGGAAGAGACCATCATCGCCAACGTATGGCAGGCAACCGAGACGAGACCGGGTGGACGGCGCAGCACCGAGGCTATCGTCGGTGATGAGACAGGTAATGTAAGGGCAGTCTGGTTTAATAATCCCTACCTCGTCCGGCAGCTCTCTACCAATACCAGAATAGTCCTCAGTGGCCGGGTAAGGCTCTTTCAGGGGCGCTATGTCTTTGAGTCCCCGGAATGGGAACCGGCGCAGGAGACAGACCTGGTCCACACCGGGCGTCTTGTTCCAGTCTATCCACTAACACAGGGGCTGCGCCCCCGGCAGGTAAGGAAGCTGATGAAGCAGGTCATCGACCAGTGGGCCTCGCAGGTGCCGGACTTCCTTCCCGGGGAGATAAAACAACGCCGTGACTTATTAGAGCTGCCCCAGGCCATTTACCACGCACACTACCCCGACGACGAAGTCCTGAAAGACCGTGCCCGGGTGCGGCTGGCCTTTGACGAGCTATTCCTGCTCCAGCTTGGCGTCCTGAGCAAGAAACGGGAATGGCAGGAGGGCCAGGCGGCAAATCCCCTGAGCATCAAGACTGATGCGCTCGACTTATTCATCAAGTCACTACCCTTCCAGCTAACGGCTGCTCAGAACAGGGTGCTCAAGGAGCTGTTAGCCGACCTCGAAAAAACAAAGCCTATGTCGCGGCTACTCCAGGGAGAGGTCGGTAGTGGCAAGACAGTAGTGGCCACCGCCGGTCTGCTCATGGCCGCCGCCAATGGCTGCCAGGGAGCGTTGATGGCACCCACCGAAATACTGGCGGAGCAGCACTTCAACACCATCTGCCAGTTACTGTCGGCAGCCGGACAGGCCGAGAAACAGGACAACCATGCACACACCTACTCCGGAATCCTGCCCCGGCCAATCACGGTTGCCCTCTTGATGGGTACTACTCCGTCAGCCCGGAAACGGGAACTCCACCGGCAAATTCAGGATGGTGACATCGACATCGTTATCGGCACCCATGCCCTTATCCAGAAAGAAGTAGAGTTCAAGTGTCTGGGGCTGGCCGTAATCGATGAACAGCACCGCTTCGGTGTTGCCCAGCGCTCCACCCTGCGCCAGAAAGGCTTTAACCCCCATGTGCTCGTAATGACAGCCACCCCCATCCCCCGAACCCTAGCCCTGACCCTCTACGGCGACCTGGACTTATCGGTCATCGATGAGCTGCCGCCGGGCCGACAGGAAATTAAAACGAAGTGGCTCAAGCCATCGCAGCGAGAGAGTGCCTATGCCTTCCTCCGCCGCGAGATAGCTTCCGGACGCCAGGCCTTTATCATCTGCCCGCTTATTGAAGAATCGGAGGCAGTCCAGGCAAGAGCCGCCACGATTGAACACGAACGCCTCTCCCGCGAGGTCTTCCCCGACCTCAAGCTGGGCCTGCTGCACGGTCGTCTCTCGGCGGCAGATAAAGAAAAAGTGATGCGCCGCTTCTACAACGGTGAGCTGGATATTCTGGTCTCCACGGCTGTGGTGGAGGTCGGCATCGACGTGCCTAATGCCACCGTGATGATGGTGGAGAGCGCCGACCGCTTCGGGCTTTCCCAGCTGCACCAGTTCCGCGGCCGGGTGGGGCGGGGTACGGAGCAGAGCTATTGCATGCTCATGGCACAGGAGCCGTCCGAGGTCGCCCGGATGCGACTCGACATTATCGAGAACACCCAGGACGGCTTCAAGCTGGCCGAGGAAGATTTAAAGCTGCGTGGGCCGGGGGAGTTCTTCGGCACGAGGCAGAGCGGCCTGCCCGACCTGCGCATGGCCAAACTCTCCGATGTGCCCCTGCTGGAAATGGCCCGCACCGAAGCGCTGCGACTCTTCGAGGAAGACAAAGCCCTGGAGAAACCGGAGCACACCCCCCTGGTCAAAGAGATGGCACGCGTGTGGACAACCGAAGCCGGAGAGTGGAGTTAGGGGATGCCAATATCTGAACTATGGTGGCTAGCTCCGGATGAGATTCCAAAATACACCTGGCTCGAAGTGCTGCATATGGAGCCCTACTCTGATGAACCGAATTCTGACCGAGAGCCTCTTTCAGTAGCAACGTATCGAAGCATCAATGCTGACGGAAGTATGTCAAATAAAAGAAAGCGATATCCTATCAATTTCCTACACATTTGGCGAGAGAAAGCGTCTAACATCAATGTCTTTCGAAGTATGGTTCTTTTTTCTACTGAAGTAGGTGGAGAAGAATTAGCAGGCCCATTCGTCATAGATATTGATAGTAACAACCATAACAATGAAAATGGATATTTCCCAAATATAGACGATGCCCTCAAGACTGCCAGACGTATAATCCAAGAACATCTATCATCGTTAAATCCAAACGATTACCGAGTGTTCTTTACAGGGCACAAAGGATTCAGTATTGAAGCACGTCCGTCGGCTGTAGGAGTATCACGCATACAGCATTGGGAACGTGAATTCAGAAGCTTACTGAAACCTTTTAAAGGAACGGCAGTCGGTACTGCTATAATTGACAAACCTCATTGTGAGTTACGTCTTCATGACTCCGCAAACCATTGGATCAACAATCACGGAAACAAGATGTACCGTATGAAGTATGAACTTAATATTTCTGAACTGATGAGCCTGAGCGCAGAGGAAATCTGTGGTCGAAGTGAAATCCTTGTAGAATCTATAAGGAAATCTGCTGAATGAGGTGAAGGGAGGCGATTCCAGACATGAAAGTAGTCGCCATCAACTCAAGCCCCAACATGGACAAGGGCAACACCGCCGTCATCCTCAATCCCTTTCTTGAGGGTATAGGGGAGGCCGGGGCAGAAGTTGAGCTTTATTACACGAAAAAGCTCAAGATAAAGCCCTGCCAGGGCGAGTTCAACTGCTGGCTCAAGACGCCAGGGGAATGTTTCCAGAAGGACGATATGGAGTGGCTCCGCCCCAAGCTGGCCGGGGCCGACGTCTGGGTGCTCGCCACCCCGCTCTATTTCGATGGCATGACCGGGCCGATGAAAAACCTGCTCGACCGTACTATCCCATTCGCCCTGCCCTTCTTTGAACTGCGCGACGGTCACATCCGGCACCCGGGGCGAGGCCAGAGCCGGGCGTCCAAAATGGTGCTGGTATCGAACTGCGGTTTCTGGGAGAAAGACAACTTCGATGCGCTGCTGGTGCATGTAAAGGCAATCTGCAAGAACACAAAAATGAGGTTTATGGGGGCACTATTGCGGCCTCACGGTCCGGCATTGAAGCCGATGTTAAACATCGGCGGGCTGGTAGAGGACGTCATTGAAGCTGCCCGTGATGCCGGACGCCAGCTTGGCCGGGACGGCAGGATTTCCGAAGAGACCCTCAATATCGTTAGCCGTGACCTGATGCCCGTGGAAGACTACTTCAAGATGGCCAACCAGAGCTTTAAACAGCGGCTAGCGAAATCCGAAAAGAAACAGTGATGCCCACCACCCACGGCTAAAAGTCCATCGGATTAATCTTCCCGCCTCCGTTATGTTATAATTCAAACGTACTGGAGTTCCAGACCAGGAGACAGATGCTTAAAGAGACACTTATAGACCTGCTGACACAGGCAGCAGCACAGGCCCAGCAGTCAGGCAAGCTGCCCTCGGTAACCCTGCCACCGGTGACTATCGAGCGGCCGCAGAACCCCGAGCATGGAGATTATGCCTCCAGCCTTCCACTGAAACTGGCACGCTCTGCCGGTACCAACCCGATGATGATTGCCCGCGAGCTGGTCAGCCTGATACCCGCCACCGCAGAAGTCGAAAGCATCACGGCCGCCCCACCCGGATTCATCAATTTCACCCTCAAGGATAGCTGGCTTACCCAGCAGGTAGAGTCCGTCCTCGAAGCCGGAGAGGCCTTCGGCAATATCGACCTCGGTCACGGCAGCCGGGTGCAGGTGGAGTTCGTCAGCATCAACCCTACCGGACCACTCCACGTCGGACACGGGCGCGGCGCTATCCTCGGCAGTACCCTGTCCAACGTCCTCGCTGCCGGTGGCTATCAGGTCGAGAAAGAATACTATTTCAACGACGCCGGTAGCCAGATGGAAGCCTTCCGGCGCTCCCTGTTCGTCCGCTACCAGCAATGCCTCGGCAAGGATGCTGCAATGCCCTCCGAGGGCTACTTTGGTAACTACATGGTCGACCTTGCCCGTGAGCTTGTCGATGAGGTAGGCGACCGTTTTCTTAATATGCCCGAAGAGGAAGCGGTGTCCGAACTGGGCAAGCTCGGCCTTGAAAAGGTTATGAGTCAGATTCGGGACGACCTCAAGCTGCTCCGGGTGGACTTCGATGTCTGGTTCAGCGAGCAGAGCCTCTACGAGAATGGGCAGTTCGATAAGGTGATGGTACTGCTCCGCGAAGGCGGCTACCTAGCGGAAAAGGAGGGTGCCACCTGGTTCGTCTCCACCACTCTCGGGGAGGACAAGGACAACGTGGTCGTGCGCGGTGACGGTTTGCCTACCTACTTCGGTGCCGATATTGCCTATCACTACAACAAGTTTATCGAGCGCAAGTTCGACCGCGTCATTGATGTATGGGGCGCCGACCACCAGGGCCACGTCTCACGTCTGAAAGCGGTTGTCGGTGCCCTGGGTATCGACCCTGACCGGCTGGAACTGATAATCCACCAGATGGTCACCCTCCGCCGGGGTAATGAACTGGTGCGCGTCTCCAAGCGCAGCGGCGACCTCATTACTCTGCGTGAGGTCATCGACGAGGTGGGCACCGATGCCTGCCGCTACTTCTTCCTGTCACGCTCGGCCAACAGCCAGATGGACTTCGACCTGGAACTGGCCAAGGAGGAGTCACAGGACAACCCCGTCTACTACATCCAGTACGCTCACGCCCGCATCGCCAGTATCCTGCGCCTCGCTGCAGAACGTAAAATCATCTCCGCCGATGGGGATGTCTCTCTGCTCACCAGTGAACCCGAGCTGACCCTAATCCGCAAGCTGCTGCTCCTGCCGGAGATGGTCGAGGTGGTCGTCCAGACACTGGAACCCCACCACCTCACCTACTATGCCCAGGACCTGGCCACCACCTTCCACAGCTTCTATAAACTATGCCGTGTCGTCTCCAATGACCAGGCACTATCCAAAGCCCGGCTTAAGCTGGTGGAGGCCACCAAGATTGTGCTCGCCCGAACCCTCAATCTGATGGGAATGACTGCCCCGGATAAAATGTGATAACCCCGCAGGCTACGAGCCATTTATCTTGTTGCGAAACGGTCACTTGTATTTCTCATATTCACTTCTCAATATTCCATACATTTCGCGGTCTTCGTAATTCCCCCATTTCTTGGAGTGTTGCCTCAGGCACCCTTCGTGTTTCATTCCTATCTTCTGCATAACGCGTCCTGAAGCAGGATTACGTGTAATATGATTAGCAGTGATGCGATTCAGTCCAAGCACCTCAAATCCGTATCTGACGACAGCGTGAGCTGCTTCGGTGCAATAACCCTGATTCCAGTACGGTTTACCAATCCAATAACCCAAATCTGCTCTGTCGAATTCTTTGGCTATCGTCAGACCGATAGACCCGATTAGGTAGCCTTGCTCATCGTGAGTGATAGCGAGAGTTATAGACTCCCCCTTGTCAAACCGTTCTTGATGTGTACCTATCCACGCTTCTGCCATGCCATCCTCATAAGGATGTGGTATTGTTAAGGTAGTTGAGGCAATATCACGGTCACCAGCCAGTCGCTGCACATCTGGTGCGTCATCCACAGTAAATGGCCTGAGTATGAGACGCTCTGTTTTAATTGCAGGTCGTTGTTTTTCGTTCATGATTTATAAAGTCACATATTACATCTAATTATAAGCATTTCACAACCAACTACATTATCAGGTATCTATTTGCTCAAGCACGGCTTCTAATTTATGGCACTGCTGATTGAGTTCCTGCCATATCGGTTCACTACCAATTAGAGGCTGTGAGACATCGAGCATGTGCCGCATCTCGGCAACCCAGAACTCCGACCATCCCCTATCGGCAATCGGGTCCACCACATAGAAACTATTTTCCAGTTTGGCAGCCGCCTTCACAATAAGAGCATCCTTTCCGTACTTCAAGCACCGTTGTAAACACTCCTCACCCTGGGCGGCCCTATCGCCGGCAGTACTGTCAAAGGTGTTTGCCTGTACCAGCTGGGCCACCCTCTCCCCGAACCGTTCTTTTATCTCAGCAATAGAGGTATCTGAGTCTTCTATAATGTCATGCAGGATGGCAGCTTTAACAACATCAGGCTCGTAGTTGTAATTATATAAATACATTCCCATACGGATACTATGTAAAACAACCGACTTGGGATTGTGCCCCGATTCCAGCATTTGGGTAACGAGGAATATAACCGCCTCTTCAATTTCCTGGGCGTCTTGATAGTTCTTTTCTGGAAAAACCATCTCCATTCTCGGTCATCCTGCTAAAACCGGTCATTGTCCGGTGGCTTGCTAAAGGTTAATCCTTCTTGACATGATACAGGTATCGTGATGTTGAAGATGTGTCCCGATTATAGGGGTCTGGACTGGCAATGGACTCCCTCATAAGGTTCTCCCAGATGAAGGCATTTCCCTCGTCCTCGAACGCTTTTCGCATCCCACTGACAACTCTATGCTTCAACTGCATATGTGCGTGATGCTCCTCACTGAAATCATATACCTTATACGCCAGACCATTCTCTCTTAGAGCAGATGACAGGTCTTCTTCACAAAAGATAACCATTTGTCCGTCAGCTCGTATTATCTCTCTCAAGCCAGCCAATGTCGTCTTCAGGTCTTTGCCAAAGAATATCGAATCAATTGACAGGATGACATCAAATGATTCGTCTCTAAAATCCAACGCCTCTATGTTGCCAACTTTGAAATGCAACCGATTCCTTTTGCCTTTTGTTCGCTTCAGAGCCTGGTCAATAGCCTCCGCAATATAGTCGACACCGGTCACTGAGGCTTTAGTTAAGTCGGATATATATTCGGCTATCTTTCCGTTACCACACCCTATATCAAGCACCTGTGACATCTCATCAGGTTTGACTATCTCGAGCATACTGTGTATCTGATTGATGTCACTGAAACCGTGTTGCCCCAAGTCCTTACCAAAAACAAGCCGGCAGTATTCCGAGAAAGCCTGGCTGTTCTCAATTGCTATATAGAAATCCTTGTACCAGTACCAGATTGGTGGGCGAAGTCTTCTGACATCTCTAGCGATAGTCTTACCTGTGCGAGTTAAAAACCACTTGTCACCTTCTTTAGACAAGAGCCCCCTTTTCGCCAGGGTTTCAAAAGCCGCTGATAAGTCAAGAGCAAACCGCCTGAAGTATGTCTGGGCCTCTTCCATACTTTTTGGGTAAAACCTGTAGAAATTGTTATTGGGAGTTTTCACCGGCTCGGTTAGCTCGGCCAGCACTATCAAGGCCTGAATTTCATCTTCCCGGTAGATGTCCATCATCTTTATGTCAATTTTATCCCTACCACCCCTCCGGCGCATCCGGCTGCCAGGTAATACCAAGCAGACTGTCCCCACGGTCGCGATTCACCGCTCTGAAAGGCAGCCACTCCTCCTCGGTGACCTCCTGCTCGATAATCGGGTAGCCGATGGGCACACCAGTACCAATAACTACCATCGTCTCAGGGTCAAGATTAACACCGTACAACTCAGCCACTCTAAGACCGACCTCTTTCTGCCAGTCGGACAAAGGCACACCGTATTTCGGGATGACCGCCAGTGATTGGCTTATGATACGAAAACTTGCCGGGTGTGCCATTCGCCCACACACCAGGGCACGTGTTTCCGGTTGCGAAATACCGCTGGCACCTGTTGCCAAGCCTTCCAGTTTTCTGAACAGCCCCATACGGCGATAATTCGGAGAAATACAGCAGATACCGGCCAGAGTAACAATTTGCGGTTCGGTCAAACGGGGAATCTCAGTCTTAATTGTATCGGCCACCGCAAACCCCACCGGCGTTGTTCCAACCATGGCTATCGCTATGTACCTTAATTTCGAAAGAGACTTTTCCAGATATGAATGATTGGCCTGACGGTATGACTGGTCGAACAGACGATGTACCATGTCAAGGTCATCTTTTGTCAGGACTTCTGTTCGGACAACACGTGTATTAACGTCGCCGATACCGGACCCGTTTGTTGACATCGAACCTCTCCTGCCTTGTTAGCTGAATGAGACGATACTGCTTTTTATACTGTTGTAACAATTAGCGGAATTGTATTGCTCTATTGGTGACTTGTCAATACAACTTCAAATGAAAATCCTCGGACAACCCACCCTACTACTATAACCCCTGCTCTTTGTAGCGCTTGACCAGCTCTGAGTAGCCGCCACGCCCCCTCTGCCTCCGCTCCCATCGCTCTGTCGGCACCTGGCCTTTTATTTCCCCCGGTACCCCCACCACAAAAGAATTGTCCGGTATCTGTACCCCCTGCCTGACAAGACAACCGGCGGCAATGATACAGAAACTCCCTATCTCGGTATCGTCCAGCACCGTGGCATTGTTTCCAATGAGGCAGTTATTGCCAATCCTGGAACAGTGCACCACCACGCTGTGGCCAATAGTCACGTTGTCGCCGATTACCACCGGTCCCCCGGAGTGTATCACCGAGTTATCTTCCACCATAGTGTTACGGCCAATCTTGATGCTGGCGAAGTCAGCACGTATTACTGCTCCGGGGAAGACCCCAGAACCCTCACCAATCTCGACATCGCCAATCACATAGGCAGCCTCACTGATAAAGGCCGACTCAGCAATGACCGGCGTCTTACCCTCAAAGCTTCTAATCATGTTTTTCCTCCAACCGCCTATACTAGCTTCTGACACCTTTATCAGTCAAACCACCCTGCTACCTTGTCATTGCGAGGAGCCCTGCAACGAAGCAATCTCCGGTTCCGACTGAGCTAGTTCAGGTAGATTGGTGACACTGATTTTGGTAAACTTCATTTGGTTATTGCCCTGCTTCTCCTTACGAATGAGAAAGCCAAGGGGGTGTCCCCCTTGGAATCCCCCGCCAAGAGGGATTTCACCCCTCTTGAACACCCCAAAACGGTGTGGGGGTAGTTCTCCAGCAGGGGTCGTTCGCACCTTAGAGAGTGCCGCGCTATTCTATCAAGAGCCTGGGTGGTGATTACAAGTAGAGAGTCCAAGAGAGGCGAAGCCTTTGGGGTGATAAGCATTCCAAACACCGTTAAAGGGGAGTTTTAGAGTAGCGCAGACTTTACACTATCGAAGGCGAGTCAAAGAGGGGCGCAGCCCCTCTTATTAATTTTCCCCTTCCCCGCTGGGGAAGGGGATTAAGGAGATGGGGCCAGCACTACTAAACAGGGCGAGCGAGGTGAATAACAGAACGTCAGGGTGTCACTAATCATATTAACGAGTACGCTGCCTTGAGGGTGTGGCTGCTTTATGTTACACTTTCTATCTGAGGTGTACCACATGAGAAAACGTGTCTTTTCCGGCGCCCGGCCTACCGCCCGGCAGCACATTGGCAACTACCTTGGAGCAATACAAAATTACGTTGCCCTTCAGGAAGAATACGACTGTATCTACTGCGTCGTCGATATTCACGCCCTGACCTCGATGGAGGATACCAGCCACCTCCAGGAATACATTCGGGAGATAGTGATTGATTGGCTGGCAGCTGGCATGGACCCGCAGAGAAGCATCATTTTTGTCCAGTCACATGTACCGGAGGTGATGGAACTGCACACCCTACTCAGCATGGTAACCCCGCTGAGCTGGCTGATGCGTGTCCCTACCTTTAAAGAAAAGGTAAAACAGCAGCCGGAGAATGTGAACTACGGGCTGGTCGGTTACCCGGTCCTGCAGACAGCCGATATTACCCTCTACAAGGGAGAGGTAGTGCCAATTGGTGAAGACCAGCTACCGCATCTGGAGCTGGCCCGCGAGATTGTCCGCCGTTTCAATAACCAGTTTGGTAAGACCCTTATTGAGCCGGTAGCCCAGCTCACCTCCTTCCCGCGGATTGTTGGACTGGACGGTAGCGATAAGATGGGTAAATCGACCGGCAATGCCATTGAACTGGCAGCCACCCCCGAGGAGACAGAGGAGCGTATCATGACAGCGGTCACCGACCCCGCCCGCCGCTACCGGAACGACCCCGGTCATCCTGAAGTATGCAACATCTACTCCCTCCATGGCTACTTCAGCGAAGCACAACTGGCCGATATTTACCGGCAGTGCCGCTCCGCCGATATCGGGTGTGTCGACTGTAAAAAGCTGCTGGCCGAACATATCAACGCCAGCCTCCAGGGCCTGCGTGAGAAGAGGGCGGAACTGGCCGCCAAGCCGGAGTACATAACCGAGGTACTCGATGACGGCGCTCAACGCGCCCGGGTTATTGCCCGGGAGACCCTCCGCGAAGTCAAGCAGAATATGAGACTTATCTAGCTTTCACAGAAAATCAAAGGGGAAAGAAGGGATTCAGCAATGTCGTCGACAGAAGACCTGATTGAGCAATATAAACAAAAGCGACAGAAGATAACGGAGATGGGTGGCGCTGCCGCTATCGAGAAGCGCCATGCGGGCGGACAGCTCTCCGCACGGGAGAGAATCGACTACCTCTTTGACCCCGGAACGTTTACGGAAATTGGCCTATTCGCCAAGCACCGCACAACCGCTTTCGGACTGGACAAACGGGAAATCCCTGCCGATGGTATTATCACCGGATTCGGCAAGGTGAACGGCCGTTACGTGGTCGCCATGGCTGAGGACTATACATCCCTAGCAGGGACATTCGGTGAGCAGCACGGCCGGAAGCTCTCCAATGCCCTCAATCTTGCCCGGGACAAAGGCTGGCCGTTTATCGGCATGAACGACTCCGGAGGCGCCCGGCTCCAGGAAGGGATAGACACGCTGGAAGGCTACGGCTGGACCTTCAGGTCACAAATCCTGGCTTCAGGGGTGGTGCCACAAATCGCCCTGCTCATGGGCCCCTGCCTTGGGGGGCAGGCCTATCATCCGGTGATGCAGGACTTCCTTATCCAGTGCAAAGATACCGGCTTCATGGGCATCGCCGGTTCCGCCTTTGTTGAGACCCAGCTCGGCGAGAAGATTACGCTCGAAGAGCTCTCCGGTTACAAGGCCCACGCTGTGAAGTCCGGCTGCACACACTTCGTGGCCGACGACGACAAAGACGCCATCGACAAGTCCAAAGAGCTGCTGTCCTTCTTCCCGTCCAATAACCGGGAGATGCCACCCCGACTTAAGACCGATGACGACCCTGAGCGGGAGATACCGGAGTTGAATACCATTATCCCCGACCAGCCGACCCGCCCCTATGACATGATGAAGGTTATCAGGGCTATCGTTGATGACGGCCACTTCTGCGAGTCGCACGCCCTCCATGCCCGGAGCGTGATAACCGGCTTTGCCCGCTTCAACGGACGACCGGTAGGCATCTTCGCTAACCAGCCGATGCATGCCGCCGGAGTAATAAACATCGACGCCGCCGATAAGGGAGCACGGTTTATCCGTTTCTGTGACCTCTTTAATATCCCGATGGTTACCCTGGGAGACTGCCCCGGATACATGATTGGCTCCGAGCAGGACTGGAAGGGCATCCTGCGCCACGGCTCAAAACTGCTCTTCGCCTGGGCAGAAGCGACCATTCCCCTTATCTCAATCATGGTCAGGAAGTCATATGCCGGGGCGCACTACGGGATGCTGGACAAGAGCATCGGGGCTGATTTGGTCTTTGCCTGGCCGACCGCCCGCGTCACCATCGTCGGCGCCGACACGGCTGCCAGCGTTATCTTTGCCCGGGAGATAAGAGAGTCGGACAACCCCGATGAGACCCGCAACCGGAGGATACAGGAATATAGCGAACTCTACGAGAACCCCTATCACGGCGCTGAACGGGGCTATATCGACGATATCATCATGCCCAGCGACACCCGGAAGGTGATAAACCGTTCACTGGATATCCTCGAAGATAAAAATAAAGACAATAAAGCCCACAACGCCAAGACGTGGAAGAAGTTCGCCAACATTAATCTGTGAGGTAGGAGAGAATGGAGATAATCCCAGCGATTGATCTCCGGGGTGGCCACTGTGTTCGCCTTTACCAGGGTGACTATAGCCGGGAAATAAGGTTTTCTGACGACCCATTACAGGTAGCTCTCAAGTGGCAGTCTCAGGGTGCGCCCAGACTTCACATTATTGACCTTGACGGCGCTGCCAGCGGTGAACCACAGAACCTGGAGGTTGCCAGGCAGATTGCCGCTGCTACCCTCCTGCCGACCCAGCTCGGCGGGGGCATCCGCACACTGGAGACAATCAAAGAGGTGCTCACCACTGGAATTGAGCGTGTTATCCTGACCACGGCTGCGGTTGAAGACCCGGACATGCTCAAGCAGGCCTGTCATAAATACGGGGACTACATTATTATAAGTATTGATGCCCGCGAAGGGCTGGTGGCCACACACGGCTGGCAGCAGGATACGGGAATCAGGGCCGTAGACTTTGCCCGGTCAATGTCCCAACTGGGCGTGCAACGTCTGATATATACCGACATCATCCGCGACGGCACCCTTACCGAGCCAAACTTCACTGCCATTGCCGAACTGGTCAACGTCACCGGCCTACCCGTAATCGCCGCCGGTGGTATTTCATCGATACTCCACCTCAAGATGCTGAAGCAACTGGGTGTTGAGGGAGCCATACTCGGCCGGGCACTCTACTCCGAAGATATCAGCCTTAAAGAGGCCATCGAGAGCATCGGCTAACGGGTAGCACAGGTGAATAAAGACCGGTTACAATAAGAACAAGGGGAGTCCAAGAGGGGTGAAGCCCCTCTTACAATATCTTCCCCCTCTCCTTCAAGGGAGAGGGGGACACCCGGAAGGGTTCTCCCGGAAGGGGACCGAGGAGGTGAGGTAGATAGAAATCGAATTTGACGATAAGGGGCTCGTCCCGGCCGTAATTCAGGACGCCGATACCGGCGAGGTGCTGATGCTGGGCTATATGAACAAGGAAGCCCTGAGCAAGACCCTCTCCGGCGAAGACGTCTGGTTCTACAGTCGCAGTCGGCAGGAGATGTGGCACAAGGGGTCAACTTCAGGCAACTACCTCAAGGTGCAGTCTGTCTGGAAGAACTGTGAGGATAACAGTCTACTTGTAAAGGCACGTCCGTTGGGTCCCACATGCCACACCGGCAACCGGAGCTGCTTCTTTACGGAGCTTCCAAGGCAGGTTGAGTCTTAGGTAGCAGCTTCAGCGGGTGCTTCCTCCGACTGCTCCGCCTCCAGTACCCTGCTCAGCGCCGCTATAGCCACCTCAATCTGGCCGTCATCAGGCTCACGGGTAGTCATCGACTGCAGCCACAGCCCCGGAGCTAGAATTGCCCTTACCAGACGGTTCCCGGCGTGCCTGGCACCGAAATAGATTACCTCATAGCCGAGTGCTGCTATCACCGGCACAAGAAGAATTCGTGACAGTAACATCATCCAGAATGTAGGCTCAGCTATCCCAACCAGGGCAAAGACAACGATGGCCACCACCAGTACCGTAAAGATAAAGCTGCTACCACAACGGATATGGGCCTTGCCGTACTCCTTCACTGCCTCCACTTCCAGTGGTACACCGGCTTCATAGGCATTTACCGTCTTATGCTCAGCACCATGGTAGGCGAAGACCCGCTTGATGTCAGGCATCAGTGAAATCAACTTGAGGTAGGCAACAAATATAGCCAGCCGGATGACGCCTTCTATAACGTGAAAAAGCACGTTTGACTCTAACCTAATCTGGTCGGTGATGAAAAGAGGAGCCACAAAAAATATGGCAACAGCAACCACCAGAGACAAAGCCAATACCACCCAGATAAACCAGCCTTCGACCTTTTCCCCTTCCTCTTCCAGCGATACATTGGCTGAGTACATCAGTGTTTTGACACCGAGTACCAGAGCCTCAATCAGGACAATAATACCCCGCAATAGAGGCACTGACCGTGACCGACCTGTGTAAAGCGAAGGCAGCGATTGTATGTTTTCTGTCAGCTCACCATCGGGACGGCGCACCACGGTGGCCATATGTTTCTGGCCCCGCATCATCACTCCCTCAATGACCGCCTGCCCGCCGTAGTGGAACTCTGCCATCATCAACCTACCATTCCCCAGCAAACAAAAAGGAGCGGCTTAGCATAGCCGCTCCCACACTATAACTGTCATGAATCTAACTCTTCCTGTCGTAGCGCCGCCGAAAGCGCTCAACACGTCCGGCGGTATCAACCACCCTCTGCTCTCCAGTAAAAAACGGGTGGCACTTGCTGCACAGTTCCACCTTTATCTCCTTCTTGGTGGAACCAACAGTGAAGGTATTACCACAGGAACAGGTCGCCTTTGCATCCCGATAATAGGTGGGGTGAATCTTCTCTTTCATTGATAATAATTCACGTCCTGCAAGCCCTAGCCTGCATAGACGCTAACCTTTCTCCGATTATTAGTGGCTGGTTCGTATTTAACGACACCGTCAATAAGAGCAAAGAGGGTATAGTCCCTGCCGACACCGACATTATTACCGGGATGAATCCGTGTGCCGCGCTGTCGGACCAGTATCGTCCCAGCACGGACAGTCTGCCCCGCATAGCGTTTGACACCAAGCCGCTTCCCCTGGCTATCACGACCGTTCTTGGTGCGGCCACCACCCTTCTTATGCGCCATCTTCGCTTTCCTCTTTCTTGCGACGGGTCCGCTTTCTGGCAGGCTTCTCGGGTGCAATCCCCGGCGCTACTATCTCGTCGATAGACAGTGTGGTAAATGCCTGTCGGTGCCCTGTCTTCCGGCGATAGCGGACCTTGGGTTTGTATTTGAAGACAATAATTTTCGCAGCCTTGCCATCACCTTTAGAAGTGGCGACAACCTTCGCCCCCTCAACGGTAGGCGTGCCCACAGACACGTTACCACCTTCGCCGACAAGCAATACCCTGTCCAACTCGACGGTATCCCCCTCGGCTACATCAAGCCGGCCGACATCCAGCACCTGGCCCTGGATTACTCTGTACTGCTTGCCTCCGGTCTCAACTATCGCGTAAATCTTACTACCTCCACCAAATAACCATTGTACCAATTGTCCGTGCGTGGCGTCAAGCGTGTGGCTTTGCCCCCTGTTTGGTGGTGACGGCCCCATCCCCTTGGTCCCCTTACCAGAGGGGAAGGGGAAGATACATATAAGAGGGTCTACGCCCCTCTTTGACTCTCCTACTTCTTACACCACCGTCTGAACAGCTCACTTCATGAAGCCATCAGTCATCCGAAACCTTTAGCCCCTCCCATAACTCCACCACCTTCGCCCGCAGTTCATCAAGGCTGCAGTCATTGCTGATAACCACGCTTGCCTGTTTCTTCCGCTCCTCATTGGATAACTGAGAGCGGATACGCGAGCGGATTTGCTCTTCGGGTAGGCCGGTCCGTTCCCTGGCTCTCTGGACTACTATCGGCTCGGAGGCCACGGTGAGCCAGACCTCGTCAACCAGCGGTGTCCAGTTGGCTTCGAGCAAAATGGCGGCGTCCAGCACCACCACCTTCACCCCCTGCCGGCGGTACTCCTCAATCTGCTCCGCCATCATATCATACATCCGGGGATGCACTATCTGGTTCAGGCGTGTCAGTGCCCGGGGGTCACCGAAAACGATGGCACCCAGCTTCTTACGGTCGATACTTCCATCGGCAGCAATGACCTCCTGCCCGAAGGCAGCCACCACGTCTTTCCAAGTCTCTGTCCCTGGCTGATAGGCCTGGTGCCCCACAGTGTCGGCATCCACTACCACCGCTCCCATTTCAGCCAGAATCTGGGAGACCGTGCTCTTGCCGCTACCAATACCACCAGTTAACCCGATTACCTTCATACCTCACAAACCTCGCGATTCGAAAAATGAGTTACCTTCAATTCCAATACGTCAAATTCAGAAACAGCTCAAAGAGTTAGCAACATCTTACTAAATAGTAACCGCTTACGCCGGAGCCAGTTTTACGACAGTTGTGCCCAATATACCACAGAATCCTCCTTTCTGCCTAACGGCCAACTCGTGAGTCCCGTAATTTGGACGAGCAATCCTTAGAATCTCATTACTCCTGTTCAAAATTGACAACGGAATATGAATAGACTAAACTGACCAAGCGGTAAATCAGGCAGCCTTGAGAAATATTTGATTCAACTAGCCAAACAAGCACTCGTATCGTGAGGAGTAAGATAGGAGGCAAACAGTGCTAAGAAAAAGTTCTAAGCTGGTCATTAGCTCTTGCCTGGTCCTGGTGATGCTATTCACCGTAGTGGCATGTAGCAACGGACTGGCACCTGGAGAAGAGCTGCCCTCGGCTGAAGAGCTTATTGCAGGCGTTATTGAAGCTCAGGATAATCTGACCACCGGGCGGCAGGACTTCGATATCGACATGACCATGAACGTTACCTACAGTGGAATGACAGGTAAACTCACCATGTCCATGAGCGGCGAGGTGGCTGCAGACTTCTTAAACCGAGAGATGCAGATGGAAATGAACGTGAGCCAGAAAGTGAGTGCGGAGGGGCAGACACAATCGCAGGACATAGATATGCTCATGTATATCATTGACGACATGAGCTATATGAAGGCTGACATGCCCGGAGAACCCGGAGAATGGGAAAAAGCTTCGCTATCAGCAATCGAACTGGAAGATATTTGGGAAGCAGCAAACTATATCAGTGCCTACGCTGACTTACTGGAGGGCTCGGATATTACCGTCCTCAAGGTGCAAAAAGTGAACGGTGTCTCATGCTACGTTATTGAGGTGAGACCCAGCAAGGCCAGCCTGGCGGATTTTGTTGAGCAACAGCAGCTTGCCGCGGATACTGGCCTTCCCTTTGACTACTCGGATATGTTCCAGTCTTTTACCGTCAAGTACTGGGTTGCCAAGGACAGCTATGACATTACTAAAGCTACCGTCGAGGCAACTCTGGAACTCAATGAAGCAGGCTACGAGATTTCGGGTAGCATGAATATGACGGCCAACGGTTGGGACTACGGTAAGGCAATCTCTATTGAACCGCCCGCCGCTGCCCTGAATGCCGAATAAATCAATCAGTATTTAAGAAGGTTCTATTTGCATTTGGTTGGTTAAACTGTCATTACGAGGAACGTAGCGACAGAGTAATCTCGTCGTACGCAGAAATGAGATTGCCGCGGGGGTTAAGACCCCCTCGCAATGACACACTACTGCTCTGTACTCTGTAGCAACCGAAACCAAACAGAACCTTTAAGACCAATAGAAGGGCTTTATCCCGCTCACGCAACACAGATACGGGCAAGGTAGAGAACGGCTTGCTCAAGATTGAACTCGCAAGACAGGTGGGCCGGAGCCAGTCACTCAGACCTCTCGTGCCAGAACTAAAGCCCACACCGATACTGCTCCATATGCTTTCAGCGCTGCGGCGCAGGCATCCAGAGTAGCCCCTGATGTAGCGACATCATCAATTAACAGCACCTGCCTGCCACGAAGCCGGTCATCACGGCAGTCAAACACGCCGACAACGTTGTCCCGCCGTTCTTCCACAGTCGATGTCCTCGCCTGGGGAGGGGTATTTTTCTGCCGGACGAGACAACTATCAACCACCGGCAGACCGGCCAGTCTGCCCAGCTCCCTGGCCAGAAGGAGGGACTGATTGTAGCCACGCTCTCGAAGTCGTTTCCGGTGTAGTGGCACCGGCACCAAGACATCTGCGGGTAAGGTGAGAGTTTTCAAGTAATTGTTCAGCAGCTCAGACAGAGATGGCACAAGGGCCCGCAGGTTCCGGTACTTCAGCTGATGCACCGCCTCACGGACTACTCCCTCGAATCGGAACGGGGAGCGAATTCCATCTATCGCGGCTGACCACTCTGCACAACCGGGGCAAAGCTGCTCGTTGGTCTGGGGTTTGCCGCATCTGGGACAAATTGGAGGATTAATCCGAGGCAAAGAACGTCGACAGGTCTGACATAGGAAGCTCCCCTCCCCACCACACCCGATGCACCACTGGGGGAATAAAAGATCCAGTGCCATCCCCTTGAGCCTAGTTAACTTAGGGAGCACGCTGGCCATCCTTAAAGGAAAGCGTGAGATAAACCCGATGAGAATTTAGCGAGTACGGGCGCTATGCATAGCGCCACTCATGATGGGTTCGTCAATGTAAACGTCACCGTTCCGTATCTTCAGGTTGAAACCACATGAAGGATTGGTGCAGACCCAGGCCTTGTAACAGATGGTTGCTCCTTGAGAGCCAAAATCAGACAGGGGCACCAGGTCACCGGCTTTGCATTTCTGACACTTGGGGAAATTAAACGTCTCCAACGAGTCCACCTCCCAGCCTAAATAAAAACTTCACAAAGTATACACTAAACAACCCAGACTTGACAAGAGCTTTCTTACCTGACAAGTGAATAAAAGCTAAAAACTGCTTCAGAATCTGGTTTCTCCCGGTGGCATGACAGCAATATGCGAGAACGACGAGTTCCTGGTGGCCCCATGCCAGTGGTTTTCCCCGGCCGGGATATGAATAATCGTACCGGGTGTAACCCTTACCTCCTTCTCCTCCGTGGCCACGATTCCCTCGCCCTCAGTAACGTACAGAACCTGGTCAAAGGTATGGGTATGAAATACGTTAACAGCACCGGGACTGAAATTAACCACGCTAACCCGAAGCTCGTCGTTACTGTCACCAATAAGACGCTGTACGCTGACCTTACCCCGGAAAATCGGATTGTCACTTGCTTCCTGAGCAGCGACATCTCCAATGTTAACTACTTTCATGTCTACCTCCTTACTGTTTAACCCTTTCCCAAACCAACCGAACTGAGCCGACTGTAAACAGCACCTTGTCTGGTCAACTGACTTCTCATCAGGTAGACCGTATCGACCTCAATTTTGTGCCTGGCCTCGAAATCAGTGCCTTCAATGACCTGCCCGAACCTCTGTCGCTCCTCCGGCGATACCTGGTCTCGAACCCGGGCCAGGGTCAGATGCGGCGTGAACCGTCTTGATTCTGCAGCAAAGCCAAGCGTAACCAGACCGGACTCGACCCGTTGCTGCAACTGCTGGAGCTTGTCGGTATCCCCATGCATCCCCACCCAGGCTACCCGGACCCCCCTCGGATTGGGGAAGACACCCAACCCCCCGACCTCAAGTCGAAAAGGGGAAATCCCTCTGGCAGCCTCCGTCAGCACCTCGGTGATGTCATCGAGCCGGTCCACAGCCACATTACCCAGGAATTTCAGCGTCAGGTGAATTCCTCTCGGGTCAACCCATCTGACACCGGGGTAACCACCGGACTTCAAGCGCTCGCTGAGTTCCACCAGTTCGTCTTTCAGTCCCCCCGGAAGCTCAATAGCGACGAATGACCGTACCTGTTCCATAGCTCAAGACCTCGAATTTGCCACAGAGTTGCTTGCTGTTTCAATCGCCGGTGATACCCAGCAACCTCCGGGCATTGCCGGACAGAATCTGCTCTTTCACTTCCGGTGACAGGTTCAGGGTATCAATCTCCCTCAGGAGTCGGCCCTGCGGCATCAGCGGATAGTCACTGCCAAATAGAACCCTGTCAAAGCCGACAAGCTCACCGACCTGTTTATATACCTCGGGAATATAGAGAAAAGGCGAAGCCGCGCTGTCGAAAAAGACGTTTCGCAGCACTTCCTTCACCTCAGGCATCAGGGCGTAGAAGGGCAGACCTCCCCCCCAGTGAGCACACACATAAGTAATGTCCGGATACGTCGTAATCAGGGCGTAAAGTCGCTCCGGCGTTACACTCCCCTTGCCAGCGTACTGGTGACCCACCGGCTCCGATGCGTGAGTCAACAGAATGAGATTATGCTCTCTGATGACCTCGATAATGGGTGCCAGTGTCTCAGGCTGTAACGACTGCGAGTCCGGCCTTATCTCACCGACACCCCTCACCCCCCCACGGACACAGCGCTCAATCTCAGCGACAGCAGCCTCAGCCAGATGTGGCTGGACAGTACAGAAGCCAATCAGACGTTTCGGGTGACGGGCTATCGACTCCAGTATATAGTCGTTGGTTTCCACACAAAATTCATGGGTGGTCCATCCGCCGTTCATAACCACCGAGACATCAACCCCATCCCTGTCCATGCTCTCAACCAGCTCATCGGCCGTAGCCATCTTCGCCTTGGGGGAAGAGTAAAGCGAAGCGAAACAGGGGTCGTTCTCAATATATCTGTCGCGGTTCTCCTTTACCTTTGGCGAAAAAACGTGCGTGTGAAAGTCAATAATCATCGTCCGATTATAGCAATCACCCTCCCCCCTTGCAAGTTGCTACACTCTCTGGGGCAGACAATTACTGCAAAAAACACCCTAAACACAACATTTGGTGGTTACTCTCGATAGATAGTACAAGTTTTCTTATAATATAGGCCTATCACTGGCTATCAATGCCTGTGAACAGTTCTCCACTGATTTGCGACATATTTCCGTCTAAGTTATTATAGTACTTAGCAGTCTTAGGGTAAGACTGCTAAAATTGTGGTACAATAAGAGAGGAGAGGAGAATGGCAATTAAGCTTCAACCGATGGCCGACCGCCTGGTCGTTAAGCCTATCGAGAAGGAAGAAGTGACCAAAGGGGGTATTGTCCTGCCCGATACTGCCAAAGAGAAGCCCCAGGAGGGAAAGGTTCTGGCTGTGGGCCCGGGGCGACTTTCCGATGACGGCAAACGAATTGCGATGGATGTCAGTGTGGGGGATATCGTAATCTACGCCAAATATGGCGGTACCGAGATTAAGATAGATGATGAAGAGCTGGTGATATTACGAGAGAGTGATATCCTCGCCAAAAAACCGAAAAAATAGGTTGAGCCAGGAGTAAGGAGGAGAGTTAATGGCTAAACAGATATTATTCGATGAAGAGGTCAGGCATGCCCTGAAGAGAGGAATTGACACCCTGGCTGATGCCGTCAGGGTAACCCTGGGGCCGAGGGGACATTGTGTGGCCCTGGACAAGAAGTGGGGAGCACCGTCAGTAATTGACGACGGTGTCACTATCGCCAAGGACATCGAACTTCCCGACCCGTTCGAAAACATGGGTGTCCAGTTGGTCAAGGAAGCCGCCACCAAGACCAATGACGCCTGTGGTGACGGCACGACGACATCAACCATCCTGGCACACGCGATCATTATCAATGGTTTTAAAAACATCGCCGCCGGTGCCGAACCAATGGAGCTCAAGAAGGGTATCGAGATGGCAACCGAGGCGATAATTGAACAATTGAAGAAAGTCTCCACCGAGGTCAAAGGCAAAGAGCAGATAGCCCAGGTGGCCACAATGACAGCGGTCGACCGGAAGATTGGTGACCTGATTGCTGAGGTCATGGAGAAGGTCGGCAAGGACGGGGTCATCACCGTTGAGGAGTCCAAGGGCCTTGAGTATGAGACCGAGTTTGTCGAGGGTATGCAGTTTGACCGTGGTTACATCAGTGCCTACTTCGTCACCAATTCAGAGAAGATGGAGACAGTCATTGAGGACCCCTATATCCTGATTACCGACAAAAAAATCTCGGCCATATCCGACTTTCTACCGGCCCTGGAGAAGATACTACAGGTATCGAAGAACCTGCTGATAATTGCCGAGGACGTCGACGGTGAAGCACTGGCTACTTTGGTGGTCAACAAGCTGCGAGGAACGCTCAATGTCCTGGCAGTCAAAGCGCCCGGATTCGGCGACCGACGTAAGGCAATGCTCGAAGATATTGCCATTCTTACCGGCGGTACGGTGATTTCCGAAGAGATTGGGCGAAAGCTAGACTCGGTCACCATCGAGGACCTGGGAAGGGCCCGCCGTGTAACCGCCGACAAGGACAATACTACCATCGTCGAGGGTAGGGGTCCAGAGGAAGCAATTACGGCAAGAATCAAGCAAATAAAGGCACAGATAGAGGAAACGACCTCTGATTTTGACCGAGAGAAACTCCAGGAGCGGCAGGCGAAGCTGGTCGGTGGAGTTGCTGTCATTAAGGTCGGTGCTGCTACCGAAGTCGAGCTCAAAGAGAGAAAGCACCGCGTTGAGGATGCATTATCGGCTACCCGGGCAGCCGTCGAAGAGGGCATCCTGCCCGGCGGCGGTGTTGCCCTGCTCAATGCCCTGCCAGTCCTTAAAAAGCTGAATGTTAAGGGTGATGCAGCTACCGGTGTTGACATTGTCCGCAAGGCCGTCGAGGAGCCGATTCGGGCTATTGCTGAGAATGCTGGTAAAGACGGTGCGGTAATCGTGGATGCTGTCAAAAAGAGCAAGCCAGGCATCGGCTATGATGCCTGGGGTGGTGAGTTCGGCAACATGGTCGAGAAGGGTATCATCGACCCCACCAAGGTGGTCAGGTCTGCCCTTCAAAACGCCACCAGTATTGCCTCCATGGTCCTGATAACCGATTCACTGGTAACCGATATTCCTGAGAAAGAACAGGCACCGGCAATGCCGTCACCGGACATGGGCATGATGTAGTCGGTACCTTCTGAGAAAAGCATAGAAAGCCGTGGTTTTGAAGCCACGGCTTTCTTCTTTCACGTTCATGCATCGAGGCAACCGCCTACAGCCTGAGCAACCCCTTCAGCTCATCACCATCTTTCGCCGGACCGACTACCGCCAGACGGAGCTGGTCTTCGACCATAAGCTCTTGCGTCACTTCTGCTATCTCTTCAGGGGTAACGGCATCAATAATGGACACTACCTGGTCAACGTCGAGAATCTTGTTGGTGAGAATTTCCTGCCCGCCCGCCCAGCTAGCAACGTTGCGGCTATCCTCCATCCGCAGCAGCAGTCGCCCCTTGGACAGTTCCTTCGCCTTGGTGAGCTCAGATTCAGAGACGGGCTTATGGAGCAGTACCAGCTGCTCCATTATGGCCCTGATAACCACAGGTAGCTTCTCATGCTCCACACCGGCATAGATGACCATTGACCCGGTGTCATAAAGGTGCTCCGTATAGCTGTGGATGCTGTATGCCAGGCCCAACTTGTCACGTATTTCTACGAATAGCCGACTGCTCATACCCTCTCCCAGAATGGTGTTGAGCAGGTCGAGGGCATAGCGTTTCGGATGCAGTAAAGGCAGGCCGGGCAGCGCCAGACAGAGGTGAGTCTGTTCGGTATCACGGTTCTCTATCCGCAGCCGCGGATTCGGCTTCTCTTCATATGCCAGGTAGCCACCACGTTGTCGTTGACCACGCCAGCTACCAAAAGCCTCATTGACCGCGCCAACAACCTCATCGTGCTTGATATCGCCGGCAACGGCGACCACCGCACTGGCAGGCAGGTACCGGCCTGCCATGAAGTTCACAATCATTTCTCGCGTGATTGCCGACACCGATTCCACATTACCGGCAACATCACGTCCCAGTGGGTGGTCCGGCCAGAGGAGTTCATCAATCAGCATACCCACCTGTTGATAAGGCGAATCCTTGATGGCATGTATTTCCTCGAAAATAACATAGCGCTCCCGCTCAATCTCCGCCGGATCCAGTTTGGAATGCAGCAGGATATCCGCCAGAACGTCCAGTGCCAGTGAGAGGTGAGGCGGGGCCACCTTACACCAGTATAGCGTCAACTCCCTATCCGTAGCAGCGTTGAGGATACCTCCCACCCCCTCGATTGCAACGGCAATGTCCCTGGGTGCAGCCCGCTTCGGTGTACCTTTGAAACAGAGGTGCTCAATGAAGTGTGAGATACCAGCCTCCGCCCCTGTCTCGTACCGGGAACCCACCGCAAGGAAAACACAGACAGACACCGAGCGTCTATGGGGCATGGTGCTGGTAACAAGACGTAGTCCATTATCAAGGGTGGTCTTCAGATACAATCTATCGCCTCTATTAACATTCTAATGCTACACCTGGCCAAGGTCAATTTGAAGATATTGAACAAAAGGCGATATACTTTCAGTCGAAACACAGTAGTTATCAGAGGAGACTATGAGAATGGACAAACAGGCTGCATTAGATGAGCTCAAGAGGCGCCAGGAAATAGGCCGTCAAATGGGGAGTCCAGAAAGGATAGCCCGGCACCGTGAGCGCGGTCATATCACTGTCAGGGAGCGGATAGAGAAACTGGTCGACCCGGGGACATGGATGGAGGAGGGCCTTCTGCGGCAGTTACGCTCCCCCGATGGACGGGAAATGCCCGCTAATAAGGTAAACGGATACGGCAAGATAGACGGTCGCACTGTCATAATCCGCGCCGACGATAACACTATCCTTGCCGGTAGTGGTACTATCAAGGGTCGCTCCAGGGGACTATACCCAGAATTGACTCAGGAGCAAAACTTCCCGGTCATCCGGCTTGGTGAGAGCGGCGGCGTTAATATACAGACTGTCCAGGGCTCTATTGGCGTGCTCGCGGTCACCTACCCCGCCCCGAACCTTCTCTACCCTCGGAGGACACCCCATATCACCGCCATCATGGGCAATTGCTTCGGTGACCCCACCTGGACGGCAGCCATCTCCGACCTCGTGGTGATGGTCAAAGGGACCTGCATGGCCGTCTCCGGACCCAGGGTACTGGAAGTCGCCCTGGAAGAGAAGACCACCCCGGAAGAGCTAGGCGGCTGGCAGCTACATGCTGAGGTCACCGGTCTGGTGGACGCCTTCGCCGAAGACGATGAGCACTGCATGCAGATTATTCGGAATATGCTGAGCTACCTGCCCCAGACCTGTGATGAAGAGCCACCTCGTGTAATAACGAATGACCCTCCCGACCGAAAGTCGGAGAAATTGTTAAAGATTATCCCGGACAAGGCAAACCGGGTCTATGACATGCACCAGGTCATAAAGGAGATAGTCGATGATGGCAGGTTATTCGAGCTTAAGCCGTTTTTTGCCAAGGCACTGATTACATGCCTCGCCCGGATGAACGGAAGGGTCGTGGGTATTATCGCCAGCCAGACAATGCATAACGCCGGAGCTGCTGGCCCCGATGAATGCGAAAAGGCCGCTAGCTTCATCTGCCTCTGTGATACCTATAACATCCCGCTCGTTCATCTAGCCGACACCCCCGGTTTCCTTGTAGGTAGACCAGCCGAGCGGAGAAAGATTTCTCTGAAGATAATGACCTGGATGGAAGCCCTGGCTCTGGCCAGTGTCCCCAAGATAACTGTAATCGTGCGCAAGGCCTACGGCATGGCTATTTCCAACATGTGCGGCTCCAACTGTGGCGCCGACTTTCTGGTATCGATGACAACCGGAGAAATCAGCTTTATGGCGCCGGAAGCAGCCGCCAACGTGGCCTTTCGCAACCGGATAGAGGAAGCAGAGGACCCCGAGACGGAGAGACAGAAGTATATCAAAAAGATGGAATTAGATAGCGCCCCCTGGGATGCTGCCAGCGTTGGCTTGCTGGAAGACGTCATCGACCCACGGGACACCAGAAAATACATCGTCGACTGTCTGGAAATAATGCATGAGCGCAGGAACGGCTTTGTCAGCAAGAAAAATCTCCAGTCCTGGCCGACTGGTTTCTGAAGCACGAGACGACTATTGACGACTTTGCCGCGATGGGTTAAAGTTATGTGAAGACTGTGCCGAAGTGGCGGAATGGCAGACGCGCTACGTTCAGGGCGTAGTGTCCTTTAAGGGCGTGTGAGTTCAAATCTCACCTTCGGCACCATTTTTATTCAGGCGCTTGTAGCTCAGTTGGATAGAGCGCAGCCCTGCGGAGGCTGAGGCCGTGGG
>CAZTBG010000012.1:14112-39462 GCA_964611805.1 uncultured Dehalococcoidales bacterium | reverse complement strand
TTCCTTAGCCTGCTCGACCACAGACCCTTCCAGATGTTCTCCTCAAAAGGTTGTTTCAATTCCAGGACAAATGTACACGGCAGTTTAGTCGACACGTCATATCTGAACTGAAACCCGCTATCGAGTAAAGCCGCTGTAGGTTCCTCACTCAGCTCGTCAGCCGGCGTCAGACATTCTCTCAATAGGAAGCGAGAACATCCCCCGGAGTAATTCGTATCCACATACTTCAATAGCGCTGAAATTGCCTCATATCTCTCCGCATCCGATAGCTCCCTCTTCAGTAAAAGACCTCCCGCCCGTGTATCGGAATGGAGGATTGAAGAGAGATACCTCTTCTGTTTAATAACGGGGAATATACCGATTATCTCAGAGGCAGTATTCTCAGCTAATATAGAGATGTATTGATGGCCTCTGGCTTCAATGACATACTTCCAGTCGAAATAATGGTGAAAGTTGCCACCTTCGGTATCGGCAAAGGTGTCCCATGCTGCCCTGTCCTCTACGCTGGCTTCTCTAACCCTCATACATGAGCCTCCCACTATAATGCTTGCGGCTTTCCCTGTATCTTGTCACACAACTTACCAGCGGACAATACTATCCCACAATACACGCCGTTTCTTCCAGAGATAGGTCTTATCGTGCCAGGCTCTATCGACTACGGGAGGTACCAGTTTCACCAGAGTCCTTAGACTGTGGTACCTCTTCTCATAACTCCTGTAGGGGACTCTGGTCCCTTTGAATTGCCCCTTGAAGTGTGCCAGGCTTGATGATCCTGAGTATCCAAATTCAACAAATCGATAGCCCGCATCGCAGGCATCCTCAATTGAGACCTTATTGCACAGTTTATTCGCATTTCCGGTGTCCTTCACGTAGCTTCCAATCTCCCATAGAAAACATGTCGAAGCAGTGTAGCAGCATAATGACGCCACGATTGGCCGGCCATCGAGCAGGGCCACGAACAGCTTCGCTTTATCTCTGAAAGTATTTATTTCCAGCATTTCTTGCTCTCTTGTTGAAGGTATGGTCCCGTGGCGTTTGATGTTTTCAAACGACATGTCTATAAATTCCTCAATGTAGCGGAACTCCCGGTCTTGAATGACAACTACTCCATCTCTCTCTACTTTGTTAAGTTGCCGCCTTAGTTCACTCGACCACAGACCCTTCCAGATGTTCTCTTCAAAAGGTTGCTTCAATTCCAGGACGAATGTACACGGCAGTTTAGTCGACATGTCGTATCTGAACTGAAACCCGCTATCGATTAAGGCCGCTGTAGGTTCCTCACTCACCTCAATAATCGACGAGAGGTTTTCTCTCAATAGGAAGCGAGAACAGCCCCCGGAGTAATTTGTATCAACATACTTCAAGAGCGCAGAAGTTGCCTCATATCTCTCCGCATCCGATAGCTCCCCCTTCAGTAAAAGACCTCCCCCCCATATATCGGATTGGAGGATTGAATAGAGGTCCCTTTTCTGTTTAATAACGGGGAGTATACCGATTATCTCAGACGCAGTATTCTCAGCTAATATAGAGATGTATTGATGGCCTTCGGCCTCCCAGACATACTTCCAGTCGAAATAATGGAAAAAGGTCCCGCCTTCGGTATCGGCAAAGGTGTCCCATGCTGCCCTGTCCTCTACGCTGGCTTCTCTGACCCTCATACATGAGCCCCCATTATAATGCTTGTGGCTTTCCCTGCATCTTGTCACACAGCTTACCAGCGGACAATACTATCCCACAATTTGCGCCGTTTCTTCCAGAGATAGGTCTTATCGTGCCAGGCTCTATCGGCCACGAGAGGTAACAGTTTCACAAGAGTCCTTAGACTGTGGTACCTCTTCTCATAACTCCTGAAGGGGACCCTGGTCCCTTTGAATTGCTCCTTGAATTGTGCCAGACCAGCTGTTGCTGTGTAATAAAAATCAACAAATTTGTAACCCATATTGCAGGCATCCTCGATTGCTGCCATGTCGCATAGTATATTCGCATTTTCGGTGTCCTTCACGTAGCTTCCAATCTCACATAGAAAACATGCCGAAGCAGTGTAGTAGCATAATTGCGCCACGACTGGCCGGTTATCGAGCAGGGCCACGAATAGCTTCGCTTTATCTCTGAAAGTATTTATTTCCATCCTTTTTTGCTCTCTTGTTGGAGGTATGGTCCCGTGGCGCTCGTAGTTTGCGGATAACATTTCAATAAATTCTTCAATATAGCTGAACTCCCGGTCTTGAATGACAACTACACCTTTCCTCTTCGCTTGGTTAAGTTCCTTCCTTAGGTTTCTCGACCACAGGCTCTTCCAGATGTTATCCTCAAAAGGTTGTTTCAATTCCAGGACGAATGTACACGGCAGTTTAGTCGACATGTCGTATCTGAACTGAAACCCGCTATCGAGTAAAGCCGCTGTAGGTTCCTCATTCACCTCAATAATCGACGAGAGGTTTTCTCTCAAATAGAAGTGAGAACATCCCCCTGAGTAATTCGTATCCACATACTTCAAGAGCGCTGAAATTGCCTCGTATCTCTCCGCATCCGATATCTCCCTCTTCAGTAAAAGACCTCCCTCCTGTATATCGGAATGGAGGATTGAATAGAGGTCCATTTTCTGTTTAATAACAGGGAGTATACCGATTATCTCAGACGCAGTATTCTCAGCTAATAGAGAGATGTATTGATGGCCTCTGGCCTCCCAGACATACTTCCAGTCGAAATAATGGAAAAAGGTCCCACCTTCGGTATCGGCAAAGGCGTCCCAGGCTGCCCTGTCCTCCTCGGTGGCCTCTCTAACCCTCATACATGAGCCCCCCACTATAGTGCTTGCCACTTTCTCCACACCCGGTTACAAAATTTACCCGTGGATAATCCTATCCCACAATTTGCGCCGTTTCTTCCAGAGATAGGTCTTATCGTGCCAGGTTCTATTGAGCACAATGGCCCCCAGTTCCACAAGATTCCTTGGAATGGGGTAATTCTTCTCATAAATCCTGAAGGGGACTCTGGTCCCTTTGAATTGTTCCTTAAAGAATGCCAAACTTGATGATCCTGAGAATCCAAAATCAACAAATCTATAGCCTGCATCGCAGGCATCCTCAATTGGTGCCTTGTAGCACAGCTTATTCACCTCTCCGGTGTCCTTTGAGTAACTTCCAATCTCCCATAGAAAACATGTCGAAGCGGTGTAGTAGCATAATGACGCCACGACTGGCTGGCTATCGAGCAGGGCCACAAACAGCTTTGCCTTATCTCTGAAAGTATTTATTTCCATCTTTTTTTGCTCTCTTGTTGGAGGTATGGTCCCGTGGCGCTTACAGTTTTCAAAAAACATGCCTATAAATTCTTCAAGATAGCGGAACTCCCGGTCATGAATGACAACCACACCATTTCTCTCTGCCCTGTTAAGTCTCCACCTTAGTCTACTCGACCACAGGCTCTTCCAGATGTTCTCCTCAAAAGGTGGCTTCAACTCCAGGACAAATGTGCACGGCAGTTGAGTCGACACATCGTACCTGAAACGGTATCCGCTATCGACTAGAGCCGCGGTAGGTTCCTCACTCACCTCACTAACCGACGAGAGGTTTTCTCCCAATACGAAGCGAGAACACCCCTTGGAGTAATGAGTATCCACATATTTCAAGAGCGCTGAAATTGCCTCGTACCTTTCCCTATCCGATAGACCGTTCTTCAGCAAAAGGCCTCCCGCTGGTGCATCGGAATGGAAGAATGAAGAGAGATACTTTTTCTGTTTAACAACAGGGAGTATACCGATTATGCCGGATGCGGCCGTCTCAGCCAACAGAGGAATGTATCGATGGCCCCTGGCCTCAAGGACATACTTCCAGTCGAAATAATGGCCAAAGTTGCCACCCTCGGTATCAGCAAAGGTGTCCCAGGCTGCCCTGTCCTCCGCGGTGGCTTCTCTAACCCTCATACATGAGCCCCCCTAAAGTTTACCTAGGTAGTATGTCCCCCACGAGTAAAAAACTACGATTAACAGCAGACAATATCATGACGTTATTTAACCCATATGCCGATACAGAATAGCCGCGGCCAGCTTCGCAGCGAAACCGGGCATCAATTTGTTAGCGGCTGTGTAGACCGGCCGATACGCCGGATTCACCTTCGGCATTAATCTGGAGTGACCGGCCACGGAGTAGTAGTAATAGGGTAGTGGCATCTCGTCACTGCCCCACTGCCTCTTGAACGCTATCAGCCCTGAATTATCGGGGTCTGAGATGCCAAAATCGAAGCGTTTATAGCCTCCACGGCAGGCGCGCTCCATCGCCCTCCAGGTAATAAGGTAATTCGCCCGATATTGAGAGTAGTCCTTGTCAGAAGCGTTTATCTTAAGAAGAACGGAGTCCTTAAAACACAGGTATAAACTGCCGGCGATAGCCTTGCCATCAAGCTCGGCGAGAAGCAGAAAGCCGTGACCGGGGGCAACGACATGCCGGTAAATGGACTTAATAAACGGGTATGGCCAGGGTAACATATTAAGTCTCCGGCGAGTTGTGACACTCAGTCGGTAGAACTGCCTGAGGTCATCCTCGCTATCAGCCTCTCGAATGGTGACCCCTGATTCCTCTGCCTTCTTCAGGTTCCGCTTCAAGTGGTGGTTTTTCTCAAGACCGGCCCTCAGTCTTTCCAGGTCGTCGTTAAGAGCAGTCACATGCCTCAGATAAAGGGGAGATTCCACCAGCTCGAGTTCGCCCGGCGTTATTGCATCTTTCCATCCCCTTATCTCAAGAAAAGACGTGTGCCCGCAATCCACCTCGTCCTTGGCAGTAGCCAGTAGCTGGACTACGGCCTCAGGGGAATAGGCCAGAGGGTAACAGTACTCACTGCAGGGAAGACAGGCCAGCCTCCTCCCTGCCAGTCGGCTCTGGATACGAATAAAGGGAATACCCGCAGCTATTTCCCCGTGTTCATCCTCGACCACATAGTACGTCGGACTGCATTTATATCTGTCCACTAGCACTCGGGCCCAAGCTGAATGATGAAATATGGTGCCCTGAGGATGTTTCATTACGAAATCGTCCCAACGCTTGTCCGCTATGGGATCAATTGTTCTCATCATCCTTAAATAACGGAAACGGTTTACTTACCACCAATATAAAACAACGACTGAGTGCCTTCACCTTTCTCCACTCTACTGAAAATCAACAAGCTGCTTAACGATAATACTACATCTTGCTGTCTTATGTATGACTATAGCAATGCCTGGTTAGAAAAGTGTCAGTGTACAGTTAGAAAACAGTTGTAATTACTGTAAACAAGATGGGGGTTACAGTTTAGGTTAGACTTTTAGTAATTAATAAGATGGGGAGTTTAACCTAGGAAGAACATGTCAGACGGGATGGAAATAGTTATTACAGTGACCTGGATGGTTATAGATCTTCTTGACGGCCACTATTATTCTCTCCCGGTAGAAAGGCAACAACGTCTTCCCGACGAAAGCGCCGGTCACCCCGGGGACCAATGCGGTAGCCCTTTAGTATACCGAGGCCACTCCACCTTCTCACCGAATTCACATGAACATTGGGAACCTCGGCTACCTCTCGTACTGTCAGCACAGAGATATATCTTTGCTTATATGCCATTCCCTGTTTCTCCATGTTATTAGCCGCATCCACTTCATTAGAAAGCTTGCTAAATCTAGTCGTTGTCCCACCAGTCCCGAACCCCTACAAGTCATCAGGGGTCAAGTATATGAAACATGCAGTTATATATTTTTTAACGCTGGAGTCACGATAATGACCAGCCGATTCTCTTCACCTTGGTTACGTGAGCAAAGTAATAACTATACTATCTGAAAACTCAAAGTTATATAATACTTTTATTCTAACCACGTGATAACGTTACTCTAACCGTATTCCAACTTCAGGTTGATAATATACGAATGATGAACACAGGGCGTTATCTATCGCACTCCAGAGGCACTCGTAATCTAATCCGGAGGGTTATGACCGTACTATGTCGTTTCGGCATCACCGCTAAAACGTTTCAGTACAAATTAAAAAGATATAGTGCTGTCGCCAGCAGCCTTGGTTTCACCCCAACATTCGCCATAACGGCTGTAACGCTTAAAAGGCACCCCGATATAATAAGGAAACAGCACAAGCAAGGTGTTGAACTTGCCGTTCACGGCTATATCCATACGGACTACAGACTCGCATCATTAGAACAACAGATTGAACACTTTAACAAAGCAATCAAGGTTTTCGAAAGTTCTAAGGTCTCTTTTAGCGGTTTTCGCGCTCCGTTTCTACGCATCAATAGCAAGACATCCGAAGTACTCACCAATCTTGGATTCCAGTATGATAGTAGCCACAGTATAAACTGGGGCGTAATCGACCAGGCTAAATACTCAAAGCAGTCTTGGTGCGAATACAACAGGCTTCTTGATTACTACATGTCTCACAAAGCTGAAGAGTACCTTGCCTTGCCAAGATTTATCGATGGTTTTACCGAAATTCCGGTTTCAATGCCAGATGATGAGGCAATGGTAGATAGACTCGGCATAACCGATAAGAAAGAAATTAGCAGAATCTGGTTAGAGGTCTTGCAGAGAACCTATGACAAGGGAGAGCTATTCACCATACAATTACATCCGGAACGAATTTCATTCTGCGAAAGCGCCTTAATAGACGTAGTACAACAAGCAAGGCGATTGAATCCTCCGATCTGGGTTGCGACTCTTGGAGAAATTAGTGACTGGTGGCGAGAGAAAGGACAGTTTTCTCTTGATGTCATTACAGAAGGTACTGGTAAGTATAGTGTTAAAGCAGACTGTACCGATAGGGCAACCCTTCTGGTAAAGGACTGCAGGGTAGATGTACCGTCCACAGAATGGGTAGATAACTATAGATGTATCAGTGCCAGAGACTTCATCCTGGAGAGTCCTGTACGCCCTGTTATCGGCATTAGCCTTGATTCTGCGCCGGCTGCTATAAAATTTCTGAAGACCGAAGGCTTTGTCGTGGAACAAAGTAATCAGTCCGAGAACCACGGACTTTACCTCAGCGACCTAGCACAGTTCACGGAAGCTGACGAGAAGCCGCTTTCGGAGAAAATCGAGCAATCAAACGCTCCCCTGCTCAGATTCTGGCGTTGGCCTTACCAGTCAAGGAGTGCTCTATCTGTAACAGGAGATATCGACTCGATAACCTTGATCGATTTTGTGCTGCGAGTATTTGAAAATTGGCGGCAAAAGAGGAGGCAATGACTCATCGTTGTTAAAGAGCAGTACCATCAAGAAATCTGAATTGGAGCAAGAAACGACCGACCGCCGTCACCGCCAGACTAAACCAGTCGGTGCAGTCATTCTTGGAGGTGATTTCCAGGCCTTAGGTGTCACCAGAAGCCTAGCACGACAAAATGTTCCGGTATACCTGCTGGACAAGGGACTTTGCATCGGCAGATTTTCGAGATATGTCTGGAAGTTCGAAAAGTGCCCTGATGCCAAGGAGGAAGCCCTATTATTCAATTTCCTGGTAGACCTGGCCAGAGAAGAAAACCTTGAAGGATGGTTACTTTATCCAAATGACGATGAAACGGTTCGTTTTCTAGCAAGGAATAAAGAAGAACTGGAGAAATACTACAGGATCACCACGCCAACCTGGGAAACAGTCAGGTTCGCCTGCGAGAAGAGACTGACCTACGAGCTTGCCACGAAGTGTGGCATCGCTGTTCCCAAAACATTCTTTCCCCGGAATGTTGCCGAACTGGAGCAGCTGGACATGCAATTTCCGGTGATTATCAAGCCATCAGTAAAAGAACCTTTTTATAGTAGAATAGGGAAGAAGGCAATCCGCATGGACAGTAAAAGAGAGCTTATCGATGAGTTCAACAGAGTCCGGGCGATTGTCGGTGACTGCGAGATAATGGTTCAGGAGTTCGTACCCGGGGGAAGCCAAAACCTCTATTCCGTCGGCTCGCTATGTAAGAATGGTGAACTATTGGCAAAAATAGTGGCGCGGCGTCTCAGACAGCATCCTATGGACTTCGGTCATGCCACTACTTACGCTGAAACTGTAGATATTCCAGAGATGGAAGAACTGGCCGCCAGAATACTTAAGGCAATAGGCTACTACGGACTATCAGAGGTCGAGTTCATGTGGGACCCGAAGGACAGGCAATACAAGCTCATTGAAATTAACCCAAGGCCTTGGGGATGGCATACCCTGGCAATCGGAGCTGGTGTGAACCTGCCATACTTGTTGTACCTTGACATGCTCGGAGAGAAGGTGGAGCAGAATGGCGCTACCCCCAAACAAGCCAAGTGGATCAGGCTGGTCACCGACATCCCCACCGTGGTGTCGGCACTACTCAAGGGCAGATTAAAGTTTGGTGATTATATCAGTTCCCTGAAGGGCAAGAAGCAGTTTGCCGTTTTCTCCGTGAAAGACCCCCTGCCCTTCATCGTGGAACTCCTCATGCTCCCCTATCTCTGGAAGAAGAGGGGTTTCTAGCCATGAGATGGGAACTACTGGCTACCAGCCTAGCATTCGCGCTCGTGTTTCTGCCGCTCCTTGCCTGGAAGTGGCGCATTAAGATTAAGATAGCAATCTCTGGTGGGGTTATCATTGGGGCGCTGACCGGGCTAATTGTAAGCCAGATAGGCTACGCCACCGGATTAAGTACCGCCGCGCTGGTTGTACTCGAACTACCACTGATCATGCTGGTAACAGGACTAATCATCCTCACCAGGTTCTACCGGGACCCGGAGAGGACTCCTACTGTAACCGAAAATGTAATCCTCTCTCCTGCCGATGGGACGGTTGTTTATGTCAATAAAGTCGAAAAGGGGACAGCTCTGGTTTCGACCAAAGGTGAGAGAAGATTTAAACTAAATGAGATAACGGATACCGATCTACTCCCGAACATAGTCTACCTAGTAGGAATTGACATGAACATACTCAATATCCACGTTAACAGGGCCCCGATAGCCGGGAAGATACTCCTCCGCAAGCGTACTGCCGGTAAATTCATGTCTTTGCGCAAGCAAGAATCAGACATCCTGAATGAAAGGGTCACTATGGTTATTGGTAACGGGACGTTCAATGTGGGTGTCGTCCAGATTGCATCACGTCTCGTCAGAAGGATAGTTTCCTATGTCAAGGAGGGCAACGATCTTCAGATTGGACAGAGAATCGGAGCCATCGTATTTGGCTCTCAAGTTGATGTAGCCATTCCAGAACTGGAGAACCTCAGTATAAAAATCAAGGTGGGAGATGAGGTTAAGGCAGGACTTTCGATAGTAGCTAGGTACGGTTAAAAAAGAACCTGCTGTTAAATTCGGTGAAGAACCGGAGTGACCCGGCCTGTCTGACTACTTTACCGGAATAGAAAAGCTGAAGACACTACCTTCCCGAACCCTGTTACTGGCCCAGATACGACCCCCATGGGCTTCCACGATAATCTTGCAGATGTGCAGGCCAAGACCAGCCCCAGAAGTAGCGCGGGTAAACCGATTGTCCACCCGATAAAAACGCTCAAATATCCGCTCCTGCTCCGGTTCGGGTATCCCAATCCCCGAATCGGAAACGGTCACGATAAGGCAGGGATATCTCAACGGGGGTACTTTCTCCAGTTCCCCCTGCACTTCACGCTCGCCATTAGCCAGCCACGCCATGACCTCGATGTCTCCACCCTGCGGTGAGTATTTGACCGCATTCGTCAGCAGGTTTGTCAACACCTGCTCTGTCTTCTGCCGGTCAACGTTTACCAGAGGTAAGGGGTCGGACAGCCGCAATTTAAGTACATGTTCTGCGGTCTGGCTCTGTATCTCAAACACCGCCTTACGCAGCAGTTCTGGTAATGGAGTAGGCTGTAAAAGAAGGCTTGGAGCGGCTATTTCAAATCTTGAGATATCCCTTAAATTTTCAAGCAAACGAATTACCCGGTCGGTCGCTGCTTGAATTCCCTGGAGATACTGCTTACCCTGCTCCTCAGTGATAACCTCAGCTAACTGTAGCAGGGTAGCAGCGTAGCCCTTGATTAGAGTCAGCGGGGAAAGTAATTCATGAGAGAGCACAGAAACGGCATCCGGCTCAGTACGTTTCGCCCGCTTCTGTACAACATCATTATAGATGACCGGGATACCATGTTCATCCTTCTGCGTCCGGGATGCATCACCCTCGGTATCTTTCCCGATGATGGTGAAAGGATAGGGAATCCCTTCATCAGGCCCCTCATCGACCCTAACTGGTCCCTGACCTTGCGTGGCCTGTTCCACGGACATCAACTCAGTCAGGAGCGCAGCTGCCGCGAAGGCCTGCTTGCCGGGTGAAAACGCCTGTTTGGAGGCAAAGATAAATACACCTGACAGACCTCCATCCCGGCGATACCAGGGAATCAGCCACAGTGTATGTATTCCCTCCCGGCGAGCCTGTGCTCGTATGGACTTGAACTGATTATTACCAGGGAGGCGGACCAGAAGATATGGGTCAGACTGTTCCACCGCTCTCGCTATCAGCCGTTCGCCCTGCTCTTTATCAGCGAGAGCATCAACAAATCCAGAAGAGAGGTTTACGGCAGCCCGTGGGTAGAGCCGGCGCTGAACAGGGTCATAAAAGAAGACAACACAGCTCTCGGCACCTGGAATCAAATGACCCAAAACTGGCGCTTCCAGTATCGACTGCCCAATCTGGTGACTGCTCGTGTCCCCTGTTCTCCCAGGCGACAATACCTGCCCTTCATCCTGACGAGCCACCTCACCCGAATTGAGCCCGGAATGTACCCTAGATTCCTGATTATGAGAAGGTGCTTGTCCGTGCAATATGCTCGCCCCTGGGAATGTTGGATTGCCTGCCACGCACCGCAAAACGGTAGCCTACACCCCGCTCGGTTAGAATCAAACGTGGCTTGCGCGGGTCTTCTTCTATTTTCTGTCTCAGGTACCTGATATATAGCTTGACAAAAGACTTGTCGCCAACATAGTTCGGTCCCCAGACCTTCTGGAGTAACTGCTCGTGAGTGACCACCCAACCGCCGTTCTTCATTAAACACGATAGCAGCTTGAACTCCGTCGGCGATAGCTTCACCATCTCCCCTCTTACATAGACCCGGCGGCCCCTCCAGTCTATCTCTATTTCCCCACCCTGGAAGCTCTCGGAAACTTCCTCTTGCATGTCGATTGAGCAGCGCCGCAGGATAGCCCCGATTCGTGCCAGCAGCTCGGAAAAATCAATCGGCTTGGTCATATAGTCATCAGCTCCGACGTCGAATCCCCTCAGCCGGTCTGCTGCCTCTCCATTCACTGTAACCATAATAACCGGAATATCACTCATATCCCTGATGCGGTGGCACACCTCCCAGCCATCCATAGCGGGCATATTGCCGTCCAGGACAACCAGATGAGGACGGCCACTAAAGACACGGCGTAACCCGACTTTGCCATCCTCCGCCGTTATCACACTATATCCGGCGCTTTGCAGCCATGTCTGGGCCAGCCCTAAGAATTCGGAATCATCGTCAACCAGTAATATCTTCTCTCTCACACTGACCACCCTACACCACGATAATGTAGGCCAGAACTACACCTCGCTTCCCCCCCTAATGTATTTTACCTGTACCAATCACCCGGGCTCGTCTTCGAGTGCACCTGATAAAGGACTCACCCTCTGATTTACCAAGCAGAGTTTATTATTTGTCTCTCCAATCCCCGGACCACTGGTGAGGCAAGTACACCCTCAAACTGAAAGGGTGGATTGCCTGATTGTGGTGCCCCAACTAACACTCAATCATAGGTCAGGATAAGAATAGAAAAGAGAGGAAAATACACCTCACAGAATACAACGTCTAGCCTCAAATGTCAAGGTCACAAATCTTATCTTTTCTTAACATATCGTCACTATCGGCCAATCCGAACCGCCTTCGCTGCGTCACCAAAAGCCATGGTAACATGGCGGCTCAAAACGGATTCTAACCTTTTTCTAACTAGGCTCTGACACTGTTCTAACGGGACTAAATTATGATGCTACTGTAGGTATTCATTCATAGATATGCAGAGTAACAAGTGGCCATAAGCGAAAGCCGAAATTCGAAGCAGAAGCGAAAAAAGGTCATGTTGGTTGAACATGACCCTGAAATCGTCCAGATTCTAGAGGTAAACCTGGCTCACGCCAACCTCGAGGTCATCGCAACACGGAGTGGAGCCCAGGCATTGACCAAGGCCATCAACGAGAATCCCGACATCATCCTCCTTGACGCGGTCCTCCCAGATAACGAAAGCCTGGAGGTCTGCCGGCAGTTAAAGGAATCACGGCAGACCGGCCATATTCCGGTGATAATCATCGGCTCCGATGGGGAAGGGGACATAGATATAGCCTCCGTCACAAATGGGGCTGACCAGTACATTACCAAACCCTTTGACCCCAACGAGGTTGTGGCGCTAGTAGAGACCTGCTTCAGACAAATAGAGAGAGCCACAAACACGAGTCCACTCACGGAACTACCCAATCAGGTCCAGGTACACAATGAGGTTACCAGCCTGATAGAACAGAACAAGACCTTCGCAGCTATTCATATTGATATAGATAATCTTAAGGCCTTTAACAAAGTATATGGATTTGACCGGGGCGATAGCGCTATTCGGCTCCTTGCCGACATACTGCGTGACGCAGTTAGATTATTCGGTAATCCGGACGACCTGGCAGGGCACCTTGGCAGTGATAACTTCATCGTTATCACCTCAATCCAGAAAACAAGGATACTCTGCCAGAGGATTATTGCTGATTTTGATATCCGCATCAGGAGCCTGTACAACCAGAGAGACCTGGAGAGGGGTTATGTCGAGCATGAAGGTCGACTGGGCGAGACGGAGCAACACCCGATTATGACTATTTCCGCCGCAGCTGTCACCAACGAAAGACGTACCTTCTACCATCCCCTCCAGATAAGTGAGACCGCCGCAGAGATACTGGATTATCTAAAACGCATGCCCGGTAGCAACCATTATCTGGACCGCCGTGAGGAGGGCATCGAAACAGAGTTGAGCCTGCATAACAAGGGCATACCACATGCCTACCGCGAAGAGCTAAGAACGCTGCAACGGGTATTGACCTGGGTTGCCTTTCTAACCGAAGGATTGGAAGCACCTGTCTCCATAATTCAGGACTGCCTGGAATCACTGGAATCAGCCAATCTGGGCAACACCGAATCGAGACAATGGCACAACCTGAACGCAATACGAGAAAACACCAATAATCTATACCACGTAGTTCAAGAACTCAATCACCTGACAAGTGGTGAATGGCTCACCGAAGACACAATCCTGGAGGAGGTGGACCTGAGAAGCACCTTCGACTGGGTTATACAACAGGTCAAGCGCCTGGCCGAAAAGCAGGGAATGGAGATCACCATAGATGGTATTGATGGCACCGGTCGACTGATTGTGGACGGACGGAGCCTTACCCGGGGGCTATTCTATCTGCTGAGAAGCGAGATTAACTCCAGCACGCGAGGTGACCACCTACAGATCAACATAACCGAAATGAACGAACCATTCGTATCGATAGAGCTCACCAACCACAACCAGCACATCCCTCACCAGAAGCTGGCCGCCCTCTTCCAGTGTCAACTGCGCGGGATGCTCCAGAATGGGCTGGACAACGACCTCTATCTGGCTAAGGTACTGCTACAGGGTCTTGGTGGGAAGTTCAGTATCAAGAGCAATGAAAAAGAAGGGACAACCTTCATGCTCGCTGTCCCCCGGAGATGGCAGAGTTCGATAGAAAGGATAAACGCCCTGCTCTCTGCTGTAGACACAAGCCGGGAGGAAGCGCGAGCACACCTCGAGGGTCTGCGCAACCTTCTGCTAGAAACTGTGAAGCAAACACCATCAGCTATTGAGGAAAACCTGGAGAGCCTGGGGTATAAGATTCAGGAACTTGTGGTGCTCTGCAATCGTTCCTTGTTCCTTACTGACGAACTCAGTAGTCGACTGGAAAGCGAGCAGGACCGACTGCTACAACAGGAAGTAGAACAACTTTCCACATTAGAGGCCATGCAAATACTCAGCCGAGAGATTGCGACATCGGTAAGGACAGGCAATCTCTTTGACCCTGAGGGTGCCCGACGCGTGGCCAAAAACGTTTCTCTGATTGCCCACGAATTCCAGCTGTCACGAAGTGAGCGGCAGGCACTGCACTATGCCGCCCTGCTCAAAGACCTGGGATTTGCATCGTGCCCCGAAGATGTGCTGGAGCAAAGATTAGCATCTTCCCTAGAAGAAGCCGTTGACTTAAGTCAACGCTTCAATATCATGTGGAAGGTACTGTCAAGACTCAACTTCCTGTCACCAGCCCTGGACATCATCTGGCACAGGTGTGAGAGGTATGACGGGACCGGCCACCCCTTCGGTGTAAGGGGTACCAATATACCGCTTGGGGCCAGAATCCTGGCGGTTGTAGATAGTTTTGACATCATGACATCGGGGCGTTTGTCTCGGGAAGCACTAGCACCTGAAGTCGCCGTGCAGAAGCTAATCACTGAGTCCGGTCAGCGCTTTGACCCTGATGTAGTGAACACTTTTCTGCGGGTATGGAGAAAGAAGGAGTTTCAAGTTATTCCGGTTTAGCCCGGAAAGCAGGAAGGATATCATGAGTAAAATTAGTGTTATTGGAGCTGGATATGTCGGCCTGGTTACAGCCGTATGTTTCGCTGAACTTGGCCACAAGATAAGCCTTATTGAGATTGACCCGGATAAGGTAAAGTGCCTGAAGCGTGGAGCTTTACCCCTATCCGAGAGAGATCTGCCCGAGCTCTGGCGACAAAACTGGGAGGCAGGCAGACTGAGCGTCACCAGTGATTATGCTCAGGGACTGGCGGACAGCGAATTTGCCTTCATTGCTGTGGGAACACCTTCAACCAGCAACGGGAAACCCGACCTGAAATGGGTACGCTCAGCGACAAAGAGTATCGCCGAAGCGGCTAACAGACCCATGGTAATTGTCCTCAAAAGCACAGTGCCGGTGGGTACCGCCGATATCGTGGCGGGAATACTGGCCCGTAGTGGTCACAACGGGCACCGTTTCCCGGTAGTATCCAACCCCGAATTCCTGCGGGAAGGCATGGCGGTTTTCGACTTCATGCATCCCGACCGTGTTGTGGTGGGCGCGTCTGACCAGAACGCTGCTGATGCTGTGGCCGCGTTATATGAGCCCCTGGACTCTCCGATAATGAAATGCGACAACAGAACTGCTGAGCTTTCGAAGTACGCTTCAAATGCCTTCCTCGCCGCCAGGATAAGCTTCATCAACGAAATTGCCCTGCTATGTGACGAATATGATGTTGATGTCACTCAAGTATCCAGAATAATGGGTATGGACCCGCGCTTCGGCAACGGTTACCTGAATGCAGGCCTAGGATGGGGAGGCAGCTGTCTGCCCAAGGATGTAAAAGGGCTTATCCATATGGGCAAAAGCCGGGGAGTCCCGCTACCACTGGTCAGGGCCATCCAGCAAACAAACGAGCGCCAACCATATGTGGTGACGAATAAGCTCCATGAATTGCTGGGTTCGTTGGAAGGTAAGACCATTGGCATTCTCGGACTATCTTTCAAGCCTGATTCCGACGATATACGGGAGGCGCGCTCGTTACTGGTCATCTCACTTCTCAAGAAACATGGCTGCCAAGTTAAAGCCTATGATCCGCTCGCTATGAAAACAACGGCAGAGTTTTTCCCCGATGTGACGTATTGTGCCGATGCTTATGAGGTAGCTGCAGGAAGTGACGCCCTGATACTCGTTACAGAGTGGGATGAGTTCAAAGAACTCGATATGAGAAAGGTGGCTTCCCTGATGAACCGGCCTGTCCTTGTCGACGGACGTAATCTGTTTGACCCGAAAGAGATGGTCCAGGCCGGATTTATCTACGACGGTATAGGCCGCAATGGCCTGAACTTACCGAATTCAGAAAGGGGCCAATTATCACAGATTCTAACCTAGTATTAACCTGCTTTGCACCTGTTTCTAACTGGTGGAAGCTAGGATTAAGAAGTGATGACAGCACGAGAAAAAGGTAAGCTGACTCTGGCGGAAAATCAGGCATCCCCTGATAAGAATAGACTGATGCAAAAACTGAGTAACGAGTACAAAGAAAGTAACGAAGGTTCCGGTGCCCCGGTCCGAAATGAAACTGCAGTCATGCGTTCCAATAGCTCGCGGCACAGGATCGGAATCAGGAACCTGGCCAAATACCAACTATGGAAGAGTGTTTTAGATCGCCTATTTGGACTACTAGCGATAATTATCCTATCTCCAATACTAATACTGATTTCAGTGTTAATCAGGCTCGATTCTCCAGGAAATCCCATATTCCGCCAGGAACGAATAGGAAAGGACGGACAGAGTTTCTTTATCTACAAGTTCCGTACCATGTACATAGAACATGATGATTCAGCTTATGAAGCATTCCTGCGGAGTTACGTTGGTGGAGACACTGATTATGACACATGGAAGAAGGTCAAGGAGAACCTCAAGCAAAATCGTGTCGAGAATGTTACGCGAATTGGGGCCATACTGCGCAAAACCAACCTCGATGAGCTCCCCCAGTTTCTTAATATTCTTAAAGGGGATATGTCCCTGGTAGGTCCTCGTCCTGACATACCATTTGCAGTATCAATGTACCAAGAACACCACCGGGAAAGGTTTCGGGTAATGCCGGGTATGACCGGTCTGTGGCAGGTAAGTGAACGTAAGAAGGTTACATTCGAGGAACAGATTCGTCTCGATATAGAATATATCGAAAAGCAATCATTACTCCTAGATATAAAGATTCTACTATTAACTGCTCAAGTCATCATCAATGGAGAGGGTAGCTAGCAGTGGACGGGAGGAACAAAATGTTGAAAATTGGTATCGTTGGCTGTGGCTATTGGGGTCCAAAACACGTCAGGAACTTCCATGAACTGGAAGAGGCCGACCTAAAGGTAGTGTGTGATTTAGATAAGGACAGGCTCCGGCGCTTGAAAAGTCAATATCCTTACGTTAAAACAGTCATCGACTTCGAAGACCTGCTCAAAGACAGTGTGGATGCCGTGGTGATAGCGACACCAGTCGACACACATTTCCAACTAGCCAAGCAGGCACTACTCCACGATAAGCACGTCCTGATAGAGAAACCAGTCAGTACAAGCAGCAGAGAAGTCATGGAACTCATTAAACTGGCTGAGAAGAGGAACCTGGTGCTCATGGCAGGACATACCTATGAGTATCATCCCGCCGTGGACTTCCTGAGGCAACTGGTACAGAGCGGTGAACTGGGAGAAGTCTACAACATTGACGCCGCCCGACTTAACCTGGGCCAGTATCGACCTGACGTGAACGTTATCTGGGATTTGGCACCCCACGATATATGCATCGTACTTTCTGTGTTAGGCGAAGAGCCAGTCGAAGTAAGTGCCCGGGGGACACACCATGTAGATTCCAAATTATGCGATATGGCCTATATTGAGCTACTGTTTCCCAGTGGAACCATGTGCAATGTGCACGTGAGCTGGCTTCACCCCCGGAAAATACGTGAACTCACAATTGTCGGCAGTAAAAAGATGGCCATCTACGATGACGTTTCCGAATCGGAAAAGATACACATCTATGATAAAGGGCTGGCAATCGCTGCCAGCGATAACAACGGCTTCGCTGCCTGGCCACCTCATTATCGCTACGGCGACGTTGTTATCCCTTTTATATCTAATGCAGAACCCCTAAAACTGGAGTGCAGCGACTTCATCCATAGTGTAGCTGAAGGCAAGAAACCAAGGAGCGATGGCTGGTCCGGACTCAGGGTAACCAGCATACTGGAAGCAGCTAATAACTCCTTTTTAAATGGGGGCGAGCGAGTAAAACTTGGCCAAACCACAACCATTGCTGAAGCCAGTACGGCTACCTCCAGCTAGGAAGAGGTGTTCATGAGAGATAAACACCAGTTACCTATGCTACAGGAAGAAAGTAGCAACACAGTGCGCCTAGGAGAAAAAGCGCTTATCGATGATGGTGTAACCCTTGGTTATCCAACGACCCGTTGTGGTGACCATCTTCTGACTATCGGCCCAGAAGCCCGTATCCGTAGCGGCACCATTATCTATAGCGGTAGCTCCATCGGGCGGAACCTGGAAACCGGCCACAATGTCGTTATCAGAGAGCAGAACATTATTGGAGATGGTGTTCGTATCTGGGGTAACTCTGTCATTGACTATGGCTGCTGTATAGGAAACAACGTGAGAATCCATAATAAAGTCTACGTGGCCCAGTTTACCCTCATCGAAGATGATGTATTCCTCGCACCTGGTGTCACCCTAGCCAATGACATACACCCTGGCTGTCCCTACGCAGCGGAGTGTATGGAAGGTCCTCGTATCAAGAAGGGAGCCCAGATTGGCGTTAACGCCTGCGTGCTTCCCCGCGTAGTCATCGGAGAAAATGCGGTAATTGGCGCTGGCAGTGTCGTTACTAAGGATATCCCACCGGGGGTAGTTGCCTATGGCAACCCGGCTCAGGTAGTTTGCAGTATCGGAGACCTGGTATGTACTACTGGTCTCACTGATAAACCATACAAACATATTACAGATGGATTAGAAGATGCGCATACCGTTAGTTGACCTCAAGAAACAATATCAGGGTCTCAAGGATGAGATACTGACTGAGATAGGTGACGTTCTGGATGGAATGCAGCTGTTCCTCGGCAAGAACGTCCACACGTTCGAATCAGAATTTGCTGCATACTGTGGCACCGAGTTTGCCATCGGTGTCGGTTCGGGCACTGACGCCCTGCACCTAGCACTTCTCGCCTGTGGCATCGGGCCAGGAGATGAGGTCATCACTGTCTCAAACACCTTCTTCGCCACAGTCGAGGCTATAGTCCTGGTGGGCGCCCGGCCTGTATTTGTCGACATCGACCCCGATACCTACAATATGGACCCATCTCAGATAGAGGAGGCAATCACCAGCAGGACTAAGGCCATCATCCCGGTACACCTTTATGGGCATCCGGCAGATATGGACTCCATCCTGGGACTGGCCCGTTCTCACAAGATTAAGGTTGTCGAAGATGCCTGTCAGGCACACGGAGCCGAGTACAAAGGACGCCGGACTGGATCTCTTGGTGATATTGGCTGCTTCAGCTTCTACTTCACCAAGAACCTGGGAGCTTACGGCGAGGCTGGCATGATTACAACATCCGACCCAGACATCGCCAGGCAATGTAGATTACTGCGAGACCACGGCCAGGACCCCAAGTACTACCATTCCCTGTTCGGAGTCAATGACCGCCTTGATGAGATTCAGGCTGCCGTACTGAAGGTAAAACTACCTCATCTGGGCGAATGGACAGAAAGCAGACGTAACATCGCCCAGGCCTATAGTACCGGCCTGCCTGAATCGATAGTGAAACCACAAGAGAAGGTATGGGCTAAACACGTTTACCATCTTTATGTGGTCAGGACACCATATCGGGACGAGCTTCGTGCTTGGCTGGAGACCAAAGGTATAGCCACGGGCATGCACTACCCTGTCCCAATCCATCTTCAGGAAGCCTGGCACAATTACGGTGGAGCTAATTCTTCTCTTCCCGTCACCGAGCGAGTGGTCGGAGAGATACTCTCACTTCCGATGTATCCCGAATTGAGTACAGAGGAAGTGGATTACATATGCAAGAGTGTTCAAGAATTCACTGAGTCTGAATTACAGGTTGCAGCAGACGAGCTACTCAGCTGAACTGCCGCAAATTAAATACATAAATAATTACAGAATAATTACAGTGTGGGGGTGAACAAAATGGTGGTCGAAAATTATGGACAAGGAGGAACCTCGGGACGTAGGCCAAACAGGTCTGAAGTAACCGCAGGCGGCGCAGATAGGAAGCGAGAATCTATACCAAAAATGGTGCCATTCCTGAGTCGGCGGTCTGTTGTCGTGCTGGCAATTGGACTCATTGTAGGAATTTTCGGGGGATTACTATATTATTTTATAAGTCCTTCATTAAATTCTGCAGGGCCTGTGGCACCACAAGACACCACACCCGCGATTTGGGGGAGCTATAAAGGCCCATACGAGAGCACTGTTCAGGTTCAGATTGTTAATCCTGGCTCTTCTTACACGTCTCTGACAGACTTGCAGAGGACAGCGGAGTATTACGCCGCTAAAGCAAACACGTTCCCATTCCTGGACTTCCTGGCCCAAGAGCTTGAGGAAAGTGCTCCCACATTTGCTCACACCGCCGAAGAGTTGAACCAGATGATATCTATACGATACAACTCGAACAGCGATGTCCCCCTAATAGAGATACAGACAATTGGTGCCTCTATGGAAGAAACCCTCTATCTTACCGCTTTCGTTCCGACTGTCTTCAAAGATTTCCTAGCCGCTGAAGAAGACAAGTTACGATTAGAAGAATATGATTCACTTGTGGAGGATGCTGGTAACGTTAGGGCAAAACTTCTTGAAGCCGAACAAGAACTGGCATACGCATCGCTACAAGGCACCACCCACGACCTATACAGCGATTCTACGTACATTTCGTTAGCAGCCAAAGTAGAAGCCCTAAACACAGAACTCGTTCGTCAAGCAGAAGAACTGGCTGCCCTGATTGCTATAGGTGACCAGAGCCAGGATTATCTGGACGCCCTCGCTGCAGTCGAAAGGGCTAGCAGTGCCCTCGCCGAAGCTAGGAGTGAATTAACTACTCTGCAAAACCAGAACGAAATTGATTACGTTGGACACAACCTGGATTTGAATCTTGCTGAAGGTAGAGTTGCTAACCTCAGCCAGGAACTTGCCTATCTGACCGATAGAATGACATCACTCCTGTCAGGCAATGGTGATGATCCTTCTGTACTGGAAGAAATGGTTGTCGGTAAACCGTCTGAACCGGTTCCGTCAATAGACAGAATTCGGGGGCGAGACGCAATGCTGCTTGGCGGCATAATTGGTGTGGGTGTTGCCTGGATCACCGTCAACTTCAAATGGGTCATCAAGGGAATGCCCTCTACTAATGTTCGCAGGCGCGAGGAAGAGGAAGAAAACGAGGAGACGGCATGAGCCAGACAGTGTTGGTCACCGGGGCTGCTGGATTCATCGGCTCGAACCTTGTCGAGCGGCTAACCAATCTCGACTACCGGGTCGTGGGATTGGAGAACTTCGATGACTCTTACGAACCACGGGTAAAATGGAACAACATCCAGCAGTTCGGTTCCAATGAACGGTTCGCACTTATCCGGGGTGACGTTAGAGACCGTGATTTACTGCACGGTCTCTTTTCCAAATACGCCTTCGATAGCGTCATTCACCTCGCAGCTAAGGCCGGAGTAAGGCCTTCGCTTGACAAACCTCTACTTTATGAGGAGGTCAACGTACAGGGCACCGTCAACCTCCTAGAGGAAAGTCGCCTAACTTCAGTAAAGAGGTTCGTATTTACTTCCTCCTCATCGGTGTACGGCAACAGTACGCAGATACCGTTCAAAGAGGAGCAGCCAATTGTTACCCCGATGTCTCCCTATGCCGCCTCGAAAGCGGCCGCCGAGCTATTTTGCTACACTTATCACCAGCTTTACGAATTACCCGTGGTAATAATACGGCCGTTTAATATTTATGGGCCGCGGCAGAGACCAGAGATGGCTATTCCCCTGTTTACCCGAAAAATACACGCCGGAGAGGAGATTCACCTCTTCGGCGACGGGTCATCAACCAGAGACCACACCTATATCAATGACTTCCTGGATGGCCTAATGAAAGCCCTGACTTATGAAGGGTGCCGATTCGATATTTTCAATCTGGGTTACTCACGGTCAATACCGCTGAACCACCTCGTTCAACTAATCGAGGAGTCTCTAGGTAAGAAAGCTACAATCAAGCATCTCCCAGTACAACCCGGAGAAGTGCCTGTTACGTTCGCCGATATATCTAAAGCCCGAACACTCCTCGGCTATCAGCCCAAGATAGCGATAGAGCAGGGCATCCCTTTATTCGTCGAATGGTACCTAGAATCACAACTAAAGGAAAGCTACGCCCGCTGAAAGCAGGAAGTAACGCAATGAAGCAGTCAGCTTGCATTATCACCGAGGATATGTCCCCACCGTTGGATGAGGGGATTAAGAATTTCGCGCACTCACTCCTTCAGGCTTGGCCTTCGGAGATTCCGGTGCACGGCATTTCCGTGCTTCCCGGACGAAGAGTTAATAGCTCCAAAATAGCTTCCCTTAGAGTGAATAGGCTCTTCTTAAGTTATAGATTATGGGAAGAGCTCCGCTCATATAAACCCGGCTTAATTTGCTATGTGCCGTCAGCATCGGCAACTCTGTTCAGCTTTATACGTAGCCGGTTGCTCAAGCTATATCAGCCCCGAGCCAGGGTGGTCATGGTCTCTCTTCAGCCTCGCCACTATGGCTGGCTCTCACGACGCCTTATCCGATTCCTCACCCCAGATGTGTTATTTGTCCAGCATAGGAGAGCAGTGAAACAACTTATTGCCCTGGGATGCCACGCTCAACTTATCCCTAGTGGTGTAGACCTTGACAAGTTCACCCCGGTATCCCCGGAGAGAAAAGCTGAACTGAGAACCCAATATGGCCTTGAGCCCGGAAAGTACACAGTGCTGCATGTGGGCCACGTGAAGAGGGAAAGGAATGTTCAGTCGCTGGTCCACATTTGTCAAAAGCTGGCTGCTCAGGTCATCCTTGTTAGCAGCTCATTCCCCGGCCAGGACGAACAACTACTAACCGAACTACGAGAGCAGGGTATTACCATCTTTGAGCAGTACCTGCCAAATGTCGAGGAAATATACCAACTGGCCGACTGCTATGTGTTCCCCGTAGTCTCTGAACAGGCGTGCATCGGTGCTCCGCTATCTGTACTGGAGGCCATGGCCTGCAACCTGCCGGTGGTAACACTGCGTTATGGCGACTTACCAGCAGCATTCGAGGACGGCGATGGTCTCTTTTACGCCGAGGGGCCTTCGGAGCTGCCAGAGATAGTAGCCCAAAACATGTGCACAAACAGCTGTAATACCCGTGAAATGGTTACCCCTTATTCGTGGCAGAATATCGCAAGATATATTCTGGGACAGAGTGAGCTGGATGATAAGGGGAAATGGTAATGGAAACCTCTTTATCAAGACTTACATCTGTAGCTGCTAGGATAGTCGATGGTCTCTCACCGAAACCTGAGGAAGGCCTTGACATCCCGGCCCTGATGGCATTCTGGGATACGAATAAATATCCCCTGCTGGCCTTCAACCATGACAACGGCTGGAAGGGGCTCTATGAAACGGCCGAGTTTCAAGCAGCCCGGCAGAAACAAGAGAATGTTTCCGCTTCCCTGAGAGCAGAGTATGTTATTGCCCGTGACCGGTGGGCTGAAGCAGGCATCCCCTGCATTCTCATCAAGTCCGCAGGTAGATTCCCGTCCTTTCCATACACGAGCGACAACCTTGATGTGCTTGTAAGCGAAGCCCAGGCGGGAACCGCAACCATGATCTTGAAGGAACTGGGATATATAGAGCTCAAGAATATCGAGGAGCCACACAAGTACCTCTTTCGGAAGTTCCACAACGGGCAATGCGTATCTGCCATCCACCTTCATACCTGGGTAGGCTGGAATGTATGCTTCCTCGACGAGGAGCCAATCTGGCAGAATTCGCGTATTGCTCCGGATGATGAAGCCGTCCGTGCCCCTTCACCGGAAGACATCATTCTAATCACAGTAGCTCACAGCTTTTATGAAAATAAGAAATTCCGACTGGCAGATATAGTCAAAGTTCGGGAATGCCACCGACAGAATAGGATTGATTGGACCTATTTGGAAAGGGTCGCCTTCCAGCGGGGTTGGCTTGACGGTCTCCATTTCTGCCTCTTGGTCTGTGCCTACATTGAGAAATCGCTCTGGGGAGAGACAAACATTCCCCAACAAATCCTGCAAAGCTGGGAGACCTCCCTAAAGGGTCACCCTATGATATACCATTACTACCTGAGAATCACTCAACGCACTCCCGTCTCTTTACCTTTTGTGGTCTCCTTCACCTTCAGCAAGTTTCTCTACTACGGGAAGATACTCCGCGATCGGCGCATCGGATTTAGACAGAAATTCGCCGAGGTAATCAAAACACTAATCTGGGGAATCGGACTAAAGCTACATATCCGCCTTCAGTCCGGATTCCTGATTTCCTTAAGTGGTGCTGACGGCTCAGGAAAGACGAAACACGCGCGTACGCTGACCGATGCAATGACTCTGTGTGGCCTCAGAACCAAATACTACTGGAGCCGTTGCGGTAACTCCTGGTTTATCAGGTTTATCAGCACTCTGGGGAGGATACTCAGCAGCAAACGAAAAGCAGACGGAGGGAAAATCGGAGCCCCAGGCCGGAAAAAGCGACTGCATAATGGGATTATTCGCTTTCTCTGGTCCTATCTGGTAAGCATCGATATGATAGTAACCTACTTTTTCCATGTCAAGCTACCCTTGCTCCGAGGGCGAGTAGTTATTTGTGACAGGTACGTCTACGATGCCGTTGCCGAGATAGAATCATCTCTAAACGCTAAGGATAGACTCAATCGACTTGCTATCAAACTCATGTTAGCAATCGTACCTAAGCCAGACGTATGCTATCTCCTCGATTTGCCTGAAGAAGCCTGCGCCCAACGTAAGGACGAAAATACTGATATTGAGTACCTGCAACAGCAACGTGGAATCTACACTACACTGGAACATCGCTATGACCTGCGGTTAAAAAGAACAGATAGAGAATTCAGCGACACCACCGATGAAATCATCGGTGAAGTTCTGAGTTCCTATTACGATAGCTACAAGACAATCATAGGTAGTCTCCTTAACAAATTATTACCCGTAAACTCTAATGAGTTGTATCCTCAACGCGAAAGAGTGAGATGAAAGTTTTAGTACTAACAAACATGTACCCCTCGAAAGATAGACCATACTTTGGTATCTTCATCGAAGAACAGGTAACGTCTCTCAGAGAAGCGGGCGTGGAGATTGATGTTCTCTTCATCAATGGCGCGAAGAGTAAGCTCAATTACCTGTGGGGTATCTTTCGCCTCTGGTGGCGACTGTTAACTCACAGATATGACCTTATTCACGCTCACTACGTGTTTTCTGGAATTATTGCCCGTGCTCAATTCCTCTATCCTGTTGTTCTAACACACCATGGACCCGAGTTCTGGAACTGGCAATTTATCACCTGTCGCATCATCACCCCACTGGTGGATAAGGTTTTCCTGGTCTCTCCAGAGATGTATTACAGACTCAAGTTTGAGAAGGCAGAGGTCATCCCATGCGGCATCAACTTTGACCTGTTCAAGCCAATGCCTAAGGAACAGGCAAGAGAAGAACTTGGCATACCTCAGGA
>CAZTBG010000012.1:0-14012 GCA_964611805.1 uncultured Dehalococcoidales bacterium | reverse complement strand
GACATCTAGAACTGAGCCAGATAGCAAAAAAAATAATAACTCAATATCAAGAAGTGCTATGCAGCAAAGGACCCTCGTTCTTGTCGTGGCTCCGACCCCATCCGAAGAGTCAACAACAAGGCAACTAGAAAGTCAGGTTATTATGGGTAAGAAACCTTTAAATGACATGAGAAGAGTGTGTATCATACGCCACGCTTATTACCCTGAAAAGCCCCCAACCAAGAGGGACGCTGAGACTTTGGTTGCCCACGGTTACGGGGTCGATGTCATCTGCCTGAGGAATCGTGGCGAAAAAAGCCGCGAGGTCCTCAACGGGGTGAATTTATACCGCCTACCAATAGAACACCACCGGGCAGGCGCTCTGAGGTACTTATTTGAATACATTACTTTCCCGGTTCTGGCATCTCTGAAACTGACCCAGCTTTACTTACGGAAAAGATACAGGGTGATTGAAGTAAATTCTATGCCAGAATTTCTGGTTTTCAGTACTGTACTCCCCAGACTTCTAGGTGCTAAAGTAACCCTAAATGTCCTCGATCACTCACCCGTAGTCGTCATGCAGAAATTTAAGATAAGTTATAATCATTTATTAGTCAGATTACTCAGGTTTTTAGAGAAGGCCAGCTTCCATTATGCTCATCACGTCATTCTGCACTTCAAAATAACTCAGGACAACTACAAAGAATGGGGCATTCCCGCTTTTAAAACTTCTATAATCCTGAATGTACCCGATGAAGAGATTTTTAATCCCGAGACAAGTTTCCCAAAGGAAAGTGGGCATAACAATTTCCAGATAATTACCCACGGTAGCTTACTCGAGCAATACGGAGTACAGACCCTGATTGAAGCAGTACCACTACTTATACCGCATATCCCCGGGCTGAAGGTCGAGGTGGTCGGTGACGGGGAGTACCGTCCTAATCTGGAACAACTCGTGAAGGACCTGCATCTAGAAGAATACGTGAACTTCACTGGCTTTTTACCAATGGAAAGTATACCAAACCACATTTTAGAGGCCGATATTGGAGTGATATCTATTCTCATCTCGATGGTGCCGAACAAACTGTTTGAGTATATTGCCCTTAAAACACCGGTCGTATCCAGTGATTTCCCGGCAATAAGGGCTTGCTTTGACGATAATATGGTTATGTACTTCGAAACCGGTAACGAAAAGGACTTAGCCATCTGTATCCTAGAGCTCTATCGAGACCCTGCAAGAAGAACAGCCTTGATCACCTCTGCCCTAGCTGCTTATCAGAAGTACCGCTGGGCAATACAGAAATATGAATATTTAAACATTTTTGAGCAACTGTGTACTTCCCAACGATCCTCGATTAGAAGGGCAAAACAGACACCTCAGATCAACACGATTACTTCTGAGGAAGTTCACAAAGCTCCGAAGGACACAGATAATGCTTGACGTTAAAACCAAGACAAGGATTAAGGCTAAGCTGTATCCGAAAGCAGATCAGACCGTCTTCGCCCCTGTAGAAGAAGCATTAAACCAGTATCTATGCTTAGGGGTCAGGGTACTGGATGCGGGTTGTGGTAAAGGGACTTGGATACTCCGCGCCCATCAGCAGACAATAGGCCTGCTTATAGGCCTAGATAGCGAGGCGCCAGAGGAGAGAGAGATCGACAGGTATATAGTGGGAGACCTGCAAAGACTACCACTAACGGATGACACTTTCGACGTTATCATTTGCTATAACGCAATTGAACATCTCAAGCAGCCCAAGCAAGCATTTGCAGAATTCGGGCGCATTTTAAAAGAGGGAGGTATTCTGATATTTAAAACTCCTTGCGTTATGTCTCCCGCATTCTTCCTTTCCCGTTGTCTCCCTCTCAGCTGGCATAAAAAATTCAAGGGAGCATCTCAACGCGCTCAAGAAAAGGACGTCTTCCTAACCTATTATCGGTGCAATACCAGGAAACGCCTAGATCACACTTTAAAATCAGTAGGCTTCCAGAGGGAGACTTTGGTAAGCATCGAGCAAATCTACGACTATTTTACCTTTAATAGGATTGCCTATGCTGCTGGCCTGCTAGTCGGTAGAATTATGCAGCTAGTTCCCTGGACGAGACCGTTTAGGAGTCAGCTCATCGGTGTCTACCACAAGTTACCATATACCGAAGAAGCACGGGGAAAAGAAAGATAATGAGAACCACTGTCCGACCCAAAAAGTGGTATGAGAACCAAGGGTTACTCGTTGGAGCTGCAGCCCTTATCGGTTTAGCTGCAGTATTGAAAGTATGTTTGGGACTATCAACAGCTATCTCTGTAGTATTGGCTACCCAAGTCGTTCTCTTCGTTCTGCTATTCCAACGGCCGGTCTGGGCTTTAGCAGCCTTGCTCGTCGGCCAGCTTACGATCAGTGGTTACATGTTCTCCCTATCAGCAGAACTGCAGGTAAGCATTCGTTTTCTATGGACGTTATTGGCTCTCCTACTTCTGATACCAATTTTAAAGAACAGGGGAGGGATAGAACTTGGCAGCGGTGCACGACGGATTCTAATCCCTGCTATTATTTTTTTCACTCTTGCAGCTATTTCCAACGTTGTAAATACTGATACAAGCAACACTTTGAAATACCTCAGACAAAGCTTTAGCGCGCTGAGTATCCTCATACTTTTACCAGCTGTCGTCAATAGAGAACGAGATATCAAGTTTCTTAGCATAGTAGCTTTGGTCACCTGTTCTATATCGGCCATATTTGCCATAATGCAACACGCATACTTTAGGGGGTGGGATGTTCCGGTCTATTATGTGGTTTCAGGGGGAATCTCAGGTGGAAGGGTTGTCGGCTTGACTGAGAATCCGGTAAACTTCAGTTACCAATTACCTTTAGTTCTACTCCCTGCTTTTGGAGTACTCTTATTGAAGGGTGTAGACTCCCGTTCGAGGAAGCTCTTAGGAATATTGATAATATCTATGGGCTTGGCTTTGTATTTCACCTATACTCGTTCGGGGATCTATGCCCTGGGAATTGGTGCCCTAGCTATAGCCTTTTTGCTAAAGGGTAGGATAAAAATTGTAATGCTGCTGGCTATGCTGCTGCTGGCGATTAGTTTCCTGCTCTATGCCGATGTCCGCGATACCCGGTATTCTCAAGGATTCGTTGATGACCAAAGCGCCGCAGGCCGGCTGGTCCTCTGGCAAGCAGGGGTGAGCATTGCTCTAGATAATCCCACTTTGGGGATTGGCTACTGGCAATTTGAGGAAACGTCTTTGGAATACGCTTCAGAAATAAATCCTCTCTATATGGAAACGCAGGGAGCCGGCCGTGTCCTAGGAAACCTTGAAGTCCATAATGATTTCCTCCGTATCTGGCTTTCTTTCGGCACTCCAGCCTTACTAGCTTTTCTATGCCTGCTTGTGAATACCTTTCGCAACTTCCTTGACTCCTACCGGTATGCCACGAGTCTTTTCCTTAAGAGTCTTGCTCTGGGTTGCATCGGTGCTCTAGCTGCCTACGTCGTGAGTGCATCTACTCACAATGTAATGGATAGCGTGTTTTTGCTTTGGATATTAGGAGGCTTGTCAATCGCCATCACCAAGCTGCTCATATCTGGACAAAGTCCCATTAAACAGGAATCCTGATGAAAAACCACCCTATCACAGTTATGTTCGTCATAAACTATCTGGGCATTGGCGGTGCGGAACAGCAACTATTGGAGCTGGTGCGGGGCATGGACAAAGCTCATTTCAAACCAGTAGTAGTCTCCCTCTACTCCGGGGGGCCTCTGGAAACTGAGGTGAAAGAAGTACCCAACGCGGAGCTCATCTCACTAAACAGAAGGGGAAAGTATGATTTCTCCATACTGTTTCCACTTTCTAGGATGTTGCGACGTAAAAAAGTAGATATAATCCAGCCTTTCCTGACACCGGCCACTTTCTTTGGTCTGTTGGCCGCGCTGATAGCCCGCACACCAGTGAAGATAGTAACAGAGCGTTGTGGACTTAGAAAGAACACTTCTCTGGGCAACAATTTCTACCGAAGAGCAGAGGATTTTCTCACTCGCTCAGCTAGCCTAGTCGTTCCTAACAGCGAATCCGGTAAATCTTACCTACTAGCTCGCGGCATTGACCCATCTCGTATTAGGGTAATTCACAACGGCATCAATCTTAGCCGCCTAGCCCCTGACCCAGTAAGGGTGTGCCAGATTAAGGCTGATATGCAGCTACCCCCCGGGGGTAAAGTAGTGGGTATCGTAGCCAGATTACACCCTGCCAAAGGTCACGCCACCTTCCTCAAGGCGGCCCATCTGGTATCCCAGGTCATGCCCCAAGCCCGTTTCGCCATTGTGGGCGATGGTCCATCACGGTCAGATCTGGAGAACCTCACCCAAGAACTTGGTATAACCTCCAAAGTTACCTTTTTCGGTAATCAGCGAGACATTGGCTCTTTTCTCTCAGCATTTGATGTCGCATGTCTGTGTTCCACAGATCTGGAGGGATGTTCTAATTCTATCCTGGAAGCAATGGCACTAGGAAAACCTGTAGTGGCGACCGACGTGGGCGGGAATGGGGAGATAGTGCAACCAGATGAGACCGGGTTTTTGGTTCCTTGCCAAGACTCTCAAGCCCTATTTAATGCTGTTATCAGATGTTTAAATAGACCAGACTGGGCCCAGGCTATCGGCAGGCGGGCTCAGGAGATTATATTTGCCCAATTTAGCCAAGACCGCATGGTACAGGAATACCAATCCTTATATGAGGAAGCCCTGAAGAGGACTGCAAGAATTGGCCCTTAAGAACAAGACGCAATCTTTGATCTCATCACCACATTTACCTGTGTTCGTGGGCGGGAACAAGACTTATGAGTGGTGATATACCAAAAAAATTACCTGAATCCGCGCATGCGGCAGACTTCCTAGCCGCGCATTAAATCATCGTGTGGTACCTAACTTGAGTGTCAAAGAGAAGATTAAGAGCCTGCTGAAACCAGGAGAAACTCTCAGCCAACGAGTAGTCCGTGGAGGATTGTGGGTTTTCGGTATACGGGCAGTCCGCGAAAGCTTGAGGCTTTTACGGACCTTATTCTTGGCCAGACTGCTGGCACCAAATGATTTCGGTACACTGGGCATTGCAACACTCACTTTGTCCGCCCTAGGGCACTTTACCGAGACAGGTTTCAATACCGCCCTTATCCAGAAAAAGGGGGACACTAAAGCATTCCTGAATACCGCCTGGACTGTAAATGGCTTACGAGGGACAATCATAAGCCTGCTTCTGTTCACAGCAGCCCCGTACGTGGCTAGTTTTTTCAATGAACCTGCAGCTGTGCACGTCGTGCAGGTTGTAGCTCTTTCGGTCCTCATAGGATCATGGTCCAATATCGGGAGCATGTATTTCATTAAAGACCTAGAATTCAACAAACAGTTTGCCTACGAGATAGGAGGGTCTGTAGCCGACTTGACAGTGGCTATCTCCATGGCCTTGATACTGAAAAATGTCTGGGCACTAGTGCTTGGCTTGCTAGCGGGGGCAATCGCGCAGTTTGCACTATCATACATTCTACATCCCTATCGACCCCGCCCGCAGTTAGACCTCGCCAAAATCCGAGAGCTTTTTGGCTTCGGGAAATGGATTCTGGCGTCTTCTATTCTGCTTTTTCTGATAAACGAAGGTGATGATCTGTTTCTGGGTAAGGTACTGGGGGTTACGGCTTTAGGGTTCTATCAGATGGCCTACAGCATTTCCAATCTGCCTGCCACGCAAATAACGCAGGTGATTTCACAGGTCACATTTCCAGCCTATTCCAAGCTCCAAGATAACCTCCCCAAGCTGAGGGAGGCCTATCTGAAGGTAATTAAGCTGACTGCTTTCATGTCGTTCCCACTGGCTGCCGGTATTGCGGTTCTGGCCCCAGAATTTACGCGCCTATTTCTCACGGAAAAGTGGATGCCGATGGTTCCTGCCATGCAATTGCTGGCTGTACTTGGGCTCAGCCGATCGGTGAGTGCTACTACCGGTCCTCTTTTCCAAGGCGTGGGAAGGCCCGACATCGCTTCAAAATTACAGCTCGTCCGTCTTGTAGTGATGGCCTCACTCATTTACCCATTTACACATCTTTGGGACATGGCCGGTACTTCACTGGCAGTAGTAGTCGGTGCTCTTTCCGTAGATCCTGTGGCAATTTATCTAGCGGCGAGAGTTACACAGAGTAAAATGAGAGACGTAGCAGCAATACTGGGGCTGCCATTACTCAACGCTGCGATTGTGTTCGCAGTGACATATGTCCTCAAGTCATATGCATTTAGTTCGGTCGGAGTGCCCACCTTTCTTTTTCTAGCTGGATTTGGTGCATTCATTTACTTTGCCCTAGCGTATATCTTTGACCGGTGGATGGGATACAATATGGTGTCCCTCATAAAAGAGCAACTTAGAATCTTAAAAGGAACTTCTCAATTGGAGAAAACTGAAAAGATTGGATAAGTGCTATAAGAGAAAATTCTCAGAAAAACAGCTCGCGGCTGGTCTTCGTCGAGAGAATCAACTAAAGCTCCTTTTCACCGATGAAGTCCGGAATGAGCAGATTGTGGATGTTGGTTGCGGACCAACTGCCGATGCTCGCTTTCTAGTTGAACAGAATGAGGTACACGGAATAGACATCTCAGACGCGGATTCAAACAAGCCAGAGAGGTAAATCTCACCATAGAAGAGAGATTCTATGACAGATATATCGATGTGCCGAGGGGATTTCCGCAATTCATAGATAGATTGCTCACGAGAAGATATCCAAGTCTATTCTCAAGGCACTTTATGGTTAAAGTAAGGAAGAATGACCGACTATGAAGGTAGTATTCATCCCAGATTATCGTAAGGGCAACCCTTATCAGAAAGATTTAGCTGACTCCTTGTCAAAAGAAGGTGTCATTGTCAATTTTGGGACTATCGTTGGGACTTCTAAAATGCCAAGTGCATTTTGGAGATGGCGCAAGATTGACATACTGCACCTTCACTGGCAGCACCCCTTTCTGCTAGCCAATAACAGGATTAAAACTGTCCTTAGGTCAGCTTGCTTTATCAGTGGATTGTTACTATTGAAACTATTCAGAGTCCGAATCGTGTGGACGGTACACAACATCATCAATCTTGAGGGAAGACACAGGCGCTTAGAGCTACTCTTCAGCAAGCTTGTCGCGAGGTTATGTAACAAAATAATTGTTCATTGCCCATCCGCAAAAAAGGCCGTCATTGAAGCATACGGACTGAAGAAAGACTGCCTGATTGAATGCATTCCACACGGTAACTACATCGATAGTCATGAGAATAATATAAGTAAAACGCAAGCAAGAAATCATTTACAGCTCAACAACGAGGACCTAGTATTTTTATGCTTCGGTCTATTGAGGCGTTACAGAGGCATTCCTGAGCTTATAGATGCCTTTAAGAGACTCAACTTCACTAAAGGGAAGTTGCTGATAGTGGGCCAGCCACATGATAATGGCTTAGCTCAGGATATACTGAGAAGATGCAGCGGAATTAATAGCATCAGGACCATCTTTGAGTTCATTCCACATGATGAGGCTCAAATTTATGTCAATTCAGCGGACATCGTTATTTATACATGTGACACTTCGTTTTTCTCACCTTGCCAAATGCCGGGTGGTGTCATATTGGGTATGTCATTTGCGAAGCCCCTTATTGCTCCGGCGATTGGATGCATACCGGACGTATTAGATGCGGAAGGAAGCTTTTTGTACGATCCTTCAGATAAGGAAGGACTGCTTAAGGCAATGCAGCTTGCATTAGGCGCAGACCTCACGGAAATGGGCAACCACAATCTGCAATTAGCCAAACAGCTCCAGTGGGACGATATTGCCAAAAAAACCTTTAACATCTATGAAAAGTGCCTAGGAGAATAAAGGACAGGGTAGCACAACCATGTTACAATGATATGAGGCCTGCTCCTTATCAGAGACAAGAAATATGCCGAAGGTCAGCGTTATCATTACCACCTATAACTACAGCCACTTCTTGGCTGAAGCTATCCAGAGCGTCCTCGACCAGACCTTTGGGGACTTTGAGCTTATTGTGGTAGATGACGGTTCTACAGACAACACAAGAGAAATTGTAGGCAGCTTTAAGGACCATCGAATCAAGTATATCTATCAAGAACACCGTGGTGGAAATGCTGCCCGCAACGTAGGGACGTCCGCTTCCATCGGTAAGTATATTGCGTTCTTAGATGCCGATGACATCTGGCTTCCCGAAAAGCTGGCAATGCAAGTCAGGCTTCTAGATACTCGCCCCGATGTAGCTATTGTCTGTTCCGATTTCTATCGATTCGATAACCAGAGCGGTGTTATTACAAGCCAGGCTTGGGAAAAGCGAGAGATTAACCCGAAAATAGCACTGAGACTTTTGCTCTCCGAAAGAGCTTTCGCAGTCACTAGCACTGTCCTCATTCGCGCTGATGTCTTCAGTGAAGTGGGTTACTGGGACGAGTCTCTGAGGATAAATCAAGACTGGGATATGTTTGTCCGTATTGCCCAGCGTTATAACTTTGATGTTGTTCGTGAACCGCTAGTCAAGAAGAGGCAACATGGTACTAGTTTAAGCGGCGATTGGGAGCTTCGTTATCAGACTTATCCAGATGTTCTAAACAAGGTAATCCACGATTATCCTCTTTCACGGACTGATATTAGGGCTGCAAAGCGAAGGCTAGCTAACATCCACCATACCTATGCAACGTATCTTGTACTGGACAATCGAATGGTCCAAGGGAGGAAAGAATTCCTTACTTCTATTAAGGTTGATCCGTGGTACATAAAACCCTACTTCTTCCTGGTAATATCATTTTTAGGTAGGAATCCAACCGTTATTATCAAGACTTTGAAAGAACGGCTTTTACGTCACTTTACTCGACCTTAGCTTGACTATGTTGATACGGACTCATTCTTTGGGGAGTCTTTATCTTTGGACTCCTGGTAAAGAAGGATGAATCAGACTCATCTGCACTGGAGACAAAGACATTGAAGATCGCCTTTATTGACGCCAAGTTGAATTTGAAGAGTGGGGGAGGCTCCAACCAACTTCTGCACTTAATGGCTTCAAAGCTGTCGGCGCTCGGCCATCATATCACAGTGATCACTCTATCACCATCCATAAACGCATACCCTGATGGTTTACCTTACGGCGTAATCGCTGAAGGACCGATCACGAACCGACTCCAGAGAAAATACGGGCTGGCCCTCAACAAAATCCTACGCAAATACGAAGATAGGTTTGATATCTTTCATCTCTGGGACTCCCGTTTTCTCTTGGACGGGGCTGTTTATAAGAGGTGTGGAGGGAAGATACCTATAATCGCACACTTAAACAGTTATTCATTTTGCAGTAGGCTGGACATTATCAACACCGAATGCTATAAAAGCTGCGGGATTATTGCCAAAGTTAGACATCGACCAGAGAACCTCCGAAGGAAACTACTCTTGTCGCCCTTTCGCGTCTTGGAATGCTGCCTAGAAGTTCTCATGTTAAATCAAATAGACGCATTCATAGCTGTCAGTCCAGCAGTCGCAGAAATCTACTTATGGCAGAACATTGATGAAAAAAAGATATTCGTAATTCCTCCAGCCGTGGATTATGAAAACCTAAGTAGCCAAAAGCATAGCAACACGCCTCAAGCTGCATTCAATGGTCAATATAACATCCTCTACGTGGGACGTCTTAGCGCTGAGAAGGGTGTTGATGTCCTGATATCTGCCCTGCCAATGCTAAAATTCCCGTTTAGCCTACACATCGTTGGAGACGGTCCGCAGAAGCTTGCGTTAGAGCAATATTCCAAGCAACTTGGTCTTTCGAATAATATTACATTTCACGGTTGGATACCATCTGAGATGGTTGTTGATTGGTATTTAAGTTCACAAATATTTGTGCATCCCGCACGCTGGCCGGAGCCTTTTGGTATGACAGTGCTGGATGCTATGACCCTTGGGATTCCCGTTGTGGCTGCCGATTCTGGTGGTCCACCCTGGACGTTGCAAGGCACCGGCCTGACCTTCAAGCCAGATGATAGTCAAGACTTAGCAGAAAAAATAAACCAAATACAAAGCAATCCTTCGCTGGCTGCGAGCTTAGCACACAAAGCACAGAAAAGGGCAAGAGAGTTCGATTACAAGAAAGTATTGCCACGCCTCATCAGTGTTTACACGAAGGTAATCGAAAGCACAAAGACCAAGTAGCCAGGCAAAATTGGGGCGAACCCATGAATCTTAACGTTTCTGGCCGGGAGTGACTGCCTACAAAAACGAGTCCAGGTATAGAGTCGAGGCCCAAATTAAAGGATATCAACCAAGATGCATTAATGTAGTATTACGTTGATTTATCCTTTGGTTATTTACTTTTCTCCCGTTTTCAGTAGCCACAACCGTTACTTATTTCCCAGCTACAATTGTACAAACGTCACATAGACATTCATCCCCTTTTCTAATATAATATCCACATGGTAAGAGCGATCCTCCAAAACAGTCCCACCACAAATCGAGGTATTGCACAGTGAAATGTAACCTAGTCTTTACGATAATAGCCATGGTAGTCACCCTCGCTATTATTGTTGTCAGTATACCTGTCCAAACCCTCGCTGCATCTGGTGATATTACTACCGCAGGGGGTCTCTCCCTGAGCCCGACATTTGAATGTATCAGCGTCGAATCCAACTTCACTGGCGATGGAAACCAGAACAACAATGCAGTCCTCGAGTACCGGCAAGCAGGCACGGGCAGCTGGAAAACCGCTCCTCAGATGTATGCAGATTGGGCGAATCACCAATACAGGGGAAGTATCTTCTGGCTCGTATCTAATACAGAATATGAAGTCAGAGTAACTTACGTCGACTCTGATGGCGTGGTTGGGGGACCTGTCGTAGGAACCGTGCGGACTCGCAATGACAATCCTCCCATCGGCACAAATTATCTCGTTGTATCACACAGCGGCAATGATGAGACTGGCACGGGCACTACAGCAAACCCGTACCGGACGATACAACACGCGGCAGACATCGCCCAGCCAGGAGACACGATTCTCATTCGGGGAGGAACCTGGAGCGAGAACGTTGACATTGCTGTAAGCAATTCTGGACTAGCCGATGCCTACATCACTTTCATGCCCTATCCGGGTGAAGAGGTCATCTTTGATGGCAACGGGTCAATACACTGCAGTTTTTTCATCTCCGCAAACTATATCCGCATTAAAGGGTTTATCCTTAAAAATAATTACTACTCTTGTATTTGCCTTGATGGAGGCTCACAGACAGTGGGTGCAGGTACTGCCAATGGTTGCATAATAGAGGATTGTACGATGGAAAATCCTGATGCATCTGGAGCGGGAATACATGGAGGTATCATTATCGAGAATGATGCGAAGAACACCCTTGTACAGAGAAATACCATCACCGTAAACTCAGGGCCATCCAATAGCATAAATGGGATAGGCTTCTGGTACCCGGGCTGGGGACAGGTAATCAGAAATAACGTAATAACCTCTACAACCGGGGCACTCCGGGACGGCATCGGAGGAGGCCCAGAAGATACTTCTCAGTATACACACAATTGGGACATCTACAACAACACCATCACAGGAGCCATGGACGATGGAATTCAGATCGAAGGCGGGGATGTCAACGTAAGGATCTGGAATAACACAATAAAGGATGGCTTTATTGGGATTGCTCTCTGTCCTACACTCGTGGGACCGGCATACGTAGTGAGAAATACCATCGCAAACATGAGCGGCGGTATGTTCAAGTTGGGAGATAGCTCCTATGGGCGTATTTACATCTATCACAACACATACTACACCACGATTTATGCTGATGGTTACAACCAAACTAACGGCAATCTTGGCAATATTGTCTCAAGAAATAACATTATACATGCGGGTAAATACGTTGTAGAGATGAAATATGGTACCAACTATGGCTTTGACTTTGATTATGATAACTGTTACTCCACTAATAGTCCAACACGCTTTATTAAATGGATTGATGGTGCAGCGTATACTACCTTAGCACTTTTTACTGCCGCCACAGGTCAGGAGTCACATGGAATTTCAGTAGCTGATAATAAGTTTACCAACGCAGCCGGTGGTGATTTCACATTACAACCCACATCCCCATGCATCGATGCCGGTGTAATTCTCCCCGGCTTCAATGACGCCAATTCTCCCTGGCCATATTCGGGTGCTGCCCCGGATATGGGGGCCTATGAATATGGGTCTGGAGGTCCGACCAACTATCCTCCAGTGCTTGGTACTATCGGCAACAAGACTGTCGACCCAGAGGAGACTCTCCAATTTACCGTCTCGGCAACTGACCCGAATGGTGACGTATTGACCTACTCAGCTACAAACCTGCCACAAGGGGCCACCTTCAACGCACAGACAAGAACCTTCTCCTGGACACCTACCTCCAGCCAAGTAGGAAGCTACCCCAATGTACACTTTCAGGTTTCCGATGGTTCACTAACTGATTTCGAGAATATTACTATTACCGTACTCAGTAACGTAAATGAACCGCCAGTCCTGAATACCATCGGTAATAAGTCAGTCAGTGAAGGTGAACTGCTTCAATTTACTGTCTCTGCCACCGACCCTGAGGGTGATACATTGACCTATTCAGCCTCTAACCTGCCGGCAGGGTCGACCTTTAAAGCACAGACCAGAACCTTCTCCTGGACGCCAGCGCCCGGACAGATGGGAAGCTACCTCAATGTCCACTTTGAGGTAACCGATGGCGAACTGACTGATTTCGAGAATATTTCTATCACCGTACTCAGTGAGTCAAATGAACCGCCAGTCCTGAACACTATCGGTAATAAGTCAGTCAATGAAGGTGAACTGCTTCAATTTACTGTCTCTGCTACCGACGCTGAAGGTGATACATTGACCTACTCAGCCACAAACCTGCCACAAGGGGCCACCTTCAACGCACAGACCAGAACCTTCTCCTGGACACCCACCTCCAGCCAAGTAGGAAGCTACCCCAACGTCCACTTCGAGGTCTCTGACGGTGAACTGATTGACTACGAGAATATTACCATCACTGTCACGTCAGACGGAGACTATTCACCGTTACTGCGGGTAAATGCTGGTGGCAGCGAATACACCGACACACAGGGGAATACGTGGGAGGCTGACCAGGCTTATACCTCCGGAAGCTGGGGGTTCTACGGAACAGACAACACCTCAAACCGTGGCCCAAACCATTCCATCAGTGGAACTACTGATGACTACATTTATCAAACTGAACGATGGGGCCTCAGTGGATATCGGTTCGATGTGAGCAATGGCACCTATACTGTTACCCTGCACTTTGCCGAAACATATCGCACCGGCCCGGGCCAAAGGGTCTTCGACGTCTCGATAGAAGGGCAACTGGTACTTGACAACCTTGACATATATTCAGAGGTTGGCTACAGCACCGCGCTAACGAAGGTGTTCAACGGAATTGTCGTCCAGGATGGCCAGTTGAATATAGTCTTCACCAGTTTGACAGAGCAACCAGAGATTAACGGCATAGAAATAGCAGTCGCTTCGGATGTTAATAATGCTCCTGTACTCAGCCCAATAGGTAACAAGTCGGTCAGTGAAGGTGAACTATTACAGTTTACCATCTCGGCAACTGACCCGGATGATGACCAGCTGACCTACTCGGCCTCCCATCTACCGGCAGGAGCTGCCTTCAATGCACAGACCAGAACCTTCTCCTGGGCACCCGATTCTGGTGAAGCAGGTACATACCCCAACGTCCACTTTCAGGTATCCGATGGTGAACTGACTGACTACGAATACATTACCATCACCGTAGTCCCATTCTATGAGGACTGGGATGTCAATAGCGATGGGTATATCAATATACTCGACACCATTCTAGTCGGACAGCACTGGGGTGAAACGGGCCTCGCTGGCTGGATACGGGCAGATGTCAACAAAGACGGAATCATTAACGTTCTCGATATGATTATCATCGGCCAGAATTGGACCGGATAGGGCAAATATAATGAAG
>CAZTBG010000011.1:0-40188 GCA_964611805.1 uncultured Dehalococcoidales bacterium | reverse complement strand
CCACGGCCGAAGCCTCTTCCTCGTCCAAATCCATTAGGCATTTTTCACCTCCTGTGTCTTTTACTATTCAAGTATTTTCGCTTGCTCTGCCAGCATAGTCTTTTCCTCTTCCCGGGATGGTGATACCCATGACCAAGCATCAAGCAGAGTCAACCAATCCCTAGAGAAGTGACTACACTTTTACCACCGGGGGTAGTAGTAGGGCGTATACCAGCGCCGGCCGAGTCCACGGCCTCTGCCGCGACCCCAGCCTCTCCAGCCAAAGCCAAACCACCGTCTTCCCAGTATCGGGTTGGCAAAGCCGGGCCGGCCAAAACCGGCACAGTATCCAGCACCTCTTCCAGTCATCGGTCCCATTCCTCTAGGTCCAGTTCCATCTCCGAATGGCATTTATCTCACCTCCTCTTCACGAGATTTTTTCCATTTTCATCAGCACTAATAGTCAGGCGCTGCTGACACTCCGGGCAATAGCCAGAAAGGCGTACCTCAGTATCGGTCACCCTGAACCCTTCCTCTTTGCTTATTCTGGATGTCAGCCTTTCTGTTGAGGGGCACTTGAACTCAAACACCCGGCCGCAGCCCAGACACATCAGGTGGTGATGCCTGGATTGTGGAACAGGTTCGTAATATCGGCGACTGCCAAACTGGTGCTCCTCAACTAAGCCTTGTTCTCTGAATATATGCAAATTGCGGTATATCGTGGACAGACTGATGCTTGGCGACCTGTCACGGGCCTGCTGATAAATTTCATCAGCGTCCAGGTGTCCTTTGGCATGCTGGATGATTTCTCGTATCAGCCCACGCTGCTCTGTACTGCGTAAGTTAAGTTTTTTATCCACGCCTTTTGCCTCTCATATCAGTAGCTATCATTACGCTCAGAGCCCTACCAGTTTCGTCCTCCTCGATGCCTTCTCTTCCAGCCACCTCTACCCCGGCCCATCCCGGGTGGCACAAGAGGCGCGATACTCGGTGTTTCACACTCGGGGCAGAACTCGGGTTGACCAGATATCATAGCTTCAAAAGGGACGTCCCATTCATGGCCGTTGAGGCACTGGAATCGACGCCAGGCCATCTCAAAATTGCCACCCTCAATCCTCAATGCTTTGCCATTAAGGAGAGCGCTGGCTAATTTGTGCCGTGCGGAGGCTAGGACCCTTTGAAAGGTTGGGCGGGAGATATTCATTCTTTCTGCCCCCTTTTCTTGTTCCAGGCCTTCCAGGTCCTTGAGGCGTATTGCCTCAGCCTCCTCTACCGATAGGACAATCTCGTCAAGGACTCTTAATGGCACGCCGGCTGGCTTGAAATAAGTTGTTTGCGGCAGGAACGCAACTCGGCGGCACTTTTGTGGTCTCGGCATATCAGTATCATTTCCTCGTTGATATTGAGCATATGCTCATAACTCATACTAGCATATATCCCTGTGGTAGTCAATATTATTGAGGCAATGTCTTAGGGAAGTGCGTTATTCGCACCTCCCTAAAGCGGCGATATTAATGACCGGGTGAGCTTTCAGGACACCGGATGTAAGGTAGCACCTGTAACTAGGAGGAAGCCTTCTTTTTCGGTTTCGGCGGTTTTATCCCTGCAGTTTTCGAAGAGTGGTCTCTACCCAGGGTAAAGTTTAACCAGGAAGGAGTCTCAAACAGCTCCCAGTTGCAGGGTGGGACGATATGAGCCCCTATTTCATCCTCTTCGCCGTAAGCTTTCAACCTTTCGTAGGCTTTTACCCAGATGCATTTTCTATCGTTAGGATAGACCTCGCACCAGCCATCATAGCTGCCGCCACAGGGCGCATTTCTCTGGTTCTTGGGACACTGCGACATGGGGCAGAGATAGGCGACGTCGGCCAGTGCGCAGTCACCACAATTCATGCAGTTGAAGAGCGCTACCTTGGCAAGGTGTTCGAAGCATGACCCTGAGCTACACTGAGATAGACAGGTCGACACCATCCAAATTGATAGAGTAGTGAAAAGAATGTCATGAAAGGAGAATGTATCACTAATCATATGAACCAGTACACCACATTGACTACATATGAGATAGGGAGTATCATATATGAGGCAACGAAGTGGTAGAGAATCCTCTGTGCGGGAAGCTATTTCGCCGGAATCGATAACGGGAGTGCAAGAGCAGGTGGCAAGTGACAAGAGAGGCTTAATTAAAAACTCCCAACTATTCTGGGATCTGTCTGATGCCCAAATAAACAAATTGATACCCATGTGTGAGGAGCAGTCTTTCGATGCAGGATTGCGAATCTTCGCCGAGGGTGAGAAGGTAGATAGTTTCTATATTGTTAAACAGGGCAAAGTTGCGCTTGAGATGGAGGTCCGCATTGGCTCGCGTACAAGGAGACAGGCAGTAATAGATGTACTGGAACAGAATGAAGTATTTGGATACCCAGCGATTTCGGATGTGCCGGTTAACAGTAACTCTGCGATAGCCATCGAGAATAGCGTATTACTTGTCTTCAACGGAGACCTAGTCCGTAAGCTGTGTGATGAAGACCTGGAACTAGGTTACAAGGTGAGCCAGGAAATCATTAAACTTGTGTCTGATAGACTGTCAAAAGCAAAACGTACACTTGCCCACGTGTTATCAGTTACATCCCATGATCTGAGAGCACCTCTTGCCACCGTGCAGAGCTCTATAGACGCCGTAGCCGGCGGTTATGTAGGAGAAATTAACAGCAGGCAGAAGGAGTTACTGGAGGGGGGTAAACAGAGAATATCAGACCTTATCCATATGATAGACAACATCCTAGATATCTCATATGTTGAAATTAGAGGAGTAGATTTTGAAAGAGTGGATCTGGCTGATGTGATAGCAGCTTCTATAAGTGATGTTATTGGTATTGCCCAGAATAAGGGGATAGTAATAGAAAACAATGCTTCTAATACGTCTGCATTTGTCCTTGGAATACCAAAACGCTTGCGTCAGGTCTTTACCAATCTGTTAGGCAACGGTGTCAAGTTTACTCCCAAGGGTGGTCTGGTGACAATCAACTCCAGGGATACGGATGACAAAATTCATATAGAGGTCACCGATACAGGTGTAGGTATTGCGCCGGAAGACCTGCCAAAGATATTTGCTGATTTCTACCGAGGTATGCGGCTGGATACCGAAGGGGCTGGCCTTGGATTAGCCATAGCCAAAAGAATAATTGAAGCTCACGGTGGCAGTATATGGGCAGAAAGTCCTGACCCGGAGTCTGGAAAAGGGTCAAAGTTTTCTGTTGCCTTACCCAAGGTCTTTGAATCGGCCCCACCCCTTGAGGAGGAGGAGCAACCGACAATAGCTGGAGCAAAAGTTCTGATTGCTGATGATGACCCCGAGATGCAGAGGATAACAGCTGCTGTCCTAGAGTCGCAGGGATACGAGGTACGTACTGCCAATGATGGCGAGGATGCTCTGGTTAAAATTGAAGAGGAAGAACCTGACCTGTTAGTTCTGGATCTTCTTATGCCCAGAATGGATGGGTTTGAGGTCTGCAAACGACTTAAAGAGCGAAGAGAGCATGGTGGTAAAAGAATACCAGTAGTGATACTAAGCGCTGTGAGGGAAGAGAGTAGCCGCAGGCGATACGAGCTTGAGACTGAAATGGACCTTGACGTTGACGATTACGTAACAAAACCAATTTCACCCCCCATACTCCTTCAGCGGGTAGAGAGAGCATTGAGGAGAAGCAAAGCTGTGGGTGCAACTAGTCTTACCATAATAAAAAATAAAAAGGAGGTGGGTAGTGGCTAAGCGAGCGAGAATTTTGGTTGTTGATGATGACACCGTGTTCGTTGAAACGACGAAAGCGGTTTTAGAGAGTAAGGATTATCATGTAATCACTGCGTTTGATGGAGACGAGGGGTTACAAAAAGTAAGGGACGAGAAACCAGACCTGATACTGCTGGATGTTATTATGCCTACTCAGGATGGTTTCCATGTTTGTGAACAAATTAAAAAGAACCCACAACTAGCCGACATTCCAGTGATAATCCTGACAAGCTTTGCCAAGAAAAGAGGGGAAACTAACATCCCGGTCAGTGCCGGACTTGAACTTGAGGCAGAAGGATATCTGGATAAGCCGGTAAGCCCTGAGGAACTACTAAATTATGTGGGGAAAATGCTAAAGAAGTAGGCTCCCGAGAGCAGTATCTCAGGCTACCTGTTTTTGCTCTACTTACCCTGAGCTTATGGGCTGTCATTTTAGAGCCAACTGTATTTAGAGAAGAGACCTTGTATCAGTGGTTGCAGTATACTGTGTGATGACTATCGATATTTAGAGGTGCTCTCAATGACAGAGCGAAAAGTGAAGGTAATCGTTCGACGCATGGCAGAAGATGACATAGATGCTGTCCTGAGCCTGGGTGGAAATATGGTTTCCCGCTACGAGTTAATGGCCTTGGGACTAGAAGGACCGCTTGATTTCAGTTTTGTTGCTGAAGTTGACGAGCACATCATAGGCTTCAATTTGGCACAAATGCAGTACGTTGGCATACCGTTGACCAGAGTGTGCCTGATGTACGGAATTGTTGTTGAGTATGAGTATCGTCGGCATGGCATTGGCAATAGGTTGGCGGAGGCGATGATTAGGTGCTGTGATGAAAGAGGGGTTGATACAGTTCGTGCACTTGTTAAACAAGACGATGTTCAGCTCCAGCGTTTTATTACGCAATTAGGCTTCACTCGAAGCACAATAGACAACTATGATAAAACCGTGGACGGCAAGTCTTGAGCATATCGAAACATAACAGGTGATTTGAAGTAACCGTAACTCTATGGAAACAAACCAGAGAGTTATCGAGTATTCTGCTCAAGCAACCTTTCTCTCTGTGGATGAGGAGGGACTGAAACAGGCAAAAAGAGCAATGTCTGACGTTATTGCCGCCGATTGTCGTAACTCCTGGGTATTGTCTGCCAGTCTCTAAATATACTGAAGAAAGACTGAACGGTCACATCATGCCGTGGTGCCTGTCTTCACAAGGACATCCTTGAAAAGGCCAGAGTCGGAGTGAAGGACTTATTGGTAATTTTTTCTGGCAGCCAATTTAGCTTGTTAAGCTTATGGACAGTTGCAGAGAAAATGTACCCAGGACTAGAGCGAAATCCATGATTCCCTTAGACGTTACGTAGGACAGGCGTGAGTGCTGATATAATTAGACGCGGCAGAAAACAGCCTGTGTCGTATACGGATGGTGGGGTCAATTCACTTCGCCAGATTTGCATTATATGAGAAGATTAAGAAGAAAGGATTACAGTATTGGAAGAGAGCAAAGAGGAGAAGATACTTGTCATCAGTAGCGAGACAGACTTCGTTGCTATGGTTGAGGAAGCGGTTGGTAGTTCCTTGGAGGTAATACATGCCGATAACCAACAACAGGGACTAGAGATAGCAAGGAAAGAACTTCCTGACATGATTGCTCTGGGTTATATTGAACCTCGGGGTAGCGCTTTCAGCTTACACCGCCAGCTCAAGGAAGGGTGGATAACCAGGAATATCCCACTTCTGATAGTAGACACTAACCCACAGGACCCTGCTAGAAGAGTGTTGACTATGGAAGAAGGCATGCAGATAGAGGCTGATGAGTTTATTTCGCTCGCTGGTAAGGATGAGCGTGACGCTGTTTCTCAATTAGCCGAGCCTATTATCAGGCTAAGAGAAAAACTACACACCCGTCTCAGAGAACGGGCAAATACGGTCAAGGATGCAATCCTCAGACCAGACGTGTTTTGTATTACTTGGGAGCAGATTCCTGGCAGAGGCGCTTTTGAAATGCAGCAAGAGGAACTTGTTGAAAATGCCAGAAGAGCGGCAAGCAGAGGCAAGATTCACGCTGTAAGTGTGACTGACAACCCCGGAGGAAACCCGGCTATTTCCACCGAAATACTGTGTACTGAAATCAAGAAACTAGGAATAGAGCCGTTGGTGCACCTGGCTTTCAGAGATAAAAACAGAAATCAATGTGAAAGCTTACTTTATGGTCTAGCTGCGTTAGGAGTGAGGAATCTACTCCTGCTAACTGGAGATTATCCTTCCAGCGGTGGGTTCAAGGGAAGGTCCAAACCTGTTTTTGATTTGGATTCAGTACAAGGTTTACAGCTGATTGAAATGATGAACAACGGAATGAAACAGGAGACGTTGGGAAGAACAACAACCCTGGCTCCGACCGACTTCTTCGCCGGGGCTGCCGTCTCACCGTTTAAACAGTCAGAGCCTGAGCTCATGGGTCAATATTACAAACTAAAGAAAAAGATAGAGGCCGGGGCAAAATTTCTCATCACTCAGGTCGGATATGACGCGAGAAAATATCACGAACTTCAACAGTGGTTGAAGCTGAATAACTACAACATACCGGTATTAGCTAACATCTACATATTACCCTACGGAGCAGCCAGAACAATGAATGCCAATCAGATTCCCGGTTGTGTTGTCACTGATAAACTCCTAGCGGAATTACAGGATGAAAGAGGAACAAAGGATAAAGGTAGGTCGGCTAGACTTAATCGGGCTGCCAAGATGTATGCCATCACCAAGGGAATGGGATATGCCGGTGCCCATATTGGGGGACATGGAGCCACTTATGAAATGGTAGAGTACATCATAGATAAGGGTGAGGAACTGGCCCCTAATTGGAAGGGCTTGGTGGCTGAATTCGATTATCCGCAAAAAAATGGATTCTATTTCTTCCAGAAGGACACAAAGACTAACCTTAATACTGCTCAACCGACCAAGAAAACGGCCAAAGCGGCGCGACCGCCCGTTTATCTGTTATCCAGATTGGCACACGCAACGATTTTTAATCCCGATAGTATCGTATTCAAAGCACTGCGTCCTATAGCAAAGTCCATAGATTCTGCAGACAAGCTCAAGGCACCTTTTGGCAGCGTGGAGCATATAATTAAAGTAGCTCTTTTTGACTGTATGAATTGTGGTGACTGCAGCTTGTTTGACGTGGCCTTTTTGTGTCCCATGTCACAGTGTCCCAAGAACCAGAGAAATGGCCCCTGTGGAGGAAGTTATGAGGGCTTTTGCGAGGTTTATCCAGACAGAAAATGCGTCTGGGTGAAAGCCTACGAACGATTAAGAGGTCACAAAGAAGAGGACTCGATTGGGGAGTATATCGTTCCTCCCTGTAACTGGGAGTTAATACATACCTCATCATGGCTTAACTTCTACCAGGGACGTGATCACTCGGCGAAGAGACTTGGTATAGAGCCACCTCAGACGGAGAGCTCCGCTGACAATACCGACTGATTAATAAGAAGACGTAAGCTGAGTCGAGGTTGTTTTTGAGGTTTGTATAGAAGCTAAATCCACTGGAGGTTAAGAGTAATGCATATCTCAGAGTTAATCAAGCACCATAACTTCATAGTTACCTGTGAAATAGACCCTCCCAAGGGTACCAATGTTGATGAGTTTCTCGATAAGGTTAACATGGTTAAAGACCATGTGGATGCTATCAATATCGGTGACAACCAGAGAGCAGTGATGCGGGCAGCAGCCCTAGCGATATGCCGCCTCCTCAAGGAAAGGGGTATCGAAACCATAATGGAGGTGACGACTCGCTACAGGAATCGTATTGCTATCCAGTCTGACATGCTGGGTGCCGCTATTCTAGGAATTGAAAACATACTTCTACTTGCCGGATATGACCCCTCCGTCGGAGACCACGCTGAGGCTAAGCCGGTCGACGACCTTGATGCTGTATCGCTGGTTAATGCGGCCATAGCGCTGGCGAAAGGAACAGATATGACTGGCCACCCTCTAAACGAAGCTCCCGACTTCTGCCTTGGTGTCACGGCTACGCCAGGGCTTGTATCTGACGAGCTGCATCTGGGTGAGCTAAAACAGCAAATAGCTTCAGGTATACACTTTATCCAGACACAGCCGATATATGAACCGGAGGTTCTGGAGAGATTCATCGATTCAATAAGTAGTTTTGAAGTGCCAGTCATAGTTGGACATATAATGCTGAAATCTGCAAGCATGGCCAGATTTATGAATAGCAATTTCCCAGGTGTCACCGTACCCGAGAAACTCATAGAGGAACTGGAGGGATTAAGTCGGGACCAGGTGGTAGAGACAAGTCTACAAATCTCCGTAGAACTCATCAAGAAGATGAAGCCAAATTGTCAGGGTGTCTACTTCATACCAACAGGGTGGGAGATGCATGTGCCTAGGATAATAGAGGCAGTAGCTGGTGGTAGATTACCAAGGCCTGCCAGTTAGGGTAGTCTTGGAGTCATACAAAACTTACTGACTTGGTGGCACTCTCAATATCTACTCGAAACCAGGTAAAGGCACGAGAGTGGTCTTAGAAGTGCCTTCATCTCTCTTTCTAAGTCGAGTACAGGGACGATAGGTCTTGTGTGAGACCAGAGGTTGCTGAATATTCCGAAATCATAACGATATAATGAAATGTTATTTACACAACGATATACGCTTGACCTCCTCCCATTAAGTGGTCCGTCACCGCACCAGTGATGGCATTCAAGCTTTTTACTGGTTCTAATTAATATATATAGGGTGAAATGCTACACTCGTTTGCCTGTTATCTGACCTGTACCGAAAGAGCCGAGCTGTACCTGACCTGAGATTTCGTCACCGGTCACTTTCACCTTAAAATCAAGCTTCATCTGACCCATCGGACCGCTCACTGAGATTGACCAGGTAGCTTCATCCCCGGAAACTGTGCCACCGGAGAATGCCTGTGCGCCACCCATCCCACCATCGTAATTACCGCTGAGAGAATTGCCATCGGCTTTAAGCGTGAGTTTGCCGGGCCGGGTGCCCATGGGGGTTTGCACCTGGATGTCGTAGTTTCCATCGACTGCCATTGTACTGCCTCCTGAGTTTATATTTAATAATCTTTGCTGTTCTGATGTTAGTGACACCTGCTATTACGTACCGTATTCACAAGACGACAATATATGAGTTAATAAGGGCGGTTTATTATTTACATTTGTGTCGCCAGTGTTATTCAGTGGTGACATTCTAGGGCAAGTCAGGCTGAGTTGTCAAAGGTGTCAAGAACCGGTTCCAGCACGAACATCCAGGGGCTCATCGATAAATTACCTCACATGCTCAACAGCACGTCATAATACATGCCCGGGAACAGCAGGCTGATTGTTAATTCAGATAGAGGCAGTTGCCAAGGTTGGCCTTTTGGTTCACATATTTGAACCTCTGGGACTTTCAAACCTGATACGGTGGGTCTAAAATCTTATTTACATGTACAATCACGATGCATTGGGAATGGGGAGGACTATGGGGGCTACAAATATTGCCGCAAGCGAGACGTCCTCTGCGGACAAGGTTAAACAGCTTATTCAAGGTGTGGAAAATCTCGCCGAGCAAGTCAGGCGCTGGCAGGTTGAGCAGGAAAAGACATATTCCTCAGACCTTGAGGCCCTAAGAAATCAGGTGGATGAGATAGGGGGTGAACTGAGCGACGTCTCTTCGCGCATAAATACCTACAATGAAACGCTGCAATCTACCTCTCGTTCATCTATCGGAGCTACCGAGATACCTGTCCTGGAACACCTGGCACTTCGAGTTACCCATATGGAGCGTTGGGTCGCCAAGCTGGAGGAGAAATTCAGGAAAGATGCCTCAATGGCGAGGAAGCAGTTTGTTATCTCTCTGGTTACTCTGATTGCCGCCGCTGTGTTTTTCGGGGTGGCAGTTTGGTATGGGCTCAGTGGTTGATGGAGGACTTTGTTAGTGGGCACAGGTACATCATATTGTGCTTAAGCCAAGACCAGTCGGCCACTCGATGTGCTAATACCGAATATCAAGGAGCGTTAAAGGAGGTTTGTGGGGAAAATGGAAATAATGGGTAGAGAGTTTCGCATTGTCAACAAAGGCCTTGACCCGGATGAGGTCATTGAGTTCCTGAAGGCGGCCACGGCCACGAGTGACGATGCCTTCCAGCGGCTGGAGCAGTTTTCCGCTCTGCAGGCGGTCACAAAGACAATGGAGGAATCAATAACACAGGCCAAACGTCTGGCGGAAAATGCCAAGAAGCAGGCGGAGGCAGAAGCCAGGCAGGAGAAAGACAGGACAGTCAGGGAAGCAAGACAGCAGGCCCAGACAATGGTTGACCAGGCGAGGGAGAGCTGCACCGCCTTAATTGATAACGTCCGGTCCGTTCTGTCGGGTAGTATAAATAAGGCTTTCGAGCAGGCGAAGGAGACTGTCTCCAACAATCTGACGGACCTGGATGGGAATTTCCAGAAGGTGATTGCTTCGCAAAACAGCCATTCGCCCACGGAAAGTGAACAACCCGACAAGGAACCATCAGTCGCACCCGCTGACTCTTCCGACGACACTGAAAGCGGTGAAGAGGAGGAGGAATCAGAGGATGACCCTGCGCTTGATTTAGAGAACCTGCAACAGAGCCTTATGGACCTGGAAAGCAGTCTAACAAGCTTACATAACAGTAGGAATGGTATCGAGACTGAACCGGAATTCCACTCCTCTGAGCAGGATGTTGAGGATAGGGCGGAATTGCCTGATACAGAAGCCACTGACGATGAACCGTGTGATGATAACCACCGATACAGCGGTGAAGTAACGCTTATAATTCCTGCCGGCGCTGATGAGTTATGGATGCAGGAACTACGCCAGCGAACGCTCGAACTGCCAGGTGCGCACATTCGGGCAGAATCAGGTGTCGATGAAAAAACAACCGTGGTAACCCTGGCGCTTGATGAGCCCGTTGCAATTCTTCCCATATTGAGGTCAATGCCGAAGGTGAGCAGAGTAGTGGAGGACCAGGCGAAGGAAGAGTCTTCGGGTAAGTCCCGGTTCAACTTGCTGCAGAAGGTCCCGAAGAAGGTAAAGCAGCAAACCATCACGATAGAGCTTGATATGGATTCTTACAATGTGCCTGTTCTGCTGTGAAATTCGATGGTAGACTAACGTCAGTACCTTTGATTGTCTGTATCAGAACCCAAAGTACTATTCACATCTCGGTGGCTTGAGCTTAGAATTAGGATACCAATATGAGTATGGTGGATTCAAAAAACAAATCTAATTTCCGTGTCGATTCAGAGTCGCCAGGGGCGACAGAGCACGTTTACGTGGGGTCGCTTGGCAGGGAATTCCGTATCGTTGAGAATGGCCTTGACCCGGAAGAGGTCATGGAATTCCTGCAGGAAACCACGGGCTCGAGCGATGATGTCTTCCAGCGGCTGGAGCAGTTCTCCGCTCTACAGATGGCGGCGAGGACCATGGAAGAATCGATAACACAGGCCAGACGTCTGGCGGAATTCGCCAAGAAACAGGCGGAGACAGAAGCCAGGCAGAAGAAGGCTCAGGCGACTGAGGAAGCGGAACGGCAGGCAACGGTGATAATCGACCAGACGAGAGAGAGCTGCATCAGCTTTGTCGATAGCACTCGTGTTGCTCTTCTTGAGGCTATTAAGGAGGCTCTGGGGCAGGCCAGGGACATGGTCTCCCATAATCTGACACAGATAAGTGAAGAAGTTGAGGAGGCGGCCAAGTCACACCTGGCCCGATGGGAAACAGAGGTCGAACAGTCTACAGAGCAGCCAGTAAGGTCGACTTTTGAGGTTGCTGATAGCCGTCCGGACGATGAAGTGGCAGAAGAAGAGGGACCGGAAGAAGCGGCTCCTGACCTAGTCAATCTCTACGGAGGTTCAACAGGTCTGCACAAGAGTGAGCACTTATGTGACGACGTACAGGCAGTAGATTCCGAAAGCGGGAAGCGAGCCGAATTAAACAAAGACACAGAAAGCGAGGAGACCGGCAATACTGCCGTTGTGGGGCGAATGGATGGCAAGTTAGTCGAAGCTGCTGACGGCCTCTATAGCGGCAGCGTGAGGGTGATAATACCTCGTGGCGTGAAGGAAACGTGGATGCAGCAGTTCCAGGATAGAATATCCCAGATGCCAGGGGTACGAATTCAGGGAGAATCGGAGCGTGACAAAGAGAGAATCGAGGTGACTTTGTCACTGGAGAAGCCTATTGAGCTACTGCCTCTGCTGCAGGAATTGCCTAATGTAAGGAAAGTAATGGAGGCCTGGAATAGCGGAGGACCTCCTGAAAAAGGGGGCTCAGGACAGGTTCATCAGGTCTCAAAAGATTCAGGAGAAGTGGCACTGATACTGCAATTTGCCTAGCGCGTGAAGGACGTTCAGATAGCATAAATTAAGGGAGTCCCAAGCGGGACTCCCTTTTCATTGTGTTATGGGTTTATCTGCCAGCAGGTTATACTTGTAATACCACCCTCCCAGAAACCGGTCCTGATTGTAGCTATCACCGTATCGGTAGCGTCTTTAGCTTGAGCGGTAACCGTATAAGGATGGCTATCCGTATCCCAGACAGTGCCTTCATCCTGTCTGCGTGCTTCGACACAGCAATGTCCTACAACCCCGGATACATCGGGAGGGCCGCTTAGCTGAAATGCATGTATTCGTGTCTCACCAACCGGTACGGTAGGATAAGGGTCAAACTGCCAGTAGATTGTTATACCCGTGTTAGCGTCGCCAATCACTGTAGGGTCGTCATTATAGAAGTCTCCACTGGTTGACCCTGGCACATACTCGAGAGCTGGCGGAAAATCAATCAGGATTTTCTCTACTTTAATATTTCCCGCACCGTTGTTAGTTATTGATATGGTATAAGAATATATTCCGGCATCATAAGTTATTGATTTGTCAATTACCAGCCAATCGGCGTGCCCCCCGAAGTCCCCTATCTCTACACCGGCAATGGTAGTAATCTTCTGAATCACCACGTTTACCGTCATCCCGTTGATGTCGGTAAGCTCGTAGGAGTAGGGGAAATACGCAGGCTCGTCGTTTGCCATTTTCCAAAGAGCATCTTCCACGCCGGCTTCGGCGGCGTACAGGGCTTCCATCTTCTCTTCGAAGACCTCTCCGGTATTGAGGCTGGTGGAGACGAAGTTGAGGGTAGGTATGATGAGTAAGCTGCCCACGGTCATCATCACCAGGACGATGAGTAAGGTCACGCCCTCTTCCCTTCGAGTTATCTTAGAAAACCATTTCTTCATAGGTATTTACCGCACTCAATCTATTCCTGGAGTCTCTGACTGATCTCGTATTCTCTGGTTACGCTCTTGTCTCTGGAGTGAGTTTCCACCGTTAGTCTCCATGAATCAGTCTGGGGGGTGAGGGTTGCCGAGTAGATATTATCTGCTATGAGGGCTGTCGTGTTGCTTATTTCCACACCCACGCTATCATGGACAACCTGGTTTCTTTCGAGTTTCTTCAGTGAGTCAGCCGAATCAGACCACAGGTAACGGGTGTCATAGGTGTAACCATTCTCCCAGTCTTTCCAGAAGAGGGTGATGAATTCGACTTCAGTGGTCTCGGGGTCGTCGCCGATATCAATGGTACTCACTGTCAGTGCGTCCTGGGTGACCCAGTAACCAACACTCTGTGCCTGACGCAGCGCCGTGTTCCAGTCGCTATTTTGCCGGGAACTTCTGAAGATTTGAGCGGTGGTCATGCCGGCACCAACAGCAAGCATTGCCGAAACACTGACGGCTATTAGTATCTCAACGAGAGAGTAACCCTTCTCACCCTTCATCTGGCCACCTTATAAATAACGATTGAGAGAACGGTCTCACCCTGGTGCTGAGCGCTGACTGTCACCTTCTGTATACCGTCCTCACTGCCGTGCAAAGGCTCGACTGAAGGGAGTGATACCGTCCAGCCTTCAGGTATGGCGAGTGTCGGATCGACCGGATATTCCGAAGTACCATATTGGTAGGCATACCTTTTAACGTATTCCGCTTCACTGCGCACCAGGCTCTCCGCAATTGAATGTTCCTTGGTGATAATAGTCGCCTGGGTGCTTGTGCCCACACCACCAAGATAGGTAACGCCCACCAGCCCGAGGATGACGATACCAATCAGGACCTCAATCAAGCTGGTGCCTCTCTCGTCTTTCAAAGGGCAGCTTTTGAGCAGCTTTGAGGGTAGTCTAAGGTACCTCCACCAGCCGAACAAATGAAATCACCTCCTGACAGTTGTTTGGGTCAGGATGCCTTTTAATACATTCTAGCCGTGTATCTCGATTACAGGTAGATTACTTTCGTACGCTTGGGGTGGTACCTTAGTTCTATGGCCGGGCAAGGTGAAAGTATTTGTGACACTTCTACGCTTCCATCGTATAATCAAACAAAGACTCACCAGAGATAAATTATGGCAGTGAACAACGACCGGAGGTAGCTGAAATGAAGAGGAAGCTCGTCTCTGTACTGATGGTAACCGTAGCGGTAGTGCTGGGCTTGACAGCCTGTACCCCCACTCTGGCAAGTGAGGTATTGCAGTCGGAAAAGCAGAGAGTGACTAATCCGGATGTCCCTGAAAGTGACCTGGAACGGCTGGTTGAGGGTAACAGCACCTTCGCCTTTGACCTCTATCAAGCTCTTAAAGGTGAGGAAGGAAACCTGTTCTACTCTCCATACAGCATCTCTCTGGCACTGGCGATGACGTACGCTGGCGCCCGTGGTGAGACCGAGGAGCAGATGGCTGAAACCCTGAATTTCCTGTTGTCGCAAGAGGAGCTTCACCCGGCGTTTAACAGTCTGGATATCCTGCTCGGCCAGCGGGGTGAGGGTGCCCAGGGCAAGGATGGAGAGGGCTTTCGACTGAATATCGTTAACGCTATCTGGGGCCAGAAGGATTATGAGTTTCTGGATGAATTCCTCGATGTCCTGGCCGAGAACTATGGTGCCGGGCTGCGGCTCGTGGATTTTATCAATGAGACTGAGAAGTCGCGCGTTACCATCAACGACTGGGTCAGTGACCAGACGGAGGGTCGCATCGAAGACCTGATTCCGCCGGGTGTCATTACTATCCTTACGCGTCTCGTCCTCACCAATGCTATTTACTTCAATGCGGCGTGGGAATATCCCTTTGAGGAAGATGCTACCTACAACGGTCCGTTCTACTTGCTCGATGGGAGTGAAGTCACCGTACCGCTGATGACGCAAACGGAGTCATTCGGCTATGCCGAAGGTGATGGTTATCAGGCGGTCGAGCTCCCCTATGATGGCCGCGAACTATCCATGGTAATCCTGCTCCCTGAGGAGGGGCAGTTCGAGACGTTCGAAGGCTCACTGGATGCCGCCCTCGTGGACGCTATTATAGATGGCCTGGAATCACAAGAGGTCGCCCTGACAATGCCCAAGTTCGAATTCGAGTCCGGATTCGGGCTTAAGGACACCCTGTCGGCAATGGGTATGCCGATTGCCTTCACGGACGCCGCGGACTTCTCAGGAATGACAGGTGGGAGAGACCTCCAAATAGCAGAGGTCATCCACAAGGCGTTTGTCTCCGTCGATGAGGCCGGTACGGAAGCGGCCGCCGCCACGGCGGTGATTATGCAGCTAACGGCGATGCCGGAAGAACCCGTCGAGGTGACGGTTGACCATCCCTTTATCTTCCTGATTCGGGATATTGAGACGGGTACAATACTGTTTGTCGGGCGCGTGATAGACCCAACCGCGTAACATACGCTCGAAAATTAGCGGCTGTCCCGGATGCTGTTCAAGGCCAACCCCTAGGCGATAATGCCTTTATCTTTGAACTGAGCAATATCCTCCCACGTGTAGCCGTACTCTAGGAGGACTTCCTCGGTATGCTGCCCGACCTCCGGGGCTGGCATTCTTATCGTGGCCGGAGTCTCACTGAGCATGACCGGGTTTGCCAGTACCTCAAGGCGGCCATGGGTGGGGTGGTCGTAGGCTACGAAGAAGTCATTAGCCCTGGCCTGGGGGTCGTTGATAACCTCGTGCAGGTTCTGGTGCACTGCGTATGGGATTCCTTCGAGAAGGGGTTTCCATTCGTCCAGTGTCTTACTGGCAAAAGCCTCGTCCAGCATCGGGTAGAGGATAGCGTTATTTTCCTCCCTGCCCTCAATCGTGTTGAACCGGGGGTCGTTCTCCAGTTCGTCAAGCCCGAGGGCCCGGCAGAACATGCCCCAGTAGCGGTCGGGTTGGAGGGCGACTATCGTAATGATTCTGCCATCTTTAGTTGTGTACCGCCCGGAGAGTGGGTTGGGGGCTTTGCTTCTGAAGAAGGCCCTTGCGGGGGCAAGCCCTGCCTCGGCGGCGGCGACCACGTCGGGTGGAGGTTCATCCCACCAGTCGTTGTAGTCCAGCCCGGTGGCCAGGGCTCCGGCGATGTCGAAGCCAAGTTGATAGAGTCCGGCATGAAGCAGGGCCACGTCTACTTCCTGGCCTTTTCCGGTCTTTTCGCGCACATACAGGGAGGTCATGACACCGTAGGCCAGGGCCATTCCGGCGAGATTATCTCCGAAGGCCGGGCGGAACCCTGGTTGGGACATACCGGGCCGGGTAAACATGTGCGGGATACCCGACCTCGTCCAGTAGGCGGTGGCGTCATAGGCCGGGGCATCCCTCTCCGGGCCTTTCTTGCCAAAACCGGTGAGGGCGGCGTATATCAGTCTGGGGTTGAGCTTGCTCAGGGTCTCGTATTGCAGGTTGTATCTTTTCAGCTCGAATGGTCGTAGATTTGTCAGGAACACGTCTGCCGTTTCCACAAATTTGTAGATGACCTCCTGGCCGCCCTTCTGGGCGATGTCGATAGTGACGCTTCTCTTGTTACGATTAAAGTTCTCCCAGTTGTAGTTAATCTCCGATGGCGCACCTGCCCTCCCGGTACCCTGACCGGCCTGGTAGACCCGCCAGGAATCGCCTGTCCTCGGGTTCTCGATATGCACAACATCTGCTCCGAAGTCTGCCAGGTGTCTGGCCGCCACGGGTACGGCTGCCACCTGTGAAACATCAATAACCTTAATACCAGCCAGGGCACTAGACATTTTTCCGTTCCTCCTGATTCCGCAACTCTTCTGGTTCTGAGTTTATCATCGAGTTTATCATCCAATCAACGGCTATGTAAAATGGTTCCTTTTTCCCCCTTTGACTTTCCACGTTCACGGTGTTATCCTTTGCACACGATACGCTCACTCCACCCGAAATCGAATGAGGAGGTGGGTGATGTATCGAACTGGTATTATCCTTCTGCTTGCAGTCACTTTATTGACTGGTACTGTCCTTGCAGCCTGTGGGCACACTGCTGAGTGGCACGCCGACCGAGCCTATGAGTTGTGCAATCAAGGGCGTTACGATGAGGCTATGGAGGAGTGCAACAAGGCTATCGAACTCAATCCTGATTGCGCCTATGCCTATGCCAATAGAGCCCGCTGCTATAGCTCTGAGGAACAATACGACTTGGCAATCGCTGATTGTAATAGAGCCATCGACCTCGACGCTGAATTGGCCCTGTCATACTCGGTTAGAGGACGAGTCTATGGAGAAAGAGGGCAGTGGGAGCGAGCATTCGCCGATTTCAATAATGCTATCGAGCTTGACCCTAATCTTGTTCATATTTATACACAAAGAGCCGAAGTCTATGGTCTGCAAGGCCAGTTCGAGCAGGCACTGGTTGACTGCAATAAAGCTATAGAGCTCGACCCAGAGCATGCGGGAGCCTATGACCTGCGGGGTATCGCCTACGCTAGTCTTGGGGAGCTCGAGCGGGCAATAGAGGACTATGACGAGGCTATCCAACTCGACCCTGAACATGCTTGCGTCTATAACAACCGGGGGAGAGCCTATGCCAATCTTGGGCAGTTCGAGAGAGCTATCGAGGACTATGACGAGGCCATCCAACTCGACCCTGATTCAGCCTTGCCCTACTACAACCGGGGCCTCGCCTACCGCAACCTAGGACAATTACAGTGGGCCATCGATGACTATGACGAAGCCATCCGCCTTGACCCAGAATTTGCTGAAGCCTACAACAACCGGGGTTCCACCTATTACAAATTAGGCCAGTTGGAGCAGGCCATCGAGGATTATAACGAGGCCATTGAGCTTAACCCGGAGCTTGCTATGGCCTATTATAATCGTGGTCTTGCATATAAACAGTTGAGTAGAGAAACTGAAGCTATGGCCGACTTTGAAAAGTTCGTCACACTTACCGATAATCCTGAGTGGATTGAATGGGCTGAGCAGTGGATTGAAGAACTAAATGACTAGCTCAGACTGACTCTTTGTATGTTAATATTCAATTGTTAAGGTACTTCTGCCTAACTAAAAACGGTCGGGTTGAAGACGCCCGCGGAGTTACTTGACAATCTCAGTCTGAAATGTCAATATCAAAGTGTGGAGGGTGAATAAATAGTATGGCGGGAGCCCGCCGTAAACCCTGAAATGCAGAGAATTGGGAGGCAATTGATGAACGAGAAAGTAGAGGCAATACTGAATGAGATAAGGCCTGCTTTACAGGCTGATGGTGGCGATGTTGAGCTGGTGGGTGTTAATGACGGCATGGTCAGCCTGAGACTGACTGGTGCCTGTGCCGGCTGTCCTATGTCCACGATGACCCTGAAGATGGGGATTGAGCGGATTCTCAAAGAGAAGTTGCCTGAAGTCAAGGAAGTCGTCGCTGTCTAAACAGGACTGGATAAGCAGGCTTTACCCACCGCCTCCGGAGTAGAGGGGGTTGCGGGAACAGGTAGCGGGCTTCGTCTCTCTAGGGTGTGTTGATTTCAGAGTGACGAGGCCTCTTCTATTTCACTACCTTTACTCGGTTCAGTAATCCGGGTTGGTGGCAAGTATTGAGGTGGAGTAAATGGAAATAAAGGTGCTCAAGGACATTCTTGGTGCCAACGACCAGATGGCGCGGAACAACCAACAATTGCTGGACAAGCACAATGTCTTTGCAGTGAATCTGATGGCGTCACCGGGCGCTGGCAAGACCAGCCTTGTCCTTGAGACGATAAAAGCACTTCAGGGCAAGGTACGAGTCGGTGTTATTGAGGGTGATATCAGTTCTACTTTCGACTCCGAACTGATAGCCGGGCAGGGCGTACCGGTGGTGCAGATAAATACCGGCGGTGAGTGCCACCTCGACGCCAGTATGATTTGTAATGCCCTGGACAATCTGCCCCTGGCGGATATCGACCTGCTGCTCGTTGAGAATGTGGGCAACCTGGTCTGCCCGGCCGAGTTCAATCTCGGTGAGCACTGTAAGGTCGTGGTCGCCAGTGTCCCGGAGGGTGACGATAAGCCGATAAAATATCCGGCAATGTTCCTTATTGCAAATGCTGTGGTGCTCAATAAGACTGACCTTTTACCGTACGTTAAGTTTGATTCCGACAGGTTCCGTGAAGCGGTCAGGGGAGTGAACCGGAAGCTGGATATTTTCGAGGTCTCCTGCACAACCGGTGATGGAATCGACCGTTGGGTCTCCTGGCTCCTCTCTCAGATGGGGCGGAAGTAGTTTCTCTGCTCATGGAAGAAATCCAGCAGATAGAAGACTATGTCAGGTCAAAAATGACCAGGGCAGTCGCCCACGACTTCAAGCATGTTGACCGTGTCCGGCGTTGGGCACTGCGAATCGCTGGAGAAGAAAGGTTTGAAGACCTGGAGATAGTCGAAATCGCCGCGCTGTTGCACGATATTGGCTTACCGTATATTGATGAAGAAAGTGAGAGATACAGGCACGGTCAAGTGGGGGCCGAAATTGCGAGGAGTTTCTTGAAAGAGAACCTCCCTTTGACTGAAGAGCAAATCGAACAGATTACATCAGCAGTCAAACATCATTGCTCGCCGCCTTCACTGGTAGCTGACCTTCTCAAGAGTATGGGGGAAAAGGGAAGGTTACTGGAAATCATCCGTGATGCTGACACGATGGACTCTATTGGTGCTGTCGGACTGATGAGGGCGTTTACATCCAAAGCTGCCAAGCCAGAATATGACCCTGAAAATTTCAAGGGTGATACCTGGGGACTGTCCGGCAGAGAATTTGACGAGAGGTTCGCTCAAGGGCTGGGGATAGGTGATACCATTATTGACCAGATTAATTTCCAGATAAGCTTATATGACAACCTGAATACGGAAACGGCCAAACGGCTGGCGAAGCCACTTGTCGAATACATGAAGGAATACGTCGTTCAGCTTGAACGCGAAATCAATAGTCGCCGAGAGGTGAAATAAAGAGTGCCTGAAGACGAGTTCTACGAAGAGGCCCTGCCATTTCTCCTGGCCGCGGTCGCCACGCTGGTAATACTCCTTGTCACGCTACTGATGCTCGCCCTCTTTGTCCTGCAGCTGGTCTCCGGACCGCTTGGCAGCCGCCCCGCCCCTAACTGGTTCTACTTGGTGATGTTCATCTTCATGGCGGCCATCACCTACCTGGTGGCTAATTTCATGACTCTGGTCATCAGGATAAACGGCCAATCGGTAACGGTGGCCTATGGTCTGATAAAGAAAACGATACTCTGGGGCGACATCGAAGAAGGTTTCCTTGATAGCTCCTCGCCGCTGGGTTACGGGGGTTGGGGTGCCCGTCTTGCCCGGGTCGGAGGCCGGTGGCGGCTTGCTTTCAATGTTATTGGCGCTCCCGGAGTGGTACTGCGGCTACGGAAGGGCTGGGCCCGTGAGTTCATGTTTTCCACGAGAAATCCGGAGCAGGTGCTGGCAATTATTACCCGGCAAATCGGAGCAGGCGGCTAAGGTACTCTCCGCCCTGCTTGATTTTACGTTCCGTCCCATCTATTATGGTCATCAATGGTGACATCAGATTCCAGCCGGGTTGCGGTCGACATCAATGAGGTAACCTTCCGCTATGGTAACATCAGGGCGCTTGACGCGCTATCTCTGACGATTCCTGCCGGTATCAGCTTCGGACTGCTTGGCCCTAACGGCGCGGGAAAGACCACCCTCATCCGGTTGCTGGTGGGCCTGCTCAAGCCGAAGCGTGGCAGCGTCCGGGTACTGGGGGAGACACCTTCGCGGCGTGTGGCTTCTCGCCTCGGCTATATGCCGCAGTTATATTCCCTTTATAATGAGCTATCTGTACGGCAGAATGTGGACTTTTTCGCAAAGATTAATCGTCTGAGCGATGGGGCCGAGCGTGCCCGGCAGGTGGAGAAGACCATTCGGCTGATTGACCTCTGGTCGCGCCGCAACGATTCCGTAACCAAGTTGAGCGGTGGTATGAGGCAGAGGGTTAGCCTGGCCTGTGCCATTGTCCATAATCCCCCCCTGCTACTCCTCGATGAGCCGACGGTCGGTCTTGACCCGGAGCTGAGGGTCACCTTTTGGGAGCACTTTGCCAGCCTGAACAAGCAGGGGGTCACTATCGTCGTTTCCAGCCACACCATGGACGACGCCGCCCACTGCGACCGTCTTGCCTTCATGCGTGACGGTAGAGTCATTGCCCAGGGCAGCCCCGACGAACTGAGGAACGATACCGGACAGGCGACCCTGGAGGATGCCTTTCTGTACTATGTGCGGAGTGGGGGTGGAAATGCTGCCTAGGTATGCCTTTACGATTGCCGGACGCGTCTGCCGCCAGCTGCTCCGAGACCGTCGCACTATGGTTCTGATTATAGCCGTGCCGATGGTGGTGATGACCCTCATCGGCCTGAGCTTTCCCGAAGGGATAGTGCTCGACCAGATTGCCCCGGCGCTGCTGGCAACGATGGCGCTCTTTTTCAGCTTCCTCCTTACCGGTATCAGCTTCCTCAGGGAGCGTTCGCAGGGCACAATGGAGCGGTTGATGGCGTCACCGGTATCACGACTGGACGTGGTCCTCGGCTACCTGTTAGGCTTCTTTCTCTTTGCCCTGGCACAGACACTGATTATCCTGCTGTTCACCATCTACGTGCTGGATGTTAACTATAATGGAGACCTGTGGCAGATATTCGTCTTTCAGATTGTCATCATTGCCGGAGCTGTCAACCTAGGCATCTTTATCTCCACCTTCGCCCGCAACGAGTTCCAGATGGTACAGTTCATTCCCCTCATCCTCTTCCCGCAGGTATTCCTCTGCGGCGTTATCTGGCCCGTGGAGCAGATGCCGGAGTACTTGCAGTGGATAGGCAGGTTTCTCCCGCTTAAATACGGCGTAGATGGCCTGCGGGATATCATGCTCTCCGGGATGAGCCTGATTGACGTCGGCTTCGAACTGCTGGTGCTAGTCGGCTTTACCGTGGCAACCTCTGTCCTGGCGACACTTACACTAAAGAGGGGAATGGGGGGTTAGGAGAGAGTCTGCACATTTTATGGTAGAATCTAGCCAGGTGCCGAAAAAAGGGGAGTCCAGAGGGGCAAAGCCCCTATGGCGGGGGTCTGGGGGTGTCCCCCGGATATAATTCTTTCCCCCTTCCTGGCCAGGAAGGGGGCTAGGGGGGTGGTCGAAACCTGGTTAAGCCCTGTGTAAAAAGCAGAAGGACAGGGGTTCGATGCAGGCAGTAATCCTGGTGGGTGGGCAGGCCGTCCGGCTCCGCCCCCTCACCACCAACACACCCAAGGCAATGGTGCCGGTGCTCAACCGGCCGTTCCTGGAGTACGTTATCCAGAACCTCAGCCGGCACGGGGTGAAAGAAATCGTCCTGGCGCAACACCATTTGGCCGGGCCGATTGAGAGCTACCTCGGCGATGGCGGCCGCTTCGGGGTCAGGATTACCTACGTGATTGAAGATAGCCCGCGGGGTACCGCCGGGGCGATAAAGAACGTCGAAAGGTACCTGGACGGGACTTTCCTCGCCCTGAATGGCGATATATTTACTGACCTTGACCTAACGGAGATGCTGGCGTTTCATAGGGAGCAAAACGCTACGGCGACGATTGCCCTTGTCCCTGTTGAAGACCCGACTGCCTACGGACTGATTGAGACCGACCCCACTGGCCGGGTGAAGCGGTTTCTGGAGAAGCCCGACCTAAACGAGATAACCACCAATATGATAAACGCCGGAACGTATGTCCTCGAGCCGGAGGTGCTGGCACAGATACCCTCGGGGAAACAGGTCAGCATCGAGCGGGAGACCTTCCCGTTGCTGGTAAGCAGCGGTCAGCCTGTCTATGCCTTCCCCTCTTCCGGCTACTGGATGGATGTGGGCACGCCGGAAAAGTATCTACAACTTCACCGTGACCTGCTCAGTGGTAAGAGCGCCTGGTATATACCAGGGAAGGATGAAGGGGTGCTTGTCGGGGAGGGGTGCAATATAGACCCCACGGCACAGATAATTGGTCCTGTAGTCATCGGGGCCGGATGTACCATCGGGAAGGGCAGTATTATCGAGGACTCGGTTATATGGCATGATGTCCGGCTGGGTGGCTGGGTAAGAGTGCAGTCATCGGTAGTTGCCAACAACTGTACGCTCAATAATGACAGCAATGTTGATGGAGCGGTGCTCGGCGACCACGTGACGGTCATGGCTGGTGCTAGGGTGGGGCCGGGTAGTATGATTGAGCCGGGCAAGACGGTCGGGTGAGATAAGACGAATGGAATACAAAGCCGTGATCTTTGATTTGTGGGGGACGCTGGTACCGGGCATGTTCAGACAAGAATATCAGCTTGTACTGGAGCGAATGGCCGCGTCCCTCTCGGTGCCGTTGGATGATTTTAATCGTGTTTGGTTTGAGACTGCACGCGAACGTAATATAGGGGTCATCAAGAGTATCGAAGACAACATGATGTATATCTGCGAACAACTGCGGGCACCTGCTCATTATGCAGAAATCAGGCAGGCTGTGGGGATAAGGCTCGACTTCGTTGTACAGACGATGAGACCACGATCAGATGCCATCGGGGTGCTTACCCGCCTGAAGTCGCAGGGTTTTAAGATTGGGCTCGTCAGTAACTGTTCCTGTGATACTCCCGTAGTATGGAAGGATACACCTTTCGTACCCTTCTTTGACGCAACGGTGTTTTCCAGTTCGGCAGGTATAATGAAGCCAGACCCGCGTGTATATCTGCTGGCTACGGAACAACTGGGAATACAACCAGAGGACTGCCTCTATGTTGGTGACGAGGCCAGTCAGGAACTGCCCGGTGCTGCTCAGGTCGGCATGAACCCTGTTCTCCTCTGTGTTCCTGAGGATGAGCATATCAATGGCGTCTATCAGATTGATACTGGAGGGTGGGATGGCCCTGTGGTCTCTTCGCTGGCAGAAATTCTGGCGCTGGCTGAGTAGCTTAACTGATTTTGTATTGGTACTGGGAATGGATCAATGAAATACGCAACCGTCATCTTTGACCTATTCGGGACACTGGTACGGAGCCCGTCTAACCAGGGATATCTGGTCGGGCTGAAGCGAATGGCCTCAATCCTCTCAGTGCGGCATGATGAGTTCTCGCGGTGGTGGTTTGACACCGGTGTTAAGCGTAGCACCGGGGTTTTTCCTACTATCGAGGCAAACATCAAGTATATCTGCGATAAAATCGGAGTGCCTGCTGGTGGTGCTGAAATCAGGTTGGCTGCTAAGGACAGATTTGATAATTCTGTTCGGACAATGGAGCCACGGCCAGATGCCATCGAGGTGCTTACCCACTTGAAGTCACAGGGTTTCAAGGTTGGGCTTATCAGCAACTGCTCTCCTGATGCCCCGGTAATCTGGCGGGATACACCTCTGGCTCCGTTCTTTGACGTAACGGTGTTTTCCAGTGCTGCCGGTGTGCGGAAGCCCGACCCACGTATCTATCGGTTGGCTGTGGAGCAGCTGGGGGTACAACCAGAGGGCTGCCTCTATGTCGGTGATGGGGCCAGTCAGGAACTCGCTGGGGCTGCCCGGATTGGCATGAGCCCTCTGATGATTCAGGTCTTCGGTGAGGAATTTGAGAGCCCGCTTCCGGACGATGCCAGAGGAGAATGGGATGGTCCTATGGTCTTGTCGCTGACAGAAGTTCTGGCTCTGGTCGAGTAGCTCAACTTGTTTTGTATTGGTACATGGAATGAATCAATGAAATACGCAGCCGTTATCTTTGATTTGTTTGGGACGTTGGTTGACGACTACTCCGGGCCAGAGTATGAGGTTGTACTCGGGCAAATGGCATCGACGCTGGGCGTATCTTACAGTGATTTCCGGCGACTGTGGTCAGATACCTACTATGAAAGAAATACGGGTGGTTTTAATAGTATTGAAGATAATGTTGTATATATTTGTCAGCGACTTGAGGTTCAGGCGGAGCAGGATGATACCAGGCGTGCCGCACGGATTAGGCATGATTTCAAGGGAGGCGTGATGTTTGCGCCCAGAGCGGATGTTTTAGAGGTGCTTTCTCACCTGAAATCTCAGGGCCTCAAGATAGGCCTTGTCAGCAACTGCACTCCTGCTGCTCCGGCAATCTGGCCAGATATACCTCTCGCTTCAATCTTCGACGTAACGGTGTTTTCCTCTTCAGCAGGTATACTGAAGCCAGACCCCCGCATTTATCTTTTAGCTACGGAGCGGTTGGGGGTACAACCGGAGGACTGTATCTATGTTGGTGATGGGGGTAGTCAAGAGCTAACCGGTGCTGCTAAGGTAGGTATGACCCCTGTTCTTATCCGTGCCCCCGTAGAGGATTTTGTTGTCAGGGAAGAGTGGAATGGCCCCACTATTACTTCCCTTACGGAGTTGTTGTCACTGGTCGAGTAGTTCAACTTGTTTTGTATTGATACAGGGGATGAATCAATGAAATACAAGGCTGTTATTTTCGATTTATTCGGGACTCTGATCGACAACTTCTCGTTTGAAGAATACCGTTGGACAATAACAGAAATGGCCACGGTGCTTTCGGCTCCACCGGATGATTTTGCTGGACTATGGTTGGACCTGTGGGAGGAGCGGATGAGCGGAGTGCTCGAAAGCCCCGTCGGTGTTATTGAGCATGTCTGCCGGGAGCTCGGCGTGAATCCGGATAATGCTCAAATCGAACGTGCTACCAGAATCAGGTTTGATATGACCAGGAAAGTGATTAGAGTAAGACCAGACGCAGTTAACGTACTCTCGAAATTAAAGTCGGAAGGTTATAAGACCGGCCTTATTAGCGACTGCTCACACGAAATGCCAGCTATCTGGGAAGACCTGCCTCTGGCTCCACTAATAGACGTAGCCGCGTTCTCCTGTCTGGTGGGGATAATCAAGCCCGACCCCCGTATCTATCAACTGGTGACAGCCCAGCTTGATGTGCAGCCAGAGGGCTGTCTCTATGTCGGTGATGGGAGCAGCCAGGAGCTTGCCGGTGCGGCTAATGTTGGTATGAGCCCTGTCCTGATTCGTGTTCCCGGTGACAGGGATTATGATGACATCTATCGAATTAAACCTGAGGAGTGGGGTGGTCTCAGGGTTTCATCATTGAGTGAAGTCCTGAAGTTACTGGAATAGTACCTTTTTATTTCTGCGAATAGGAGATATTCCAAGGGGGATACCCCCTTGGAATCCCCCGTTCCAAAGGGGTTCCACCCCTCTGGACACCCCAAAACGGTGGGAGGGCTGATTCTCAGGCAAGCGCTTTCTCACCTTATAAAGTGACGGAGACTGGGGGAGAATATATCGCCTCGGACACTGTCGGGTGGGAGTTAAAGAGGGGCGCCGCCTCTCTTATTTTTATTCCCCTTTCCCCTCTGGGGAAGGGGGTCAGGGGGATGGGGCCGCCACTACCAAACAGGGGCGAGCCCCATATCATATCAACGCATTTCCTTAAGTATTACCCAGGCCTGTGCTATAATTCTATCGGTGGTTCAACATGTGGGATAGGCTGGAAAAGATAGATAATCGATACGAGGAAATCGACCGGCGGATGGCAGACCCGGCAATTGCCGCCGACCCGAAAGAGTTACAAAAGCTGGCCCAGGAAAAGGCCGCTATCGACGATGTGGTGACTATATACCGGGAGTACCGGGCTGCTGAGAAGTCGCTGGAAGAGACCAGGGAGATGCTGCGTGCCGAGCAGGACGAGGAGATGGCTGCCCTAATCAAACAGGAGGTGGCCGAACTGGAATCAAAGCTGGACCAGTTGGGCGAGCGGTTAAGGCTGGCCCTGGTACCTAAAGACCCCAATGACGAGAAGGATATCATCATGGAAATCCGCGCGGGGGCCGGTGGTGATGAGGCGGGGCTGTTTGCCGCCGACCTCTTTCGTATGTATACCCGGTACGCACAGGAGAGGGGCTGGCATGTCGAGATTATCAGCGCCAATGAGAGCGGTATCGGTGGTTTCAAGGAGATAATTTTCGAGATAAGGGGAAAAGGTGCCTTCAGTCGACTTAAGTATGAGAGGGGCGTCCACCGGGTGCAGCGCGTGCCGGTCACTGAGTCTTCCGGCCGGATTCACACCTCCACCGCCACTGTAGCCGTTCTGCCTGAGGCCGAGGAAGTGGAGCTGGATGTCAACCCCGACGACCTGAGGATTGACATCTTCCACAGTGGCGGGGCCGGGGGACAGAACGTCAACAAGGTTGCCACGGCAGTCCGTATTACTCACCTGCCCACCGGAATGGTTGTCGTCTGCCAGGACGAGCGGTCGCAGCTAAGGAACAAAACGAAAGCTATGGCGGTGCTCCGTGCCCGGCTGCTCGATATCGAGCGGCGGCGGCAGGAGTCAGAGGTGAGCACGCAGCGCCGTTCCCAGGTAGGCACCGGTGACCGCTCTGAGAAGATTCGTACCTATAACTTCCCGCAGGACCGCGTTTCTGACCACCGTATTGGTCTCAATCTGCATAACCTGGACCGTATTATGGAGGGAGACCTCGACCAGCTTATTGATGCCCTCGCCACCGATGACCAGGCAAAACAGCTACAGGAACAACTGGCGTGATTGTAAGACAGGCCCTGACTAATGGGCGGCGGATGCTTGAGGAGTACGAAATAGAAGACGCCCCGCTTGAAGCTGAGATTATGCTCAGGGATGTCCTCAAGAAAACTCGGGCGGAGTTGCACCTGGAGCTTGACTGCGAGTTAAGCCCACATCAGTATGCCGCCTTTCGTCAATTAATTAGGCGACGCTGTCGTGATGAACCTACCGCTTATATCCTGGGACGCCGTGAGTTCTACGGGCGTGATTTTCTGGTTGACAACCGTGTCCTGGTGCCACGGCCGGAGACGGAGCTCCTGGTGGAGAAGGCAATCGAGCTTGCCCGTGGTTATGAAGCTCCTCTACTGGCAGACGTCGGTACCGGCTGCGGCGCCGTTGCCATTGTGCTGGCATTGGAGCTACCCGAGTCGATAGTCTATGCCACTGATGTCTCCGCTGACGCCCTTACAGTAGCGCGTAAAAACTGCCAGAAGCACGAGGTCGAACTCAGGGTGCGTCTTTTGAAGGGGAATTTGCTTGAAGTCCTGCCGGAGACTGTTGACATAATAACCGCCAATCTGCCGTACGTCCGTGAAGCCGACCTGCCCAGCTCCGGGCCGGTCAGCGCCGAGCCGCGTCTGGCCCTTGCTGGCGGCGTCGATGGGCTGCAGCAAATACGTCAGCTCTGCCGCCAGGCTGGTAGTAAACTTCGTCCTCGTGGCCATCTAATTCTGGAGGTAGGGCAGGGCCAGGCGGAGGCTGTCACTATCCTGCTGCGTGGTCTGTTTCCCGGCGCCCAAATAGGGACAATGCCGGACCTGAGTGGTATCGAGCGGGTAATCAGCGTGTCGTTGTCTTGACGTCTTTAAAAGGGAGGTTCTCGAATGGCGGGACTACTAGCCGATATCAGGGTGCTTGACCTGGGACGTTTCATCGCCTGTCCGTTCTGCGGTATGCTGCTGGCTGACCTCGGTGCCGAGGTTATCCGGGTGGAAAGACCCGGTGGTGGGCAGGACCGATACCTCGGTCTGCTGGCACCGACAGGTGATAGCTATGGTTTTGTCAATCATAACCGTAATAAAAAGGGCATATCGCTTAACTTTGAGAGGACTGAGCGTGGCCGGGCGATGTTGCACGAACTGGTAAAGCGCTCGGATGTAGTGATAGAAAACTTCAGCCCTGAGGCCGCCAAAGCCCTGGGCATCACCTACAATGACCTGAAGAAAATAAAGCCGGATATCATCTTCGCTGATGTATCCGCCTTCGGCACAACCGGTCCCTACAGTCACCGTCTTGGCTTTGACCAGATTGCTAAGGCGATGTCCGGGGCAATGGCTATAAGTGGCTTACCCGGACCCCCAACCAAAGAGCAGACACCTCACACCGACTACCTGACGGCCAGTCTGACGGCGGTGGGTGTCGTTTCTGCCCTCTATCACCGGGAGCGGACCGGGGAGGGGCAGATGATAGAGACTGCCCTGCTGCAGACCGCTGTTACCATAATGGCACCGACCATAGGGGAGTGGGAGACGGGTGGTAAACTTCGTCAGCAGACCGGCAATCGCGGTCCGTGGTTGGGGCCGAGCGACCTTTATAAGACGAAAGATGGCCGGTGGGTAATGCTGGCCATTATCACTAACTCCATCTGGCGGCGGTTCTGCCGTTTCATTGGCCGCGACGATTTGGCAGAGGACCCGCGGTTCCACAATGATTTGGCCCGCTGGGAGCACCGCGATGTTATTGACCCGGTGGTTGCGGAGTGGGTGGTCTCGCATCCTGCCGAGGAAATTATGGCTGCCGCGGAGAAGATACCCATCCCTGCGGGAATTTGCCACGAGCAGACCGAGGTTGCCAGCAATCCCCAGGTAGTAGCGCGAGAGATGCTGACCGAGGTGCCTTTCCCCGATGGTAGCGGTAAAGTGCCGGTCACCGGCCTGCCCATTCGTATGTCCGGCACCCCGACTGAGTTACAACGCTCCTTCCCGGCAGTAGGGGAGCACAACGAGGAGATCTACTGCGGACTGCTCGGGCACAGCCGTGAAGACTTGACCCGGCTTGCTGAAGAAGGCATAATCTAAGTTCACTGTTGTACCCGGTGTTAATCGCCTGATGGGGGTAGAATTATGCCGCAGACAACTCCCTGGCACGAAGATGACGCCTTCTGGGCGGTATGGGGACCGACGATGTTCTCCCGCCAGCGTTGGGGGGGTACACCGGCTGAGGTCGACGGTATCATTTCTCTGCTGAATATCCAACCGGGTATAGGTGTACTTGACCTTTGCTGTGGACAGGGGAGGCACTCGCTGGAGCTGGCCCGCCGGGGTTTACGTGTGACTGGGGTAGACCGAACGGGTAAATACCTGGAACAGGCCAGAGAGCGCGCTCGAGCCGAAGGGCTGGGGATTGAGTTCGTCCAGGAGGATATGCGAGTCTTTTCCCGTCCGGGCACTTATGATGCTGTCATAAATATGTTCACCTCGTTCGGTTACTTCGAAGACCCGGAAGAAGACCGGCAGGTGGTGATGAATGTCTACCGTTCTCTCAAAACCGGTGGTCTTTTTCTGATGGATATTATGGGTAAGGAGGTCCTTGCCCGTATCTTTCTGGAAAGGAACTGGTCCGAGGAAGACGGCATCATCTGGCTCCAGGAGCGGAAGGTGAGCCAGAACTGGGGCTGGATGTGGAACCGCTGGATAATGCTCAAAGGAAACGAGCGTATTGAAGGAGAGGTATCGCACCGCCTATACTCGGCCACGGAAATAGTCTCACTCCTGAAAAAGTGCGGGTTCACATCCGTTGACGTCTATGGCGGTCTTGACGGCAGTCCCTATGACCACACCGCCCGGCGTATGGTGGTCGTGGCGCGAAAATAGGGAAAGTCATCCGGATAACTTGACGCTGAATTCCCTTTGATGATAAAGTACACAATTGGGTTTTCCGTAATTTCTCTAAGGGAACAATATGCATAAGGAGGAACCGCACACGATGAATATGATTGTCTGTGTCAAACAGGTAATCGATCCGGAAGCGCCACCGGCCAGCTTCAAGATTGACACTGCGAAAAACTCGGTAGTGCCACCGGCCGGCGTTCCGCCCGTAATCAGTCCTTTTGATGAGCAGGCTGTGGAGGCAGCGCTACGGATAAAGGACGCCATGGGTGGCAAGATTACGGCTGTGAGTCTGGGTACTGGCCTGCTGCGAGATGTCGTCAAGAAGCCTCTGTCGATGGGGGCCGATGAGCTCGTCCTGCTCGAAGACCCCGCCTTTGATGGCGGCGATAGCTGGTCGACCGCTACTGCCCTGGCGGCAGCCATCAAGAAAATCGGCGAGTACGACATCGTCTTCTGTGGCCGGCAGGCAGCCGACTGGGACTCGGGGCAGGTGGGCTCCGGTCTCGCCGAATTACTTGGCCTGCCCAGCGTAACCCTGGCGAAAAAGGTAGAGGTTATGGATGGTAAAGCCAAAGTAGAGCGGGTCATCCCGGACGGCTACGAGGTTGTTTGGGTATCTCTACCGGCCCTGATTACCGTCAGCAACGAGCTTGGTGAACCCCGATACGCCACCATCAAGGGTATCATGGCGGCCAAACGCAAGGAGCCTATTGTCTGGGCACCGGCTGACCTCGGAATCGATGCCTCACAGATTGGCGCCACTGGCCGGCGTACCAAGATGCTCAGGCTGTTCCAGCCCGTCCGTGAGGGCACCTGCGAGATTATTGAGGGGGAGGACGAGTCAGACGCTGGTGCCAATCTGGCTATAAGACTGTCGGAGGCAAAGCTGCTTTAGTGGTCCGGCAGGACTGCTATCGTGCTTTGCAATAAGGAGGAAATTCAGATGGCTGATAATAAAGGCGTAATGATTCTGGCTGAGGTCGGAGATGGTAAGCTGGCCGGAATCGCCACCGAATTGCTCGGTGCTGGCCGGAAGCTTGCCGATGACCTGGGCGAGGAGCTTTCCGCAGTGATGGTTGGTAGCGGAGTTGGCGCTCTCGCTCAGGAAGCGATTGCCTTTGGTGCCGACAAGGTCTACGTGGTTGAGGACCCACTGCTCAAAGACTACCGCACGGATTCCTACGTGGCAGTCATGGAGAAGGTTGCTAAAGAGGTCATGCCCAAGGTCTTGCTCATGGGCCAGAACTCGGTTGGCCGTGACCTGGCACCCCGGCTCGCTTTCAAATTGGATACTACGGTTACGTTGGACTGTGTCGAGCTGGCGATTGACCCTGACTCCAAGCTGCTACTCCAGACCAAGCCGGTCTACGGTGGCAACGCCCGGGCAATCTTCACGTCGGAATCGATGCCGCAGATGGCGACCCTCAGAATGAAGGCCGGGGAGCCGCTGGCACGTGACGATTCCCGCAAGGGCGAGGTCGTTAATATCGATGCTGGACTGGATGCTTCGGCTATCAGGACCGAGGTCATGGAGAAGGTGCTTGAAGAGGTCGAGGGAATCAAGCTGGAAGACGCCAGCGTGGTTGTCTCCGGAGGCCGGGGCATTGGTGGCCCCGAGGGCTTCGAAGAGCTGGGAGAACTGGCCAAGCTGCTCAAGGCAGCCGTGGGTGCCAGCCGGCCACCGTGTGATAACGGCTGGGTGCCGGATACCATGCAGGTAGGTCTGACAGGGAAAATTGTCTCGCCGGATGTCTATATTGCCGTGGCTATTTCGGGTTCCAGCCAGCACCTTGCCGGCTGCAGCGGCTCGAAGAACATCATTGCCATTAACCGGGACGCTGATGCCAATATCTTCAAGGAAGCTGCCTACGGTGTCGTTGGTGACTGGAAAAAGGTCGTTCCTGCCTTCAAGGAAAAGCTCAAGGAGCTGCTGAGCTAGTACCTTTCGGATTGAAGATAGAGAATGGGGCTGCTCGTCAGAGCAGCCCCGTTTTGTTTTCTTGATGATTATACGGAACTAGGCCTTCTCTTTTTCCTCTTGCCGGGCGGCGATGACCTTCTGGGCAACAGCTGGGGGTACCTCCTGGTAGTGGCTGAGCTGCATGGTAAAGGTACCCTTGCCCTGGGTGATTGACTTCAGGGCTATCGAGTAGCGCAGCACCTCCGCCAGCGGCACCTGGGCATCAATGACGTTCATGCCGTTTTCAGGGTTCATCCCCTGCACCTGTGCCCGTTTTGTGTTGAGGTCACCGATAATGTCGCCGGTATACTCCTCCGGTGCCCTCACCTTGATGTCCATAATCGGCTCCAGCAGGACCGGATGGCCGTCGGCCAGTCCCTTCTTCATAGCACCCGCACCGGCAATCTTGAAGCATATCTCTGATGAGTCAACCGGGTGATAACTGCCATCGTAAACGGTCACCTTGATATCGTCCACCGGATAGTGGGCGAGGACTCCATCCTCGACGGCCTCGTTGAAGCCCTTTTCGACGGCGGGGATGTAGTTCTTCGGTATCGTGCCACCGACTACCCTGCTGCCGAATTCACGGCCGGTGCCACGAGGTAGTGGCTCCAGCTCGAGCAGGACATGCCCATACTGGCCGTGTCCGCCGGTCTGCTTCTTGTGCTTGTATTCGGCGTTGGTCGGTACCGTAATTGTCTCTTTGTAGGGGACTTTCGGTGTCTCCAGATTGACATTAACACCGAATTTTCGCTCCATCTTTTCTGCGGCCACTTCAAGCTGGGTGTCACCCAGGCCGGACATTATAGTTTCGTTGGTGGTGGTATCCCGATGAACCTGAAGGGTGGGGTCTTCCTCGACCAGCTTGGCGAGTGATGCTCCCAGCTTGTCGAGGTCAGCCTTGGTCCTGGGATAGACCGCTTCGCTGAAGACGGGTGCCGGGAAGGAGACAAAGGCAATCTTCAGCGGTTTGTCCCGCGTGCTGAGCGTGTCGCCGGTGGCGGTCACGTTCAGTTTGGCGACAGCACCGATATCCCCCGCCGTTACCTGGGTAACCGGCTCCTGGTTCTTGCCCCGGAGGACGAATAGCTGGCCGATGCGCTCGTTCTCACCCTTTGTGCTGTTCCATGACTGGGAATTGCTGCTGAGCGCCCCGTTGTAGACGCGGAAGTAGGTGAGTTTGCCGACATACGGGTCAGCACTGGTCTTGAATACCAGGGCAGCCAGTGGCCCTTCCTGGCTCGGTTCCATAGTGCCGCCGTTGGCGAGCGCAATTTCCCGCTCTGCCGGTGATGGCATATAGCTAGATATGGCATCCATCAGCAGGCCGGTGCCGATGTTCTTTGTAGCTGAGGTTACCAGAATCGGGATAATCTTGCCGGTTACTACCCCCTGTCGCAGACCAGTAACCATTTCCTGCTGGCTGAGCTCCTCGCCTCCAAGGTACTTTTCAATGAGGGCATCATCAACCTCAGCGATGCCTTCGACCAGCTTCTCCCGGTAGGATTCAACCTCACTCCGCAGGGCCTCGGGTATTTCACCCTCTGTTGCTGCCGTGCCGGTGTAGCCCTTCATCGTTAGAAGGTCGACCACTCCCTCAAAACTGCTGGCGGCACCAATGGGCAGCTGTATCGGTACGCACTGGCGGCCAAACTTGGACTGGATTTCAGCAACCGTGCGGGAGAAGTTTGCATTTTCCCGGTCCATTTTATTAATGACAACCAGGCGTGGCAGACTGGCCTCTTCAGCGTAACTCCATATCTGCTCCGTACCAACTTCAACGCCAGAGGCGGCGCAGACCACAATGATAGCCCCTTCGCTGACACGCATGCCCGACTTGACCTCACCGACAAAATCGGGGTAGCCCGGCGTGTCAATGAGATTTATCTTATTACTCTGCCACTCGTAGGGCAGCATGCTCAGACTGATGCTGATATTGCGCTTCTGTTCTGAGGGGTCGTAGTCCGATGTGGAGCTCCCGTCATCCACCTTGCCCAGCCGGTTAATCACCTTGGCATTGAAGAGTATCGCCTCGGCCAGGGATGTTTTACCGGCGCTGTTGTGAGATAGCAAGGCAAGATTGCGAATGTTTGCTAGTCCATATTCTGCCATCTAATTACCCTTCCTGTGTTGATATACTTGCCTGGTAGATATAGTTATATAAGGAAATACTCAAGTTTATATTTCTTATTATAGTAGTAGTACGGTGGATACGGCAAACTAAGGCGCAAGTATTGGTAAGAGTAGGATTTTACCGGTGCCTTTTCGTATACCCGGCTAATTTATGATAATAAGACAGTCCTGACCTCACTGCTAGGTGGTCGGGAACTTCTCGTAGAAGACTATCTCGGACAGTTCTTTACGTGGCGGTGCCTTGGCTTCCTGGTCTGGGTAGCCGAGCGGCATCACCTCGACAACTGCGAGACCTTCAGGGACGTTCAGTATCTTGGCGATTTTGCCAGCGTCAATCGCGCCAACATGTACCGTGCCCAGTCCGAGTGCGTGGGCGGCCAGCGCCAGGTTCTGCATCGCCAGGGCCACGTCAAACATAAACCAGTCACCCTTGTCCGTATTTACCTCACCGCGGTAATAACCGCTCGCCCCGAGCTGAGCGCAGGCGACAATGACCACCGGGGCGTTTCTGGTGGCTTCCGAGGCGTGATTGCTACCGTCCGCTCTGGTGCTGTTGAGAGCACCTACCAGTGCCGATTTCGTGTCGGCATCCCGGACTACGATGAATCGCCAGCACTGGGTGTTAAACCAGGACGGCGCCCACCGCGCAGCCTCCAGCACCTGTTCCAGCGTCTTGTCATCTACCGGCGTAGACTTGTACTGACGAATACTTCTCCTCGTCTTGATAGCTTCCAGTACTTCCATTTCGTTACGTTTCCTATCTCGTTGATTTAATGATATGCCTGTGGCATTATATCTTAAATTAAAGCCAGTATCAACCGTACAATAGTCATTGTTATGAGGAGGTTTATTCATGAAAAAGACAAGGGTGTGTGACCTGCTTGGTATAGAATATCCAATAATTCAGGGTGGGATGACATGGATAGCCAATGCCGAACTGGCAGCTGCCGTTTCCAACGCTGGCGGTCTGGGCATTATCAGCCCGAACGCGGGGATGGCAAGTGACGGGAACCCTGTTGACAATCTGCGTGGGCAAATAGCGAAGGCGAGGAGCCTGACAAACAAGCCGTTCGGCGTGAACCTCCCGCTACAGGACCCAACGATAAAAGAAGAGATTGACGTTGTTATTGACGAGAAGATACCGATAGTAACTACATCTGCAGGTAACCCGGCGACCTATACCCAGTATCTGAAGGATGCTGGGGTTAAGGTTCTCCATCTGGTGGCATCCGTGAGACACGCGACGGGGGCTGAGCGACGAGGGGTGGACGCGGTTGTTGCTGAAGGGTATGAGGCGGGCGGTCACAACGGATTTGATGAGCTGCCCACCTTCGTCCTTGTTCCACAGGTTGCAGACGCAGTTCAGGTGCCGGTTATCGCAGCGGGAGGAATTGCTGATGCCCGTGGTTTTGTTGCGGCTCTGGCCTTGGGAGCCGAGGGCGTGCAAATAGGCACACGCTTTGTGGCGACACGCGAGTGTATCGCTCACCAGAAGGTCAAAGAGGCAATAGTCGAAGCTATTGATACGGGAACGGCAATATCTGGTAGAAAACTGGGACCTACCCGGGGTCTGAAAAACGAATTAACCACCAAGGTCCTTGAGATGGAGAGTCATGGGGCTTCTGCTGAAGAACTGCAGTCCTTTATTGGCGCCAGACGGGCACGAATGGGGAAACTGGACGGCGACCTGGTAGACGGTGAGATATATTGTGGGGCTGCTGCTGGGATGATTAAGGGGATTGTCAGTGCTGGGGAAGTCGTGCGGGAAATAGCTGAAGGAGTAGAGGCAGTACTTACCAGGCTACAATAATGCTAGTAATCAACGCGGCCAGGCTAGTTTGCCGAGTCGCTCTTTATCTACTCCTCTTCCGGCCAGGCGCCTTTACCAATCAGCGAAACAAAGCGACAGGCGCCAAGGTTACGGACCTCGTTGTGGTTCCGGCGCCGTGTAAGTTTGCATAGTTCCTGTACGTAGCGGGAGCCCACCGGGATTATCATCCGCCCCCCGATTTTCAGTTGGGCGACCAGTTCCTCCGGGATGCGTGGTGCCGCCGCCGTGGCGATTATAGCGTCGTAAGGAGCACCTGATTTCCAGCCCAGTGTCTCCTCTGCCAGGTGCAGCTCAATATTCTTATACCCCAGGCTGTCCAGTGCCTCTCGGGCTATCTCTAGCAGTGCCGACAAGCGCTCGGTGGATACTACCAAACGGGCTATCTCAGCGAGAATGGCTGTCTGGTAACCGCTGCCCGTCCCTATTTCCAGCACCTTTTCCTTACCGACGAGTTCAAGCCCCTCGGTCATACAGGCGACGATGAATGGTTGCGAAATCGTCTGGTCCAACCCTATTGGTAGCGGTCTGTCTTCATAGGCATATCGCGCACTTTCCGGAGGGACGAAGCGCTCCCGGGGTACACGCGCCATCGCTGCCAGCACATTCTTGTCTTTGATTTCACTGGCGAGGCTTTCAATGAGACGGCTTCTCGCCGCTTTAAAGTCCATAATGAGTCCTGCTACTGGCTGGGACTAGCTCAGGGTAAGATATAAAACAATGAGGATAATCATCATTATGCCGGCGAGAATGCCGATTGTCCGCAATTCGGCTGCAATGTAGGGATGCCGGATTGTTTGGGTGATAGCAGGCTGGGAGGGGACAGTTACTGGTGGGGAAGGTGCTTCCGGGTGAGCAGCAGGCTCGCCGGGTTGGGGTGTTTCCGGCACCCGAATGGCAGTGGTGGAGCGTTGCCGGGCCTCTATTTTCCGGCGTTGGGTCTGTTTAGCTCGTTTGCGTCTTGATTTTCCTGCCATAAAGAGGTTTTCCCTTTATATATGCTATTTAGCCCGGGGGTGCGATTTTTCGTAAGCGCGCCGGACGTGTTCCGTGGTGAGGTGGGTATAGACCTGAGTGGTGGAGATGTTGGCATGACCTAGCAGTTCTTGAACGGTCCTCAGGTCACCGCCGCGATTCAGCATATGAGTTGCAAAGCTGTGTCTTAGTGTATGTGGCGTAACCTGTGCTTCCAGTCCGGCAGCCTTGGCGTATTCCTTTAATATTTGCCAGAAGCCCTGCCGGGTCAGCCGGTCACCGCGGCGATTCAGGAACAGGGCTTTTTCAGTATCACGGCGCACCAGGCGGGGACGGGCCTCTTTTATGTATTCCTCTACCGTCGCGGCTGCCCGCGGGGCAATCGGGATAAGGCGCTCTTTGTTACCTTTGCCGATGCAGCGTACTTCGTTGTCCACGGTATTGATGTGCTCAAGGTCCAGGGATACCAGTTCACTGACCCTCATGCCACTGGCATAGAGCAGTTCCATCATGGCCGAGTCTCTTTTGGCTTCGGGTGTGGACTTCTTAGCAGGCTGCTCCAGCAGAAGCATGGCCTGGCTCACTGAGATGGGCTTGGGTAATGACCGCCCTACGTTGAGTGATTCCATGTGCTGTGTTGGGTCGTCCTTGATGATACCCTCTGCCGCCAGGAACTTGAAAAAAGACCTGGCAGCCGCTACCTTGCGGGCTCGCGTGGTTTCAGCGTAGCGCTTCTCTTGCAGGTTGAGCAGGTAGCTGAGCATTCCTTGCCGGTTAAAGTCAGCCCAGGACGGCTCCTTGCCCTGCTTGGCAGCCTCTGCTTCCACGAAGCTGGCAAGCTGGCTGAGGTCATTTTTATAAGCCAGTTCTGTATTATTCGAGAACCCCTTTTCTACTCTCAGGTAGTTAATGAACTTATCAATGGCTTCTTTCACCAGACTCCTCCGCATAGATGCATTGGCTACTTACGGTCAGTCCCTCATATTTTAACATAACTGAACATAAAAATCAGCCCACGATGGGTGACTGCAGGCTAGTCACCCTGCTTCTATTTTAACTCACCGTGAGCTGACACATCTGATTAAAAAGAACGGGCAGGGAGTCTAAGTACCTTCGTTACTTGTCTGATTGCGTTGTGTCTCGAAGCTGTGTTGTAGCTTCAGCGTGGGTGTCTTGCCGAACTTTTTGGCAACCTTGCGGAAGTGTACCCCGTAGACGGAAAGGCTGATGGACAGGGGGAAGAGCCTGGGACGTTTCACCAGGGTCGAGATGAAGAATCTCCAGTAACGTGTCCTGCCTCTCTCCATGACGCCAAGCACCCACATTGACTTGAGAAAGGCCCGGATATAATAAAATCGGAGTTTTGATATACCATGCACTCGCCGAGGTCTATATTCTTTCAGAAAGGTCGTTATTCGCTCGTAGTATTGCTTGGGAGCGTAAATGGTATTCAGGATATGCTTGTAGCCATCGATAAGTGTCTCGTAGTTCATCTTGGGAATGAAGTTGATGGAGCAGTCCGTGTTGTCACCGGTAGTGTCTTTCAGCAGGCGGTTCTCACGGCTGAGGCGTTGGTATAGGCGAGTGCCGCGGGGGGCATTGAGGAGTCCGACCATGGCGGTGACAATGCCGCTGTTCTGGATGAAGTTAATCTGACTGCGGAAGATGGAGAGTGGGTCACTGTCAAAGCCGACAATGAAGCCTCCCTGTACCTCGAAGCCGAAGCTCTGAATCTTTTTGACTGAAGCAACTAGGTCACGACCCTTGTTGGTGAGCTTGTTGCATTCGGCCAGACTATCCTCGTTAGGTGTTTCGATGCCGACAAATACCCGGTTGAAGCCGGCCTCAGCCATCAGGTTCATCAGGTTTTCGTCATCGGCAAGGTTTATTGATACCTCGGTGAAGAATGTAAAGGGGTACTTCTTTTCTTTTGACCACTGGATTATAGCCGGGAGAATCTCTGCCTTTAGTTTCTTCTTGTTGCCGATGAAATTATCATCGACAACGAACAGAGCTTCCCGCCAGCCATGATTGTAGATGGCCTCAATTTCCGCCAGCACCTGTTCCCTGGACTTGGTGCGTGGTTTGTGGCCGTTAAGGATGATAACATTGCAGAACTCACAGTTATAAGGACAGCCCCGGGAGTACTGAATACTCATCGAAGAATACTTCTTCATGTCTATTAACGACCATAGCGGAATAGGGGTATTATTGATATCCGGCCGCTCGCTGGATGTATAGATATGTTGGGCCTGGCCCTTCTTCAGGTCCTCGAGGAATGGCGGCAGGGTACTTTCTCCTTCATCAAGTACCAGGTGTTCTACCTCGTCGAACTCGTCACGCTCGCTGATGAAGAGAGGGCCACCGGCAACCACTTTGGTATCGAGCGCATGGCAGCGGGCAATGGTCTCCCTGGCCGAATCCCTTTGGACTACCATTGCGCTGACGAACACGTAATCTGCCCATTGGATGTCTTTGTCTTTCAGGGCTGTGACATTCATGTCCACCAGCTTCTTTTCCCACTCCTCTGGGAGCATCGCGGCCACGGTCAGTAGCCCAAGGGGTGGGTGCGACGCCTTCTTGGAGGTGAATTTCAGGGCATGCTTGAAACTCCAGAAGGTGTCCGGGTACTGTGGATAAACAAGCAGTATTTTCAAATCAAGCTCTCTGTTAGCCAAGGCTAAAAGCCAATTATATTATATTTTATGGTAAATGTCCATAGCCTTGACACTCTACTGAATTACTGGTTATACTTTGGTGGTGACGCGGGGTGGAGCAGTGGAAGCTCGTCGGGCTCATAACCCGAAGGTCGCTGGTTC
>CAZTBG010000010.1:0-44058 GCA_964611805.1 uncultured Dehalococcoidales bacterium | reverse complement strand
GGGGATTTCAAGGGGGTGTCCCCCTTGACGTATCCACTCAAAATGGACGCTGGTACTCATTATTAAGTAATGGTTTTACCTTTTGATAGTAACTTGGTAGCCGCTCCTAGTTAAAGCTTTTCATTGTTGCGTCCAGGCCCTCGGTCAGCAAGGACTGGACAGCATCACTCACCCTGGGGATTACCTCTTCGAAGGTCTTTTCCTCATCAGGTGTCAAATCGCCGAGAACATAGTCGACCACCTCCGCGTCTTTGTCTTCAGCAACTTCGGGTTGCGGTCGTCCTATTCCGACCCGGATGCGGGTGAAATCACTCCCGCCTAGGGAGTCGGCAATTGACATAACACCTCGGTGTCCGGCGGAGCTTCCTCCCTGCCGTATTCTGATTTTCCCCGATGGCAGGTCGAGGTCGTCGTGGATGACAATCAGGCGGTTGCGGGTGACCTGGTACTTTCTCACCAGCTGGCTGACCGCCAGCCCGCTGCGGTTTACAAAGGTCTGCGGCTGGGTGAGAATTACCTGCTTACCGGATACCTCACCTGAGCCAATGCGGGCCTGTCCGTCCTTTTTATTAAGACGAATGCCATTGCTCCGGGCTAGGTGGTCAATGCACATGAAACCGATATTGTGGCGGTTCCGGGTGTATTTGTCCCCCGGATTACCCAGCCCCACAATCAGTGTTACGTCACGCTTTTTCTTCCAGAAGGGCAAGGAACTCCTCCTCGGTTATTTGCTGAGTGCCCAGCGCCCGGGCACGGGTCAGCTTGCTGCCGCCGGGGTCTTCCCCGACCACCAGATAGGCGGTATTGCGGGTGACGTTGTCCTTAGCCGTACCGCCGAGGGCCTTCACCCGCTCCTGAGCTACCTCGCGGCTGAACGCCTCCAGTCGACCGGTGATGACGAACTCCATCCCGGCCAGTAGTAGTTCAGCGGCTTCGGTGGGGGCTCTTTTTGGCCAGACACCGGCTTCTCGCAATTTCTCTATGATTCTGCGGTTCTCCGGCTGCGCGAAGAACTTGGTGACGCTCTCAGCAATCTTTGGCCCGACTCCTTCAATCTCCATGAGCCTCTCTGAGGAGGCATTCTTCAGGTCGTCCAGGTCTTCAAACTCTCCGGCCAGCAACTGTGCCGTTTCACCCCCGACGTGACGTATCCCCAGCGCATAGATAAGCCTGGCCAGCGGTCTGTCTTTGCTGGATTCTATCGCCGATAAAAGATTGTCGACACTTTTCTCGCCCATTTTCTCCAGCTGTAGAAGTGCATCTCGCTTTTCCTTGAGGGAGTAAAGGTCAGCGGCATCGTGGATAAACCCCTCCGTCAGCAGGGTAGCGCTCAAGCTCTCCCCGATGCCTCGGATGTCCATAGCACCCCGTGATACAAAAAGCTCGATGCCGTGCTGCACCTGAGCGGGACAGGCAGTGTTCGTGCAGTAGTACATCGCCTCACCCTCAGGCCGGACGACCTCGGCACCGCAGACCGGACAGGCCGGACGCCCTTTCTCTCTATCGAATATCTTCTCCAGCAGGTTGTATTCCTTCTCCTTGCCGGTACGCTTGCTCATTATCGGCCCGACGACCTCGGGGATAACTTCACCGGCCCGCCGCACTGTCACCCAGTCACCCTCACGGATATCCTTGCGCCGAATATCGTCCTCGTTGTGCAGGGCTGCCTGCTTGATGGTCACCCCACCCACCTTGACCGGTTCGAGGATGGCATAGGGGTTTAACGTACCGGTCCGGCCAACGCTGATGGCTATCTCCTTGAGGCGGGTCGTTCCCTCTACCGCCGGGAACTTGTAGGCGATTGCCCACCTCGGCTCGTGACCGACGCTTCCCAGGCGGTCTTGCAGGCTAACCGAATTTACCTTGACCACAATACCATCGGCTTCATAGGGCAGGCTTTCACGATTGTTAACCCAGCGCTGGTAGTAGTCTCCTGCTTCCTTGATACTCCGAAAGAGGGCATTGTTGGGGTTCACCTTGAAACCAAGCGACTTCAGGTACTCCAGTCTGTCCCAGTGAGTGTCCGGGACAGCTCTACCCTCGGCGTAGCCGAGCATGTAGATATAGATGTCCAGTGGACGCCGGGCGGTTATCCTCGGGTCAAGCTGCCTCACCGAACCGGCGGCAGCGTTTCTCGGGTTGGCGAATGTCGGTTGCCCTTCCCGTACCCTTTCCTGGTTAAGTCGGTGGAAACCGGCCACGGGCAGGAAGACCTCCCCCCGTACCTCGAACCGCGGCGGTGCGTCATGTGGTACAGAGAGGGGTATGCTCCGGATAGTCCTCAGGTTCTGGGTGATGTTCTCACCGCGGAAGCCGTCGCCACGGGTAGCTCCGGTAACAAGCTGGCCATCAGCATAGGTCAGTGCCACGGCCAGTCCGTCCATCTTGTGCTCACAGACGAGGTCGAACTGCTTCTCACCGAGCATCCGTGAAGTCCGCGTGTACCAGCTGGTCAGCTCTTCTTCGGAGAAAGCATTGCCCAGCGAAAGCAGGGGATAGGGGTGCTCAACGACACCAAAGGCCTCAACCGGGGCTGCCCCTACCCGCTGTGTCGGCGAGTCCGGCGTGAGGAACTGGGGATATTTCTGCTCCAGTTGTTTTAGTTCGCGGACAAGCTGGTCGTACTCAGCATCGCTGATTTCAGGACTGTCGAGCACGTGGTAGCGGTAGTTGTGGTGGTTTATCTGCTCCTTGAGCCGGTTAATTTGTTCCTTGACCTGATTCAGTTCATCCATGGGGCACCACTGGCTGTCTTCTACGTTTCATAAATTATAGCACAGCACAGGGGTGTCAGACGGGAAAAGGGGAGACCTTGTTCGTTGAGAGTGGAGAGTTCGTGCTGTGCCGCCTGATGTGATTCAGAGTGCTTTTCTGAGAATATCGGCCGAGAAGGGGTTTCCGTGGGCAGGGTATATCCATTTGGTGCCGTTATCGAGGAGCAGGCGCCAGCCCGCCTTAATGGTATCCTTATCGTCACCCACCGAGGGCATACCCGGCCCGATTCTCATCGGCAGGCCGTTCATTGCCAGGTCGCCAACAAAGGCCTCGCCCGTGTCCAGCAGCAGGCTCATTGAACCGGAAGTGTGCCCCGGCGTATGAAGGACCCTGCCATTGATACCGAATGGTTGCAGGGGGAACTCCTCGTCACCCAGTTCAATATCCACCGATGCGACCGGAAACTTCGTCAGAGGCATCGCGAGTCGGCTCACTGCCATGAAGATGGTACCCAGTAGGCTGATTCCCGGCGGTATGGGCTTGAGGGCCTGCTCCACCCATTCCTTTTCGCGGTGATTAATGGCAACTTTACAGCCGGTCAATGCCTTTACTTCACTGACGGAGCCGATGTGGTCGTAGTGACCATGCGTTAACAGCATGAGAGTAATATCCCTCGGTTCAATCGATAGTTTTTGTAGTGCCGTGCGGAACTTGCCTGCCTGATTGGGCGGACCAGCATCAACCAGAACCAGCCCGTCTTCTTTAATCAAGTAACAGTTGCATATTCCCATAGGCAGCCTGTGAATCTCTGTGTCCATGTCATCCTCCTTCGGAGGTGTTTCATGTCGATAGATTAGCTACATGATACTATTCGCCATTATCGGGGTCAATGGGTATGTGGTAGCAGCCCCATTGGCAGGATGCTGACGATTAGGTAAAATGGACTGGGCAGGAAGATTGAGATGGTAATACCGATAGTCTATCGTGAGGAGTTACGGGAGTATGACTTTGGCCCGGGCCACCCCTTCCGGGGAGACCGCTATGATATCTTCCCGCAGTTCCTAAAAGAGAAGCTGGTCGAGGGCCAGGACTACCGGGTGGTCGTAGCCGAGCCGGCGGGTGATGATGAGCTGCGCCTGATATGCCAGCAGGACTACATTGATTTTTGCCAGCGTTACTACCGGGCGGCCAATCTTGGACTGGAATATCCAGGCGATTCCTCCCGCTTCCTCAGCCCTGACAACATTCCCAGAGGCCGACCGGGCAAGGTCGAGGAGGCGGCCAGGTTGATTATCGGTCAGGCGAAGGTAGCCGCCGACCTGGTGGCGACAAATGAATTACCGAAGGTGGTTGCCCTCGGTGGTGGTATGCACCATGCCAAGGCTAATTACGGGGAAGGGTTCTGCGTCTATAACGATGTCGCCTTTTGTGCCCGGTACCTGCGACAGGCATACGGACTGGACAGGGTCCTTGTTCTTGACACGGACGCACACGCCGGAAACGGCACCGTCGAGTACTTCTATGAAGACCCTTCAGTGCTGCTGATTGACCTGCACCAGGACCCCAGGACACTCTATCCCGGGACAGGGTTCGCCCACCAGATTGGTTCTGGAGGCGGTAGGGGTTTCACGATTAACGTGCCCATGCCGCTCTTCTCTGGTCAAGATGCCTACCAGCGGGTCTTTGAGGAAATTGTCCGGCCGGTGGCCGAAGAGTTTCGTCCGCAAGTGATTATCCGTAACGGTGGCTCCGACCCCCATGCTGCTGATGAGCTGACAAACCTCGGTCTCCGGGTCGATAGCTTCAGGTGGCTCGGTGAGCAGGTCAGGCAGATGGCCGAGGTCTGTAATGGCAGGGAGATTGACCTCATCGGCTCCGGCTATAACCGGCAGGTCTTGCCCCACGCCTGGCTGGCTCTTATCTGCGGTCTGACCGGTCTTGATGCTGAACTGGAGGAGCCGGAACCGACTGCTATATTGCAGGGTGACCGTTCCTTTGGCGATATCGATACCGTTATCCAGATGGTAAAGGACCACCTGAAGGAATACTGGCAGTGCCTGCGCTGATAGTATACCCTGCGCAATGAGTATCCGACAGCATGGAAACAGAAAGGCACCCGTGTCGGGTGCCTTTACATCGTGTGGTCATAGCTGCGGCTTGGCTTCAGCTGGGTGTCTGGAATTTATAGCCGACACCGGGTATAGTGACAATGTACTTCGGGTGTGACGGGTCAGCTTCGAGCTCTTTCCGGAGACGCCCTACGAAGACGTGTAAGTACTCTCTCTCATTAACGTATTCCGGTCCCCAGACCCTGCCGAGTAGAGAAGAGTGGGGGAATACCTTGCCTGCTCCAAGTACCAGTTCCTGCAGGAGATTGTATTCCGTTGGGGTCAGCTTAACATTGCGGTCACCGACGGTCACCCGTCTCTCCACGAAGTTAATCTTGAGGTCGCCGCAGGTGAAGTTTGGTGTCGTCTGTTCCTCTTCGCTACCCTGAGCGCGGCGTAGTACCGCCCGCACCCGCGCCGCCAGTTCATTTACTCCGAAAGGCTTGGTAATGTAATCATCAGCACCGATATTCAGGCATTTGACCTTCTCTTCGACATCATGCTTGGCGCTGAGCATGATTATGGGGACTCGTGACCATTCCCGGACTTTCCGGCAGACCTCAAAGCCATTCATCTTGGGCATAGTGATGTCCAGGATTATCAGGTCAGGAAGCTCCTTTTCAATGACCTGGAGCGCCTCGATACCGTCCATGGCCGTTAGTGTTTCGCAGTCTCTGGCCTGCAGGTTAGCCCGGACGGACTTCACCACTGCGATATCGTCGTCAACTATGAGAATACGTGACTTGCGCATCATTCTTTTCTCCCTCTAAAACATGTCTTACCTGGCGCATCAGTTCATTAACGCCAAACGGTTTGGCGACGCATGGTATTCCGGTCTCATGTAAGAAGGTCTTATTCTGGGTACTGACAACGTCACCGGTCACGCAAACTACCCTCTGCTGTAGCTCCGGTGATATTGTCTTGATACGGTCATAGAACTCAATGCCGTTCATATCTGGCATTCTCAGGTCCAGCAGGATGAGGTCATAGTCTATCTCGCCCAGCATCTCCAGGGCCTTTAGCGGGCTGGATGTGGTATCTACCTGATGCCCCTTTTCGGTCAGTATTCTGTCGATGGCACGGCAGATATGAGGCTCGTCGTCCACGACTAGTATCCGCGCACCGGCTGGCCCTTCTTGCTCGGCGTTGACAGGCCTGTCCGTTTTTCTCTCCCTGGTCTCGGTGACAATGGGGAGGTCAATAATGAAGGTGGCTCCTGAGCCGAACTCGCTCTGGACACGGATTTCACCGCCATGCTCCGTGATAATACCGTAGGAGATGTTCAAGCCCAGTCCCATCCCGCTGGTATTGTCCTTTGTAGTGAAAAAGGGGTCGAATAGTCTGTCGATAATCTCTTCCGGTATTCCTGGGCCGTTGTCGCTGATGCTTACCCTGATTTTGTCGGAAACCTGCTCGGTCGTGATGGTAAGTTTCCTCTGTCTGGCGCTGTTCGCCATTGCCTGCTCAGCATTGATAATGATGTTAAGAAGTACCTGCTGGAGTTGTCCGACATTAGCCATGGTTGCGGGCAGGTTCGTGGCGAGGTGGGTTGTCACCTCGATACCGTTGCTGCGTATCTCATACGAGCGCATCGCCAGTGTATTTCCTATGATGGCATTGAGGTCAGCGTATTCCTTATCTGGTCTGTCACGACGGGCGAAGGTGCGTAGCCTATCAACAATCCCGACAACACGGGTAGCACCGTCGTAAATCACCTCCACCGCTTCCTTCATATTTTCCGGGACATCCATCTGCATCAGCATCTGGGAGAAGGCAATCACGCCCGTCAGCGGGTTGTTTATCTCATGGGTAATACCGGCGGCCACCTGGCCAATCGCGACGAGGCGTCTATCGAGGTTCAGCTCCTGCTGCATCCTTTTCAGCTTAGCTTCAGTGTTGACACTTTCGGTAACGTCCCTCATAGAAATGACACACTTCATGACATCGCCGTGCTTATTCAATATCGGGGTGCTCTTAATGTGGAAATGCTTCTCGAATGTTGCATCGTAGTGCTCGACCACTTCCGTTTTCTTGGTCTTCATGGTCTGAGTGAATGGACAGTACTGGCACGGCTCTGCCTCAGCATGCAGGGCTTGATAGCACTTCTCGCCGATAACGCCTTCTCTATTCCTGCCTAGCAGTGTCAGGCCGCTTTCATTGACGTTCTCTATGCCATAGTCCCGGTCGATTATCAGTATGATATCGTCCTGGGAGTCGATAATGTCTCGGAGTTCGCTTGCTTCTCGGTTCAAATCTCTCTTCTCCGATATGACCGCCTATTCTATTCTCAGGAAGTGCCAGTGCCCCGCTTCTGGGCTATTTGCTGGCTTGCCGGACTAATGAGCCGATTGCTGCTGGACGCACTCTCTTGCCCGGGACATAGTCTTGGCTGTTTCTACCATCATTGTCCCATGCGCTCACGTAGCATGTAAGGTCTAAACAGATACTAAACAAGAACCGCAAAAAGCACCTTATATGGCCCTGTGGGAGCACAAGTATGGGCTTAGAAGACAAAGGCCTGACCTTTTCGGCCAGGCTCTGGTGGGTTTGGCAACGGGGGTGCAAGAGCAGGAACGGTACTGGTTAGATTAGCCTTCGTTTGATTGCTTCGGAAACAGCTTGAGCGCGGTCGTTTACCTTGAGCTTGCTCAGAATCTGTCGGATTTCACGCTTCACTGTGGAGGTGCTGATAAAGAGGCGGCTGCCGATTTCCTTGCCGTTTTCCCCCTCAGCGACCAACCTCAGTATTTCAAGCTGCCGCTTGGTCAATATTGAGGCCCGGCTACTCCGGCTGAGCTCGGCATATTCTATTACCAGGTCACGGGTAAGGGATGGTGCTATCGGGCACAGCCCTTTGTATACCTGGTGTATCGCCTGAGTTATCTGCTCACATTCGCTGTCCTTGAGCAGGTAGCCGGATACCCCGGCTTCCACAGCTTGCTTGACAAAATCCTCGGCGTAGAGGGTAAGAACCAGAATACCGACGTCAGGTAGCCGCTCTTTTATCTCGCGGGTGGCTGTGATACCGTCCATTCCCGGCATCTTGAGGTCCATGACAATAACGTCTGGTGAGAGTGAGACCGCCTTGGCGATTGCCTCCTCACCGTTTCTGGCCTCACCAATGACTTGGATATCATTTTCCATCTCCAGCATCCGTCGCAGTCCCTCACGGACGACGTGGTGGTCATCGACTATGAGTACCCGGATACTTGGGGGTCTTTCCGTCATTATGACTTCGGGTATCGTATCGGGGAGTAGCACACTTGTCATAACGTTCTCTCCAAACAAGCGTTCTGAACTCATTGTCGCATGTAATAAAACCGTCCGTAAGGCCTAAATAGTCAGCAAAAGAGAACCCAAGAGACAAAGTTGTTTGGCTTGTTGGGACAATATGACAAGACCTGTGGGGCGTTACTGTGACCAGCGAGGGTCACAATTTTCTTGGCTTTTGTGTGGTAAGACGTGGCTAAATAAGGTTTCGTTTCATGGCTTCGGAGACGGCATGGGCCCGGTCGTTCACGCCGAGTTTGTCAAATATATGCCGCACTTCCCTCTTTACTGTAGAAGTGCTGAGGAACAGCTTCTCGCCAATTTGCTTACCGCTCGCTCCTTCAGCCACCAGCTTCAATATCTCGACCTGCCGGCCAGTTAGTATCGAAGAACGGTTGCTCCGGCTTAGCTTGGCGAACTCTGTGACCAGCCCCCGGGTGAGGGAGGGGGCGATTGGTGATAAACCGTCATAAACCTGGTGTACGCCTTTGGTTATCTGGTCTGAGTCGCTGTCCTTGAGCAGGTATCCAGATACGCCGGCCTCCACCGCCTGGCTAACGAAGTCTTCTGCGTATAGGGTCAGTGCCAGTATGTTCACATCGGGCAGCTTCTCTTTTATCTCACGGGTGGCAGAGATGCCGTCCATTTTGGGCATTCTGAGGTCCATGATGACAACATCTGGTCTGAGAGTTATGGCCTTGGCGATTGCTTCCTCCCCATTCCGGGCCTCGCCAACCACTTCTATGCTCTCGTCTGTTGCCAGTATCCGTCGTAGTCCCTCTCTCACGACATTATGGTCATCAACAATGAGTACCTTGATAGCTGGTGATTCTCCCATATTTGCACCTTTCAACCTGATATCACTGCTTCCGCGGTTTCTAGGGAGGAAACCGGGAAGGTGAAGATTACCGAGGTCCCTTTTCCTTGTTCACTGTTTATAACCAGGTTGCCGCCCAGTAATTCTGCCCTTTCCTTCATGCCGAGAAGTCCCATGTGTACCAGTGGTGATTCGCTGTGCATCACCTTTTCCGGGTTGAAGCCTCGTCCATTATCACTGACCTCAACTGAGAACATGCTATCACAATACCGGATACGGACGGTAACTTCGCTGGCCCCGGAGTGTTTCCTGATATTGGACAGCATCTCTTGGACTATCCAGTAGGTTGTGCTTTCTTGAGCGGGTGTAAGCTCGGGCAAGTCTCTGTCGATTACGCTGTGGCACCTGATGCCATCTTCCTGCAGGGACTCCGCTGCCTGGCAGACAGCCGCGGTCAGGCCCAATTCCTCGAGCGGCAGCGGGCGGAGGTTGGCGATGGTGCGGCGAAGCTCTTTTATGCTTGTCTGTACCGTGTCTCTTATCTTGGTCAGCTCAAGCTCAAGGTCAGCCAGCCTGTGTTCTGAGATAAGACTGCCGATTGCCTTGATACCATAGGAAGCACCGACCATCCACTGGGCAACACCATCGTGTATCTCGACGGCTACCCGTCGGCGTTCATTCTCCTGGGCGACCCTTATCTCTTCCAGGAGTCTCTCCATGTGGAGGTACTGTCGTTGGACCCGTCGAAACAGCCGGCCATTTTCCAGCACCATACTGCTCCACCAGGCGAGAAGTGAGACAAAGCTAAGGTCACTGGGGGTGAACTGTGCTCCCTCAGTCATCTTGGCATGGCCTATCACCCCGGCGACACTTTCCTTGATTAACATTGGTACGCACATGACGGCCGTGGCGCCTGTCTCGGCCATAAGGCCGCGAAGCTGGGGGTCTCGGGTTGCTCTGTCAATAACGACCGGCTTCCCTGTTTCGATTACCCGGTTGCATACGGAGTGGAGGTCTGGTTGGCGGTCACCCACCTGGGCTCTGGTGACCAGTACGCCGGTCGCTTCATCCTTGACCACTAAAAAGGAATATTCTCCCTCAATGTTGGCAGCGCTGATTTCAACGATGCGTTTGAAGAACTGGTCTGTCTCAGCTTCAGGAGCGGGTAGCCAATTAGCACGTGCCAGGGAGACCAGAACCTCATTACGGATGCCCCCTTTTATCAGCCGGGCGCCGTCAATTGTCTGGGCGACCTTAGCTTTAAAGCTATTTGAAGTAAACGGCTCGAGCAGAAAAGAGTGTATTCCGGTACCTGCATACTCGGTAACTTGGCCGATGGCATCTACGGAGGTTAGTATCAGCACGTTCATTTCTGGGGGGAGTGGGGCAAGAAGCGTGCGGAGCTGCTCTGGTTCTCCGACATCAATAATCAGCAGGTCGTAGGGCTGCTGTCGGGTTGCCTCGATGGCCTCTCCAACGCTGGCAACGCTGGTGACGCTGTAGCCCTCCCGTGATAGAACACGGCTCCTGTTGAGTCGGAGGCCTTTATCAGTCTCCAGTATCAAGATGTTACCACTTCTCATTTTACCCTGACATCAAGCGGTAATTCTGACAGTTCCCGCCTGTCTTTCTATCTCCTCTGTCCGAGAATGCGATTACGAATTTGCTAAAAATATACCCCTGCTGACATTTATTGTCAACGAATCGGCTTTCTGTCACTCTCGCTGGCTCCAGTGCTTTGTAGGTGTTCTCCTGCTTTGGTCAACTGTCCTGTCTGGCATGGCTGCGGCTCTTCGGCGTGTTGGCGAGCACTCCACAACAGGCTATTTACGGTGGATATTATCCTTTTGCTGGTGGCCGGCTTGGCAATGAAGGCATTAGCTTCGCTTCGGAGCCGTTTTGACTGCAGCGGGCCGCTCGGTTCTGCCCTGGCGGTGATGTAGATTACCTGGACATCTGGGACAATCTCACGAATTCTCCGGCATACCTCCCTGCCGTCCATCCCGGGCATCATGATATCCAGCAGGACTATGTCAGGCGTTATCTCTCTGCCAAGCTTGAGCGCCATCTCACCGTCCGATGCGGTCGTTACCTTGTAACCTTCCTTCTCCAGGATGCGGCGTAAGCCACTGCGCAGGTGGGGCTCGTCATCTACTATCAGGATTTGCGGACTGCTTGTTGTCATAACTGTCTCTCTGCTCCATTCGGTCCTATCATGTTACCAACAGACCTGCTATCCTTGTATCATCGGTTGTTCGTGTCTTCTCCTGTGTGTCGGCCAGCGGTAGTTCCACGGTAAAAATGGCGCCCCCGGTCTTGCTGTTCTCGGCATGTATCAATCCCTCGTGGTTGGTGACGATGCTATAGCAGGTACTCAAGCCGAGACCGGAACCTTCTCCAGGCCGCTTGGTCGTGAAGAAGGGATAGAAGACCTGCTGCAAATTTTCCGGGGGTATGCCCGGGCCGTCGTCGATAATCGATATCTTTACCCACTCCCCTTCCCTCCGGCTAGTAACTGTGATATGACCTCCGTCAGCCTGCTTCAGGGCTTCCTCGGCGTTAATTATCAGGTTCTTGAAGAGCTGATTGAGTTGAGATGCGTCACCCTTTACCGGAAGCGGACAATCCTGCAGGTTGGAGGTTATGGTGATGTTATGAATCGTCTCTGAATGACGGTGGATACGGAGGAGCTTCTCAAGGACCCTGTTTGTATCGATACAGCGTAATTCTGACCTTTCCTGTCGGCAATAGGTCAGCAGGTAACTTATTACCCTGGCAGCACGCCTGGCCTCATCATGTATTACCTTTAAGTCTCTTTTGGTCTGTGGTGAGACGTCCCCTGCCATCAGCAGTTGGGAATAGAGGAGGATACTGCCCAGAGGGTTGTTCACTTCATTGGCAATGCCAGCCATCATCTCCCTCAGAGTCGCCATAAGCTGGGAATGACGCGACTGCTCTTGGAGCTTTCTCAGGTCTGTAATCTCCATCGTCTTCCCCGAGATTGGTTCCATTTAGTCTATTCTGTTACCACAAGGATACCATTGTAAGATACGTTTGGCTCATTCGGGTGACCCTAAAGGGTTACTTTTACAGGGATACGCAGCTTTCCCCTTCTTAATGCAGGCTGCCCTGCTCCCTGGTTATGGCAGGTCGTGCTAGAGTAACAGTTCGTGATAGTACCATAGGACTGTCCGGAACGGTTAAAAAAGATAGTCCATTTGGCCCAAGTATATCATCTCTTTGGGTCTTACAACTGGGCGACTCGGGTGGGATAGTAAGTGCATTCAATTTTCCTCTTAATTGCCCTTGGTTCTAAAAGGAGGGACGGCTATGGTGATGTGGAAGCTGAAGAATTGCCCCCGGTGTGGCGGCGACCTCTTTATCGACAGAGACATAGATACCTGGTATGTCCAGTGCCTTCAGTGCTCCTACCGGCGTGAGTTGGAAAGCCTGGACGAACTGGAGCAGCAGCCGGTAACGGCCGGAGCAGAACGTCCTGATACGATGTAGCCAGGAATCCAGTTGTATTCGGCTGTCATGTAGCTGACAGCACATTGGCGACGTATTCAAATATTATAGTAGGCCTAAACGCCCGCATAACTCTGCCCTGGAGTGTGGGCGTTTCCTTTTATTCCCCCCTGTTTTGTCTGTACTCGTACTGCCTGTGAGGCGTACTGTCTTCTTATTCCTAATCCGTGCTTTATGTTACAATATTAGTAATTAGTAAGAACCAGACACATTCTGGTCTATTCATGTGAGGGAGACGAGGACTGGGGGCAGAGATGGATGATGTGATGGTTCAGGCCCGGAAGACCGCCGCGATGCTGCTGGACAATGTACAGCAGGTAATTATCGGTAAGAAAGAAGTGGTTGAGCTGGCGGTGATAGCCCTGATTAGCAGGGGGCACCTGCTGATTGAGGATGCTCCGGGCGTTGGCAAGACAATGCTGGCCCGCAGTCTGGCCCGGTCACTGGACTGCACCTTCCGGAGAATACAGTTTACGCCTGATATGCTTCCCGGAGATATTACGGGAGTCTCCGTGTATAACCAGAAGATACAGGATTTTGAGTTCCGTCCCGGACCAATCATGGCTCAGATGGTTCTTGCCGATGAGATAAACCGGGCTACCCCCAAGGTGCAATCGGCTTTGCTTGAGTGTATGGAAGAGGGGCAGATAACAGTTGATGGTGTTACCCATCAGATACCATCTCCCTTTCACGTACTGGCTACCCAGAACCCTATCGAGTATGAGGGTACTTTCCCTCTGCCAGAGACGCAGCTGGACAGGTTTCTCATGCGCATACACATCGGCTATCCGTCTCAGTCTGACGAAATTACCGTCATAGAGAAACAACAGTACTCCCACCCGATTGAAAATATTACCCCGGTAGCCACCGGTGCCGACCTCCTGACGCTACAGGCGGTGGTTAAAGATGTGTATGTGGACGATTTGGTTAAGCAGTACATTGTGTCCCTGGTGGCAGCAACTCGTGACCACCCCACGATATTTCTGGGCGCCTCGCCACGTGGTTCTCTGGCCCTTTTCCGGACGACTCAGGCTCGTGCTCTGATACAAGGGCGGGACTACGTGCTGCCTGATGACGTTAAGGCCCTGGCGGGTCCTGTCCTGGCACACCGGCTGATAATCCGGCTGACCGATATCTCTCAGGACAGGACAGGGAGAGCTAGCGTCGCTGAGTTGCTGGAGACCATTCCTGTACCCGGGACCGTGCTGAAGGAGTAAGACCCGTCCAGTCTCAACAATTTGTTTCAGGGCGGGCAGCATTCGATACTAAGGCAATGACAGTCCGAAGGATTATTTTCATTACCGCAATCCCAATGGCACTTCTTGCTATATCGCTGCTGGGAGGTTCCAGCCTGGTACTGCGTCTCTTCTTCCTCTCATTGCTGGTGCCACTGGCAAGCTTCCTGTGGACGGTGTTGGGTGTCCGCGGCATTAGCGTCCGGGCTGAGCCGCCACCGGAGCACTGCCAGGTGGGTAAGAAGTTCCAACAGGAGATGACGGTTACAAATGACAGCCGCATTCCAAAGCTCTGGCTCAGGATAGAAGAGGGTGCCAATATGCCCGGGTACCGTGATGCCGAGGTGTTGAACCTTTCGGCGGGGAGTTCCCATAGCTGGGAGTCCGGTGTCTATTGCCGGCGCCGGGGCCGCTACGACCTGGGTACGGTTGTTGTTACGTCGACCGACCCCTTTGGTCTGTTTTCACGGAAGCGCACTCTGGGGGAGCCTCAGAGCGTCCTTGTCTATCCGGCGACATACGACCTGCCCCTGTTCCGTTCTGTTTCTTTTAATGAGTTCGGCCGGAGCGCCGGTTACCAGTCCATCAGTCAGATAAGTCCCAACGCCTCCAGCGTGCGTGAGTTCTATTCCGGTGACAGCCTTAACCACATCCACTGGCGGAGCACGGCTCATACCGGCAGGTTGATGGTCAAATTGTTTGATGCTGACCGTTCTTCGAATGTGGCCAAGACGGTCTGGGTTGTCCTTGATATGCAAGCGGTGTCTCACTTCGGCGAGGGCGATGAGTCCACGGAGGAATACGCGGTGACGGTTGCTGCTTCGCTTGTGAAAAAACATCTTGATGCCGGGATGCGGGTAGGGCTGATGGCCTCCGCCGACCAGTTCTACTACATTCCGCCTGACAGGGGTGAGGAACACCTGTGGCGTATTCTGGAGGCCCTCGCCACGGCGAGGGCAACCGGGGAAGAACCGGTAGGAGGGCTTCTCTCTGACCAGATGGAGCACCTCAGGGGCAATTCAATCGTCATTGTCATCACTCCATCGGTCAGCGGGGAATTGTTCGATGCTACCCGGCAATTAAGGAATCGTGTTGACGCTGTCGTTGTCGTTCAGATTGATGCCTCCAGCTTCGGGGGACATCCCGGTGCGCTTAATATCGCGCGTAACCTGAGTGCCACCGGCGTCCAGGTCTATGTTGTCAGGCAGGGAGACGAACTGGCGACGGCGCTCGACCACCGGGTATCACTGTTGCATGCGGGACACGTTTGAGAGAGTGGGAGATGGAAGGTAAAGGTAGTAGTGGAGGGCGGAGCGGCACCTCCCGTTTGACCGGCAAGCTCAGGATACCCGCACAGGTCATTGCCGCCGTTCGTAATGGCCTCGGTAGTCCGCAGGAGTGGGTCGGTGTAGTACTCGTCTTTCTTACCCTGGCTGTGGCGGTGTGGTCGATTGAGCATGCCGACTGGATGAAGAGGGAGCCATCGCTGATACTGGTGCTAGGTATCTCGGTGCTTGCTGGCCTGTGGCTTGCCAGAGGTCGGCTGCCAGGCAAGGTGGTCTATCCTCTCGCGTTTGTTCTTGGGATAGGTATTACCGTATGGCAATCGGTCGGCCTTGTGCCCGCATCAGAAACAGAGTCGGCTTTGAGTAACTGGTGGCAGACGGTCACCAGTGGTCGCCTCAACGAAGGGACTATCTTTTTCGCCATGTTCCTCCTCCTCGTGACCTGGGTGATTGGCTTTACCTCAACATGGTTCCTCTTGCGAAGGCGGAACGCCTGGGTGGCCATTGCAGCGGGCACGGTTACCATTATGGTCAATCTGAGCAATCTGCCCCAGGAAGATTATTACTTCCTGCCCATCTATCTGTTTGTGGCGCTTCTGCTGCTTGGTCAGGCAAACCTGGCGAAACAGGGTGCCTGGTTCCGACAGCACGGCATCCGCTTTTCTCGTTCGAGTGTCATCAAAGTGGTCGGGGCTGTGGTTGTCATCAGTGTTCTTACGGTGACCACTGCCTGGGTGATACCGGAGCCGCCGGTCGACCAGATGGGGCTGAACCTAGTCTCTCTTCTTGGAGAAAATACTCAAGGCCAGTGGTTTAATATCTTCGCTGGCGTCCCCTCTAAATGGACCAGAATCGATAGTGATGAGCAGATGCAGTTGTCCTTCAGTACCCCTGTGAGCACCAGTAAACGGACACTGTTTATCGTTACGGCTGACCAGCCATCTTACTGGCGTATCAGACGGTATGATAACTATAATTCCTGGGGGTGGACCAGCAGTGAGGTTGTCGAGCATGACGTTGACCTGCTTGCGACTGGTGATGACCTGGCGGAGGGTGAGTCGGTGACTTATACGGTAGAGAACAGGCTGAGAACGGATGTCCTGCTTGTATCGGGTGAGTTTGCCTCTGCCAATATCCCGGCGCTGGGGCAGACATTTGTTGCCGTGGAGGATGGGGAAGTGCTTCAGGACTCCTCCGGCGGTGTTTCAACCGAAGTGTACGGCGGTGAAGCTGAGGTGGAAAGTGACATCATCGCCGTGGTGTCACCAGTGATAATGAAGCCATATCAGCGCTACACGGTTAGCACCCGTATCATCACGCCGACACCAGAGGAGCTGTCACAGGTCGGGGAGGACTACCCGGCGGAAATTGTTGACCGCTATCTGCAACTGCCGGACACCCTGCCGGTGGAGGTCAGACTGCTCAGCCAGCAGATAACGGCAGAAGCAGAGACAGCCTATGACAAGGTAATAGCAGTTAAGGAGTACCTGCAGGATTTTGAATACAATCTTAAGGCCGAGGTCCCTCCTGAGGGTGCTGACGGCGTTGCCTACTTCCTGTTTGAATCAAAGGAGGGTGTCTGTACTTCTTTTGCATCGGCACTGGCGGTAATGCTGCGTTCCGTGGGTGTGCCGGCCAGGCTTAATACCGGTTACCTTGAGGGCGTATACGATAAAGATACTGGCAGCTATATCCTGCGGGCTAAGGACTATCATGCCCGCACTGAGGTCTATTTCCCGGGATACGGTTGGGTGGAGTTTTCAGCGACGCCTGGCGATGACGACACTAGTGAAATTATTGCTACTGGCGGTGAAGGGGCAATTGAGCCTCCTTACCCGGAGTTCTTCCCCGAAGGGGAGGTTACCTCTCTGATAGAAGGCGACACTAAATCACCTGGTGCGGGTCGCAGTGGTCTGCCAGGACCGGACCTGTACGTTTACTTCGCCGTGTTCGGGATTCCACTGGTGTTGTACCTGGCAGTGAGGTTCGGCTATGCCTACTGGCTGGTGCGTCTCAAGCGAGTGGACAATCCCGCCGATGTCTACAACCGGATGTGCTACCTGGCGTCACTGAGTAAGTCCGGGCCGCGACCTGAGGAAACGCCACTGGAGTACTCCGGTCGGCTGGCACAAGTAATCCCATCACAAGCCCAGGCAGTCAGTACGGTTGCCCAGGCTTACGTTGAGACCCAATTCGGTCCCAGGAGGGAGCTTACCGAGCTGCAAAAAGCGAGGATGCAGAAGTCTTGGGTGGGGTTATGTCCGTTCCTGGTGAAGCGCTTGCTGAGCTTGAGAAGGCGGTCGGAATAGAGGCTTCAGCCGAAGTCAAACCCCCTGGTGTCCGTGGCAGTCCTTGAATTTGAGACCGCTGCCACAGGGGCAGGGGTCATCGTCTCTCGCACTGGCAAAGCTCAGTTGCAGTATGGCATCCTGCTGGGCGATGAGGTACATTACATTGGCAGGAGAGCGTTCGGCCTGTAGTTCCCCCACCATGAAAGTCATCGCCGGGCCGATGTAGTTGAAGAAGTCCTGGTACCCCTCGCAGAGGTAGTTCAGTACCGGTCCGCCCTCAGGCGTATGCGGAACCCGGTTTTTCGGGCAGCCACCGTTGCAGACAAACCTTACCTGGCACTGGAGGCATTGGGTTGGGAGGGAATCACGCTTGGCGAGACCGAACTTGGCCTGTTGCTCCGAGGAGACCATCTCGGCCAGGCTTTTTTCTTTGATATTCCCCAGGCGATGGTCTGGTTCGATGAAGTAATCGCAGGCATAGAGGTCGCCGTTATGCTCCAGTACCAGCGATTTGCCGCAGGTCTCCTCAAAGATACACAGACCTGGTGGCTGTCCTACCCAGGTGGCTAGGGCAGCATCAAAGATGTCCACAGAGACTGTCCCGACATCGCGCCTCGCCCATTCGCCGAAGACTTTCTTGAGGAAGTCACCGTACTGCTGGCCAGTTACCGAGACCTCGCTGGTCCTCTCTCCTTCCTGGCTGACGACGGGTGTAAACTGTATGAAGCGGGCGTTAACATCGTCCCGGAGGAACTGGTATATTTCTGACGGATAGCCTGCATTCCCGGCGTGTACATGAGTCAGGGTATTGAACTCGACGCCATGCTTGTGCAGCAGCTCCACGCCAGCCATGACACGCCCTAGCGTGGGCTGACCGTTACTGTCGACGCGGACAGCGTCGTGAATATCCCCAGGGCCGTCAATGCCGATAACGACGAGGAAGCCGTTTGCCCTGAAGAAGCGGCACCAGTCGTCATCAAGTAGGAGACCGTTGGTCTGCACGGTGTTATAAACTGTCATCTCGGGGCGTCGGTACTGAAACTGGAAATCGACTACCTGCTGGAAGAAGTCTAATCCCATCAGCAGTGGCTCTCCCCCCTGCCAGTAAAAATTGACCTCCGGCACCTGCTGGGCTTCGATGCACTGGCGGGTAAAGGTATCAAGGACATTTTTCGCCATGCGGAGGGGTTTCTTTTTGTGCTGCCGCTCTTCTGGCGGATAGGGACAATACCTGCAGGCAAGGTTGCATTGTGCCCCGCCTGGCCTGAGTATCACCCGGAAGGTAGCTGGAGACTCTGAATCGGTGGTCATCCCGTCCACATTACCCCACGGGGTGATTGGTGTCAAATAGGGTAGGTGCGGTGGGGGTTTGAAGTTCACAACATCGCTATTGTATGATTCGTGGAGAGAACAAAAAATGGTAGTAGCGAACCTTGTCTTCCCCGTAAGTAAATAAGGGCTTGCTTGCAGGAGTATGAAATGACTAAAGCCCTGGTCTTATATCATTCACAGGAATACGGCAACACAGCCGCCATGGCTGAAGCAGTCGCCGAGGGTTTGAGGGAGGCGGGGTGCGAGGTTGACACTTTCAATACAAACGAGGGTCGGTATGACATTAGCCGGTTCCCGCAGTACGATTGTGTGGCTTTCGGCTCGCCGGACTATTACAGCTACATAGCGGGTGGTCTCAAGACCTTCATGGATGACCATTATATCGCTGACGTGCGCGATGGGCTGGAAGGACTCCGGGAAAAACCATACGTACTTTTCTACTCACACGGTGGTGGCGGCAGGGTGAAGGATGCTATGGAGCGCATTTTCAGGCGTGTGGGTATCTTGGTTGGTGAGCCGGTTGGCTCCCGGGGGAGGCCAGACCAGCATACTCTGGAAAGTTGTAGGGCGCTGGGCAAAGCGCTGGCCGAGGCGATTTTATAGTTTATGGGCTAAAAATCGCTTGATAGGGGGGAACTGACGCCAGAACTCCCGACTTGGTCCCGCATATCGGGACAAATTGGAAGGGCGTACCCGAAAATAAAAGGTACGCCCTTTGGTGGCTCCTGCCAAGCAAGATAATGCTATTCGAGTGTTACGGTAGCGAGTATATCTGCTGGCTGACCTTCATAGTCAAACGGGAAATAGGCAGGCAGTACGGTATATACTTCAATGATAATCCACTTGCCTTCCCTGACCAACCCGATAATCATGCTCTTATACCCGCCCGAGGCACCAGTATAAGCGACTTCGGCCTGGGTAAAGTCGGTACCGTTAATGGTGACATCACTCGCTGTGAAGGAATCGATTGTCTTATCGCCATCCTCCGTCAGGTGATTGGTAAATACCTCTTCCAAGGTAGCTCCCTCCGTCTCATCGCGGATGATAACCCTGACGGCAGGAACGAGATAGGTGCCGGAACCAACGCGCCAGACAACGCCGGGGCCGAGGTCTTCGGTCTTTTCTGACCAGTCACAGGGGTACTCCAGAGAGAACCCGTAGTCAGTATTGTTATAGGTAGCTGCCTCAGCCGGGGTTTCATCTTCGTCACCAGCTTCGGGTGGCGTGTACAGCCCGGTCTTCACCTCAATAGGGTCTCCGATTTTCAGATACTGGTCAGTGGTCTCGTCATAGGCTGGCCACTGAGTTAGGCCTTGTACATTCGGGTCCCCGGTTCTGGCAAATTGAGTCCACATGGCGACCATTGCTTCAGATACCTCCAGGTCCACTTCACACATGCCTTCCCGCGTACTTAAATCGGCGAACAGATAAGTCAGGTCAAGACAGTGGGTGCCGCCTCCACTGCCGCAGGGGGCGTGGTCGAAAATCCAGGCATACACCGGGGATGAGACCGTGCTCATGGCGCTGGCGAAGTTCTTGTCCCCATACTGGTTCCAGGCTCCAGCGAGGTCATCACTACCACTGCCTATCATCAGAGGAACATTCTGCTGATTGCCTGCCTGAAAAACACTGAGGGGATAGTCCGGCAGGAACCACCCATCCACATTCGGAAGCTGCAGCTCCGTTCCCGAAGTACTGACTGGAACGGCAGCCACGATTTCATCGGCGCTGAGGGCACGCAGGGCAGCCAGCACATCGGGCTCGTCAGCAACACCGAGCTTGACTGCTAGGTTTTCGCCTCGCTCTTCCATTTCTGCCAGGGGTGGGGTCCGGCTGGACCCGTATACACCGGCATCGGCGATAGCTCGGTGAAAAAGCCCTTCACTGAAGGGTGAAGCCATCAGGAAAAGAACCGATTCGCCGCCTGATGAGCAGCCCTGAATAGTTACGTTATCCGGGTCACCGCCGAAGGCGGCAATATTATCCTGCACCCACTCCAGGGCAGCGATCTGGTCCATCAGGCCATAATTACCTGAAACCCCGTTTTCCGATTCCTCAGAAAGCAGGGAGTGAGCAAAGAAACCGAGACCACCCAATCGGTAGGCGATAGATACGCCGACAACACCGTTTTGCTGGGCAAAGCACGTTATATCGGGAGAGCGGGAAGAACCTATGACCATCGCGCCTCCATGGATACTAACAAATACGGGCAGAAGGTCGGTGGTCCTTGTGGCTGGCGTGTACACGTTGAGGTAAAGACAGTCCTCACTTTGTTCTACCTCACTGCTCGTTAGTTGTGGGGCAATCGGGGCAAAATCAGTGCACTCAAGCACTCCCTCCCAGGGTTCAACCGGCTGTGGCGGCTTCCACCGTAAGTCGCCCACGGGCGGAGCGGCAAATGGTATGCCTTTGTAGACACGTACCTCTTCTCCAACGTCACCCACCACCGTCCCGGAAACTAGCCCGGCGTCTGTTAATATCGGGTCAACTATTTCGGTTGATTGTTCTTCTTCCTTCTCACCTACTGGCTCTTCTTCTTGCTCTCCGTCTACTCCTTTACAGGATGTGGCGACTGATACTATCAGCATCAGTGCCAGGAAAGGCATTAATAATTTGTACCAGAAGCTATTTTTCATTAATAACCTCCTGCCTGTACTATCTACCTTGTCATACCTTTTGGGAGTGGCACTATCATACTCACTATTTTCAGACTTTACAAGCACTTTGCTCGGATAAGCAAGATGATAGTGTAGTCCGGAGTCGGCTTGCTGGGTAATAAAGTCTTAATTGCATTGTGGGTCGGGAGTCTGTGGAGGTATTGACAACCACCACGGGAAGTAATAGAATGAACGTCCTCGAACGGCACCGATACGCAGTCATGTTTGGCCTCAATACAGGGGGATAATCAAAATAGACGTGATTCTTTAAGGCTTGTTTTAACCTCCAAACCACCTGATGCACAAAATGATGCCTTCCTTGCTAAATCACGCATCACATAATACAGCGCATAAAGCAGGTAACAATATTCAGTTTGTCAGGAGGAGTCATGAGAAGGGAAACCAGGAGAAAGTCGAAGAGATTCATAAAATCGCCCCAGGGCCTTAAGGCACACCTTTATCTCGGACTTCATGTTATGCTTCTACTCGTCCTTGTGGCTCTTCTTCTCCCCGGTTGTGGTCCGCTGGCGGAACTCGGTGCCAGTGTCACCAGTGGACAGGCACCCCTGGTGGTAAACTTTACCAACACGTCGAAAAACGCAGACGAGTTCCACTGGGATTTTGGGGACGGTTCTACGATGACGACAACGTCGATAGAGGAGCCGGTGAGCCATGAGTATACATTAGCCGGGACTCATACGGTCACCCTGACGGCCGGTAAGGCAGCGAACCCCGCTAAAGCCAGTACTATGAGTGTGACTGTCACTGTACAACCAGGGCCACTTGAGAGCGTGAAGCCGATTCCAGAAGTAGTGAATTTGGGTATTGGTGAGAGTGAGACCTTTACCGCCGAGGCGGTAGATGCTTATGATAATCCGATTTCAGGAGCTGGATTAGACTGGGACCTGGCAGAGGATGTGGGTACGATAACGAGTGGCGGCACGTTTACCGCGGGAACCACGGCCGGTACCTTTGTGGATGCTGTTATCGTAACTGCGGAACTGGACAACACCACCGTCGAGGCTGCAGCTTCAGTGAAAATAGACCCCGACCCGCTTGATAAGGTGAATATTGTAACTGCTCGGGTCGGCGCTGGGGAAAGTCAGCAGCTCGTGGCTAATGCTACGGACCGGTACGATAATCCCGTGGATAACGTAACATTGGCGTGGACTACACTTGACACGAGTGCGGGTTCTGTGAGTAATGACGGACTTTTCACGGCGGGGGCGGTACTCGGAAGCTACACTAATGCGGTAGAGGTTGAAGCGACACAGGGAGGCTTGACCCGTATCGCAACAGGACAGGTTACCATTATACCGGGTCCGCTGGCAGAGATATTCGTCGCACCGGAAAATGTGGATATCGGCCTCGGGATGACCCAGCAATTAGTGGCGGTAGGCGTGGACCAGTACAATAATCGTTTAACCGGTCTGCAATTTACCTGGAGCGTGAATGAACAAGTCGGTACGGTTACCCAGAGCGGCCTCCTTACTGCCGGAATGACACCGGGTGACTATCCAAATGCCGTGAAGGTTGAAGCAACGGAAGAGGGCGTGACGCGCTCTGCCACAGCCGATGTTACTCTAGAGCCGGACCATATCTTTTTTATGTCGGACCGGGATAATGACCAGTTTGACCTCTATATCATGGAAACAGACGGTGATAACCAGGAAAGGCTCACCACCAGCGGCGTAAGAGTAGGTAATTATTCCTTATCTCCTGATGGTAGACGTATTATCTTTAACCTTGACGAAGACAATATGTGTACTATAAATGATGATGGTACCTGGCTGATTTCCATTCTTTCCGGGCAGGATGCGTTTGAGCCTGCCTGGTCACCCGATGGCACCAGGATTGCTTTTCAGTTGTGGGAGGAGGGCACCGCTGAAATCTACGTAATGGACGTCGATGGTGGCAACCTTACTAGGCTCACACATAACTCATACTATGATGATTATCCTGCCTGGTCGCCCGATGGCACACAAATAGCGTTTGTCTCTGGTCGGGACGGGAATAGTGAAATATACGTTATGAATGCCGATGGTTCCGACCAGCATCGGCTGACCAACAACTCTGCATGGGACATACTGCCCGCATGGTCTCCGGATGGCAGTGAGATTCTTTTTCAGTCTGACCGTGGCCGCAATTATTGGGGCATTTTCATTATGAATGCCGACGGCACCGATGTCCGTTCATTAACGCCTGTTCAATATTCCAGTAACATACCCTCCTGGTCACCGGACGGCACGAAAATTGTCTTCCACTCTTACAAAGACTCGGACGAGGGAGAAATTTACATCATGAACAGGGACGGCAGCAACGTGGTCCGCCTGACCACGAACTCAGACAGTGACTGGGAGCCCAGGTGGGCTCCTCGTAAGGCGGGTGTGGAGGTAACGGAGGCCTCGATTGCAGTTGCGCCTGCCAGCGCTCTACCAACAATGACAGTGCAGGAAGTAACCGCTATGGTGCGTGAAGCCGTCGTGCGTATTGAGACAGACCTCGGCTCCGGTTCGGGGTTCCTCATTAGTGCCGATGGGCTGATATTGACCAATAATCATGTTGTACGCGATGCTGGAGAGATTACAGTTTACCTGGAAGATGGCACGAGCTACCCGGCTACTGTCGAAGCAAGAGACCTGGTTCGCGACCTGGCTCTGGTCAAGATTGAGGCCAGTAACCTTCCCTATCTGGAGATGGGAGACCCGGTCGAGGTAAGCCTCGGGCAACAGGTGGTGGTGTTAGGATTTCCTTTAGGTGGAGACAATCTCGCGGTTACCAGCGGTCTGGTATCCGCCGTCGACTTTGACAGTGGCAGGAACATCACCTGGGTCCAGACAGATTCAGCCATAAACCCGGGCAATAGCGGTGGGCCAGTGTTGAATCTGCAGGGCCAGATTGTGGGAATAGTCTCCGCCAAGATGGTGGGTATCGCTGTCGAAGGGATTGGCTTCGCAATCTCCGCGAATACGGTGAATGTATACCTGCCTCGACTCTTGGATGGAGAAGAAATTACTAGCTATTAAACAGAATATAGGTTCGTATTGGTCCTCTAAGTGCCAGTTCGAGGAGATACCGTGCTCTGAGCCGAGAATCTGGTGGTGTGTGGAGGCAAAAAATCGGTAATGGAGGGATTGGGGCCCTTTAGAAGGGTACAAGAAAGGTAGCACCACCTTTTATAAGGTGGTGCTTTGATAAGGAGAAGGAATTATTGAGGGGCACCTATTGCCGGTAAAGATTGACGATTGGGACTGTCTTCGTATTTTTGTTCTCAGTGGTAAACTACCACTCCTTCATGACCCGTCTTCGTCCTGATATATTGTGCCGTCAGCATCCCATTTATAGTAAAACTCGGTTGTGGCAGGTGTCAGGTAATCTGCAAGGTCAAACTCTCCGGGCTTTCCTGACAGGTCATTTGTCCAGCAGTCTCAGTGCGAGGATATCGAAGTCAGGTTATTGCTAATCATCCCTAAAGTCATTGCTAGCTTCACATTGTGCAGTTCGGTGTCCATTGCCTCGGTATTGCCTGAGTTGATAAATTTGCCAACATTGGGCGCGGCAACACCTGCTAGTGCACCGAGGATGGCTATTACCACCAGTAACTCAATCAATGTGAACCCCTTCTTACTGCGATGCAGAGATTGCAGGAGTTTTTTCACCTGTGAGCTCACCTCCTCTTCATTATTCTACGTTCGATAGGAGATAAGGAGTCGTATAGCTTTATGCTATGCCCTGTTATCTCTCTCTATCAATAGTGCATTAGTACTCATGCTTACCAAAGTACTGGTGAAATCACTTGACTCTGAATACATATTTGTCCATATTCAATATTAGGATGATTAGGATGCATATACATTGTGGAGATAATACTGCTCCTTTGAGCTGTTGTCTTATGAGTGCGCCTAGCATATATATCAAGGCAATTATTGGTTTGTTGATACTTAGCATTTTTTCGGGAGCTTTTATTGGCTGCGGTCAGGCTGGTAGCGCTCTGGTTATTGAAGACCTGGTCAGTGAATTGCCTGCCGTAAAGATGGGAGAGTCTACTAAGATTGAGTGTATTACTGCTGATAGATATGGTAATGGGCTCACCTACGAGTGGACTGCAACTGGTGGCAGTATTTTGGGAATAGGTTCCATAGTTACCTGGACAGCACCAGACATCTATGGCACGTATTCAGTTACCGTTACGGTAGTGGATGAGAACGGTAGTGAATCCAGCAGGGAGCTAAGTATTAATGTCACTGAGTCGGGCTGAAGTTGAGTATGCGTAGCCTGTAGGGCTGCGGAGTGTAGCAAGACTGGCAGACCGTTAAGAACCTGCCAGTCTTTTTATTATGTAGACGTTCAAGTCACATGGACTATGCTATAATTTGATGATAGTGTAGAGTGAAATAAAAAGTCGCAGAGGAGGAATTCGATGGAATCGCAGGACATTATCTACGGGAAGGAAGGCCCAATCGCCACACTAACACTGAATCGGCCTGACCGGCTCAACGCTTTCACAAGCTCGATGATTTCGGGACTCATGGTGAGTATTGAGGATGCGAGAGATGATAATGATATCAGGGTAATAGTCATCACCGGTGCCGGCAGAGGTTTCTGCTCCGGGCTTGATTTGGCCGCCCAGGCTGGGGGGGAGGGAACTGGGTCAGGTGGAGCCGAGAGAAGAGTCAGGGTCGGTGGCCCCTCCCTTTCCACCCTCATGCTCTCACTGGACAAACCGACCATTGCCTCTATCAACGGTCCGGCAATAGGATGGGGTTTTGAACTGGCCCAACTCTGTGATATCAGGATAGCCTCGGACAAGGCCGTTCTGGGGGATATGCACGTCAAGCGGGGACTGGTACCCGATAACGGAGGACACTGGTTACTACCTAGGCTCATCGGCTGGGCCAAGGCCTGCGAAATCATGTTTCTCGGGGAAAGAATGGACGCCAGCGAGGCGGCGCGCATCGGCCTGGTGAACAAAGTGGTGGCCCATGAAGAGCTCGAGCAGACCACCCGTGAATGGGCAACCAAGATAGCCAGCAATGCACCGCTTGCTGTCCAGTTGGCCAAGCGGCAAATGCGCCTGGGACTGAGTTCGGACTATGAGTCTAATCTGGAGTACTCGGTACTCACCCAGGGACGACTCTTCCAGACGGAAGATTTCCGGGAGGGTGTTCGCTCCTTCACAGAGAAGCGGGACCCTGTCTTTAAAGGTCAGTAGGAACGGAGGGATTCGAACGAACCAATGAGGTCGAGGACAGGCTGGTTCAACAGTCACGATGGTTTCGTTTCCCACTGGTTTATTGCCTCGTCCGGGGGTGTTTGATGGAAATCAATATCAGGGACACATTCATCCGACTCTGGGACAAGTATTTCGGTAAGGCTGAACTGCCCATTACTTTTTATTACACGGATGAAGAAGGACACGCACAGTTGGTTGAGCCTGGGTCTGTGTCGAGGTGTGTAATCGGTGCGTTAACGGAGGTAAGGAAAGGGAGTTCTCTTTGTTTCGGTGCGGACTCGATTGGCTGTCCCGGAGGTAAGAGATATCTTGGCTTCGCTGAGGGCATCATGCCCGGTTTCGAATATTTCCTCTCTTACGGGATTCCGGGCAGGTTGGAGGGCGAACGTTACTGCAAGACACCTGAGCTTGTCAGGGAAATAATGAAGAACACGCCAACATTTCAGGCACCGGGGCGGTATATTGTGTTCAAGAGGTGGGACAGGCTTGATGAGTCAGATAATCCAGAAGTTGTCATTTTCTATGCGAAACCTGACGTCCTCTCCGGGCTCTTCACTCTGGCTCGCTTTGACGAGGTTGACCGTAATGCAGTATCTGCGCCATTTGGCTCCGGTTGTTCCACGATTGTCCAGTACCCGTACCTGGAGAAAGGCTCAGAACATCCTAAGGCAATTATTGGTATGTTTGACCCTTCGGCACGACCTTCTGTCCCCCACGATGTAATCACGTTCTCGGTGTCTGTAGAAAAATTAGTCGGGATGCTTGACAATATGGAGGAGAGTTTCCTTATCACAGGTACGTGGAGCAGAATTAAGAAGAGGATAGACTCTGTCTTAGCTAATCGTGCCGCGATTTGATAAATAATAAAGTGGTGGTGGGACCCCGGGGAATCATCTACTTGGCAAGGTTCAACGAGTAAAATATCCTCCTTGATTCCAGCCTGTCAGCGATTGTTTGCCTTTCCTACGGATATATGAACGATATGCCGGAGCATAATTCTTAAGAAGGGAACCAGGGGCGAATCTCATTCAATAAGCCTGAAGTATGGAAAATATCCGGCCCTTCTGAGATAATTATTATGCTTGGAGAAGAATGCATATCTTTCTGCGCATTGCGAGGTTATTCTGGAGGTACCGCTTACAGGCAATAATAGCCTATCTCTGTCTCTTTGCAGGAGCAGGCCTGGCTCTGCTGATACCCCGTCTCACCGGTCAGGCAATTGACCAGGCCCTCGGTTCAAGCCAGATAAGCACCATATTGTTCACGGCTCTGGCCATTGCTGCCGCTGGCCTCGTGCGTAGCGTGATTTCCTACTGGCAAAGCTACCTGGGTGAGTTCCTTTCCCAGAGAGTAGCCTACGACCTTCGCAATACACTCTATGACCGTCTGCAACGGCTCAGCTACGCCTTTCACGACCGTTCCCAGACCGGTCAACTGATGTCGCGGGCAACAGCCGATGTCGAGGGAGTACGCATGTTTGTCGGCTTTGCCTTGCTCAGGGGCGTCTACTTTGTCGTCCTCCTGGTCGCAATTGCCGTTCTGCTTTTCGTCCTGGACTGGCAACTGGCCCTGATTAGCCTGAGCGTGCTCCCGTTTATCTCCTTCAGGACTATCGTGATTAACCGGAAACTCCGGGAGCTGTGGATGAAGATACAGCAGGGTATAGGAGTTCTGGGGAGCATTGTTCAGGAAAATCTTGTCGGGGCGAGGGTGGTGCGGGCTTTCGCCAGGGAGGGCTTTGAGAGCCGTAAGTTCCGCCGCCAGGCCGAGGCTATCTACAACCAGGAGATAGAAGCCAACAACCTGCTGGCTTCCAATAGCCCGGTGATGAGCTTCGCCCTCCTGCTGGCGATGGGGGGCATTCTGTGGTACGGGGGAAGGCAGGTAGTTGCCGGTACACTAACCCAGGGTGAGTTAGCTCAATTTCTACTCTATGTTGTCATGCTTCAGGCACCGGTGCGGATGCTGGGATGGTTGACCACACTATTCTCGAGGGCAGTCTCCTCGGGACAGCGCATATTCGAGGTTATAGACGAGGTGTCACCGGTAACCGAAAGCCCTCACGCTATTGACCTTAAACAGGCTGAGGGCTCTGTGGGTTTTGAAAATGTCTCTTTTAGCTATGGTTCCCAAGGGGCAGTGTTGAGCGACATTGACTTTCAGGTGAAGCCGGGTCAGATTGTGGCACTGGTAGGTGCTACCGGCAGCGGCAAATCGACCATTGCCAACCTCATACCGCGGTTCTATGACGTGACTGCCGGCCGTATCACCATTGATGGCATCGACATACGGGACCTGTCACTGGCATCCTTGCGACGGCACGTCGGCATCGTCCACCAGGATACTTTTCTCTTTTCTGGCACCATTCGTGAAAACATCAGCTACGGCAGGCCTGACGCCACTCTGGAAGAGATTATAGAATCGGCCAGGACCGTCCAACTCCACGACTTTATTATTAGCCTGCCTGACGGTTATGAGACCTGGGTGGGAGAGAGAGGCATAACTCTCTCCGGCGGACAGAAGCAAAGACTGGCAATTGCCCGCTCTATACTGCTCGACCCGCGCATTATCATAATGGACGATTCCACATCAAGCGTGGATACAGAGACCGAGTACTTCATACAGCAGACTCTGGACGAACTGCTGAAGGGTCGGACGACTTTTATTATTGCCCAGCGTTTACGCTCGGTGCAGATGGCTGACATGATTCTGGTAATTGAGGATGGTCGTATTGTTGAGCGCGGTAAGCATGATGAGCTATTAGCCCGGGAAGGCTTCTATCAGCGACTCTACAGCCTGCAATTCCAGTACCAGGAAGACCGGGATGTGCCAGTAGCTGCCGCGGTTACCCCCGAGCTGGTTGTAGATGAGTTCCCTGACGGCGATGGCAACGACTCCAAACATGTTGGACAGGGGCGTCTCAGCAGTAGCCTTGATGAGTCCGATGACATCGTCTTCGGCAAACCCTACGATTCTCGTGTCGTTTCCCGTCTTGTCAAGTATTTTGCGCCATATAAAGTGGCCGTGCCTCTGACCATCGTAGCCACTTTACTCTACACATTCAGTATAGTCGCCAATCCCTATCTGGTCAGCCTGGCAATAGACGACTACATCATAATCGGCAACCTCGCTGGTCTTAACCTCATCGTCCTGCTTTTTCTGGGCAATGCGCTCATCAACCTGGTGTCTTACTATGCCCAGATTAGGGCGGAGGCGCGCGTGGGGCAGGGCATCTTGCTTAGCCTCCGTAGTCAGGTCTTTGACCACCTGCAGCGCCTTTCAGTCAGCTTTTTCGACCGCAACGAGGTCGGGCGTATCATGTCACGTGTCCAGAATGACGTCGGACAACTGGGCGACTTCCTTGATTCCGGGGCCTTTTGGGTGACTGGTGAGGTGCTCAGTCTGATAGCCATTGCTGTTGCCATGTTTACTATGAACGTCAACCTGGCGCTGGTCACCCTTTCGGTAGTGCCCTTGCTTTTTATTTTTACGGCACTGTGGCAGAGGAGGGCACGCCTCAGCTTCATCAGGGTCAGACGGGCTATTTCTGCGGTTAACGGCGCTCTCCAGGAGAACATCTCTGGCGTCCGTGTTATCCAGAGTCTATCACGGGAAGAGCTGAATTCACGGCGTTTCGAGCAGGTCAACCAGGCACACCTTGAAGCCAATCTTCACGCGGCAAGGCTGTCGGCGGTGATGATGCCGGTGGTGGAATTGCTGATGTCGCTGGCTATGGCGCTGATTGTTGTCTTCGGCGGTATAAGCGTATTGCAGGGAACACTCCTGGTGGGTACGCTTGTAGCGTTTGCCCTCTATGTACAGCGCTTCTTCGACCCGGTCAGGACGCTCACCCAGGAATATGCCCAGCTTCAGAGGGCGATGGCCTCAAGCTCTCGTGTCTTCGAGCTCCTTGACGTTAAACCTGAAATAGAGGAGAGCCCCAGGAGTATTGAAGTATCTCGCCTGAGGGGTGAAATCAGCTTTGAACATGTCTGCTTCAGTTACCTATCCGGCGTAGAAGTCCTTCATGATGTCAACCTGCACGTATCACCGGGGGAGACAGTGGCGCTGGTCGGACCGACCGGAGCTGGCAAGAGCACCATCGTCAGTCTTATTGCCCGCTTCTATGATGTTACCGAGGGACGCATAATGGTTGATGGCTATGACCTGCGAGAACTCGAACTTGCTTCTTACCACCGGCAACTAGGGTTGGTGCCGCAGGACCCATTTCTGTTCTCGGGAACTGTTCGGGACAACATCCTGTATGGTAACCTGGAGGCTGGTGAAGAGCAGTTGCTAACTGCCACCAGGATTGTCGGCGCCCATGACTTCATTATGAAGCTTGAGGATGGGTATGATACTCTCCTTCAAGAACGCGGGCAGAACCTGAGCATGGGACAACGCCAGCTTATCAGCTTTGCCCGTGCTTTTCTGGCAGACCCGGCGGTCCTCCTCCTCGACGAGGCCACAGCCAATGTCGACTCTTACACTGAATATGTCCTTCAGCAGGCCATTCAGCACCTTTTGAAAGGCAGGACAGCCGTAGTAATTGCTCACCGCCTGTCCACAATCAGGGACGCTGACCGTATTGTCGTGGTGGACAAGGGGCGGATTGTGGAAGAAGGCCGCCATAATGAGCTTATCGCGCGGGGTGGTCTCTATTTCCGGTTGCATGAAATAACCCGTGCCCCGTTGCCAGCTAGGGTTATTAAGTAGTCTCTTAACGATAGACTTCTGAGGCCTATCCCGGTGAAATCGCTCAAACCGTGGGGATGCTTGACCAGTGCTTTAGAAAGCGATATCACAATAAATTGAGATACAAAGGAATTACAGAATACCCTCACTACGACGTGTCCGGCAGCCGTCACAAAAAGACTATACTACTGCTTCACGGCATAGCTGTTACCCGGAAGATGTGGATTCCTCAGATGATATCCATGTCCTCGTCCTACCGGCTGCTGGCTCCAGACCTGCCAAGCCATGGCAGCAGAAGCCATGAGAAGTTTACCTTTGAAGGCGCCGTAGCAGGGTTAAGGGACTTCCTTGAAGAGAGAAACTGTAAGAATGTCTTGGTTGTTGGGTTTTCTCTGGGTGGTTACCTGGCTTCAGAGTTTGCACATCAGTACCCGGACAAGTTAAACGGGCTTGTGCTGGTTAGTTCAAGCACTGACCCGAAGGGGTATGTTACTATACCCTACCACTTATTGGCCTTCCTTTACAGGATAGTAAGTTACAAATGGCTGGCCAAACGCGAGGCCCGTCTCTGGCGGTCGAGGTACGGAGCACTGGTTGCCGAGCCGGTTATTGAGGCAGGGTTCTATCATAAAGCTGTCCCGGCCCTGGAAAAAGAAATCGGAGGAAAGGACTTCCTCTCCGGCCTAGAATCATTCGAAAAGCCCGTATTGGTTATTAATGGGGGAAAAGACCGTATTTTTCGAAGGGGCGAGCGATTGTACCGTGAGAAGATTAAGAACTTAGGAGTGGTCGTGATAAGCAAAGCCGGGCACAGGTGCCTCCTGGATTCACCTGAAGAATTTAACCGGCATCTGCTTGAGTTTGCAGATTCTTTAGTGTGGGAGTGAGAGGGCGCCAATGTAAATTGGGTGTTGTGCTATCATCCGGTGGTAGCATGGGGATTCGAACCCACGACCCAAGGCATGAGAACAGCTGTTCCGGAGGTCATTCTACCGGTAACTCTGACTTAAGGAGTGGCATCCTTCATTGGGGCAGGTCAATGCGATGTGGGCCGTAACTACTAGGTTATAATAAGGTTGAAGCAACAAAAGTATTCATTCTTTGAACAGGTTCATGCTCAGATATCTTTCTCCTCTATCTGGCAGGACCGTGGCGAGCTTGCCGTATTCCCCTGATATCCTTAGTGCGATGAGCATGTTAGCACCAGAGCTTATTCCTACTAGTAGTCCATATTCTTTCGAGAGCCTTCTTGCTGTATTAATAGCTTCCTGGCTATCAACTGTAAAAACTTCATCGACAATACTCATGTCTATTAGCTGAGGTATAAATCCGTCGCCAATTCCTTGTATCTGGTGCTCTCTTATCCTAACATCACTTCCGCCAAACATCACCGCAGCCTCTTCCGGTTCGACTGCAATTACTCGTACTTCTGGATTGGCCTCCTTCATCACGTTTGAAATGCCCATTAGTGTTCCACCGGTGCCGACACCAGCTACAACAGCATCCACTGGTCCAATTTCTCTGAGTATCTCCTGGCCAGTTTTTTCCTGCGCTTTGATATTGTTGGGATTGCTGAACTGTCTTGTGAAGAATGTCTTTGGTCTCTTGGCAATCTCCTCTGCGGTCTCTATAGCTTCTGTCAGGCTCCCACTCTTGGAAGTAAGAACCAGTTCAGCGTTAAATGCCCGCATCATCTGTTTTCTCTCTTCACTCATATTTTCGGGCATTACTACAATCATCTTGTAACCTTTGATAGTAGCTACCATGGCTAGAGATATGCCGGTATTGCCGCTGCTGGCTTCTACTATTGTGTAGCCTTCTGCTAATTCTCCTTCTCTTTCAGCAGCCTCTATTATTTCAAGGGCGACCCTATCCTTGATGCTACCACTGGGATTCATGCCCTCGAGTTTGGCGTAAACATTGCCTATTCTAATGAGCGGAGTGTTTCCAATGAGGTCCAGCAGGCTATGCGATACATCTTGAATGTCTGTCATTTGAGTTGAAAGGCTTTGTCCTAGATTTATATTTAGATTAGGTTATTCCGGTATTATTGAGCACTTGCGTATGAATACGAAATTAACCTTACTCGGGACTATACATAGGATTATAACATTAACTGTTACCACTATCAAATATCCTGACTAAAGAGGCGGCTAAACAATTCCCTCTACATATTACCAGTTACGCGGCTTGCACAATATCTCCTTCACCTTCAGGTCAAAGAAGTCCTGAGAGTTGACAGGTCTAACCACAATCGCCGCATCGGCACCACTGCCTGTACCGGCAATGGCGATGATATCCTCATCGGTGCGTACCAGCCCGGCATCAGCAGCCATGATTGTGCACTCAATGCCGACCTTTACGCCATTACCCATCATTCTTAATGCCTGAGCAACAAGCTCCTCTGGACTTGAAGAGTCGTACTTTTTCCGTATTGCACGACTCATCCCGGAGAAAAAATGCGTGGCAATCAGTACTTTAGCCTTGTCCCTTATGAGTTTCTCGTCACCCTGCGCAAAGGTCTCTTTCAGGTTCTCCATCGTTGGGTGTGCAAATCCGGCGATAACAACTATATTCATGCCGTCGAGTTTACGTACTGCCTTTTCCGCTGTGTAGCCCCGATATGAAGCGACCACAACCGTCTTAATTCCAAGTTCCTGAGCACGCTGCTTTACAATCTCCATTACGGCGTCTGTATTATCCCGACCTGGCAATTCGAAATAGGTTATTTTGGCTTCCATCCGTCTCTTACCTCCCTTGTATGGCATGAATATTGTAGCAGTTGTTGGTGGCTATCGGGAAACGTACAAGCCAGAGGATATACTGCAATCAGGCGAGAGCGTTAGAAAATAATAAGTGGCATCCGAGGGACTCGAACCACCATAAATAAGAAAGCGAGAAGCTGCTAGACTAAATGAGGCCTGGTGCTTTCGCTTCGCTTTAGGTTGAATTACTACCCCTACCAGATTTTTGATATTTCCCCATATAGTCCGACTTAGTTATCTTGTGTTCAATCTCTTTCAGACCTGCATCTGATAATAGAGTCCGTATTTCCTCAACAGGCATGCCATGAGACTCCTTGACAGGTTCCCTGATGAAGAGTGCGCCACTTGGATTTAATTTCCTGGACAACGCGTTAATAGTATCCTGTCTCTCTACCGGTGCTATATCGTGAATGACGTGGAAAATCGAAATGATATCGTATGTGTTGTCAGGTATGTCGAGTTCCCGGATATCTCCCGATTTACATTCTACATTGGTATACTTGTTGAGTCTCTTTTTAGCCTTGTTTATCCAGTAATTTGAGACATCAACGCAGGTTAGATGACCACGCTGGGTGAGGAGTTTTCGCAGGCAACGTGAGCCGACTCCTCCACCACATCCAAAATCGAGTACAGTCTCGTCACCCTTGAGCCCGAAGGTAACAAAGTAAGGCTTGTAGAAAAAAGGCTCTCCAATAAGATTCTTCAGGCCATCTTCCAGGACAAAGAGAAGTGAGGGTTTATCAAAATTAACTTGTTTGAATTCATGTTCTTGCATTGCCATTTCTCCAGAATGCTTTAACCTAGACACATTGGCTCCTATCTTCTCTTTCTACCCGAGACTGCTGCCAGCGGTGCTACGGCCAGCCATAACGTAATGGTTATCAACATAGATGTTGCATAGCTGATATCTTCCATTCCAAGTTTCGGGGCAATAACGCCCCAGAGCAGCATAAAAAAGAGTGAACTCAGGAAGAAACCCGGTATCGCCGCCATTATTCTAAAGTAGCCCATCTCAATACTCCTTTATCTTTATTCTTCTATTATTGACTCGATATTATCGTAAGCCTGGATGAGAATCTCACGAATCCGTTGTGCCTTATCGGCATCCAGACTGCGAAAGCCTCGACTGAGCAGGTGTTCCAGTGCGTGGTACTCTTTCATCACCATGGCCATCCGGCCGATTTTCCGGAAACTCCACTTCTTTTTCATCTGGCTCTTTACGCCATCAGCAACATCCTTCTGTTTTGCCAAGAACTGCAAGCCCTCTTCGGTGATTGAGTATACTTTTTTGCCTTCTTGCTCGGCAGAGTTGGCATACCCCATCTCCTCAAGCATCTGGAGAGTAGGGTAGATAACACCAGGGCTTGGCTTGTAGAGACCGTAAGATTGCTCCTCCAGCTCGCGGATAATATCATAGCCGTGCCGTGGTTTGTCTTTTATCAGGTCCAAAATAATATATTTGAGGTCACCTTTCTGGAAGGAGCTTCTCCGCCGCGAGCCACGGAAGAACCGCTCCTCGTTAAATATCCGGTCTCTGAACATATTCACCTCCTCATAAATAATATATATCTAATAGTATCTAGATATATCTAGATACTATTATAACACGAGAAATGGTTTTGTCAAGAGGTTAAAACGGGGGAAATAAAAAGTAGCAGCGGAGGGATTCGAACTATCAAACCTCCCTCGGCCCCAGCCTTTCATTCAACCAGCTTTTTAAAGGCTCTTCTACTCTAATCGCCATCAAGGAGTTCTGTAAATCTTCAATACCCTCGTAGCGGCAGGTGATTAGATTATTTAGTCCCTGAGGTCGGTATTCGATAGGATACTCTTGGTGAAGATGGAGTGGATAATTAAAGGTCTCTGGGAGTTCCAGTAATTCGTCTTTGCTAAACATGCTCAGGACAACGCCTGATAGCACTGCCTGGTGCATGAATACCATATAAAGAACGTCCTCCTTGAAGAATGGTATAAAATCGGGATGCTGATATAGCCTCCTAAAATGGTCGAGCCATTTCTCCAGCAAACGTTGTTCCGGTCTAACCACAAGTAGTCCGGCATTGAAATATGCTCTGATAGTATTATCCCTTGTACAGGTCTCCATCGGGAACACCTTGTCTTCCTCAACGCCGCAGTGCTGATATATCAGGGACCAGAAAGCATCCGGGGGCTTCTCATATATTGAACCAATCCTGTTATGGTGTACTGGCATGTATGCAAAATCAATGCCTTTGTGGAGCAGAAAGTCCACTGGTGGTCTGACTATCAGTGTGTCCTCATTCATCCAGACCAGTATCTCAGTTTCACTTCGTACCTGCCGCTCTGCTTTAGCTGCAGCGTACACTAGTGAGGCGAGAGGGAACCGTGCGGATTCTTCATCAATATCAAAAGGTATCAGGCGCACATCCAGTACGCTCAGCTGTTCCTTTGCTCTATCAGGCAAATGCCCTCCTTTTTTCGGGATGAGCATGATGCAGGGAGAATTGGCGAGTTCGCCACCAAACGTTCGCAGGCTGTCAAACAACATTATGGCTCTTGTGGGGTTATCCTGGGTGGCCATGGCGGCAAAGGTTATTCTACTCATTGTTGAGTTACCCCTCTTATCAAAAGCCGTCTCGAGGTATGGCGTTGTGCTATAATCAAGCAAGTACTTGGGTAAGAAATAGTAAGTGGCAGCGGAGGGATTCGAACCCACGACCAAAGGCTTATGAGTCCTCTGCTCTACCAACTGAGCTACGCTGCCGTGCAGGTCAAATATAACACAGCCCGAACCTGCCCGTCAATCTGTGGATTGACATAATGCAATCGGTTACACCGAGAAATACGGAGGAAAAAGTCTTGGCAGACCGACCCAGCCTACTGGTAGTGGATATTGACGGCACGCTGATAAACCGGGCCGGTAACATTTCTGCTGAGGACAGGCAGGCACTGGCCAGTGCCGTACAGGCGGGCGTCCGGGTCTCCCTGTCAACCGGGCGGGTAAGTCAGGCCTGCCGGACAATCCTTGAGCTGCTTTCGCTTGATGGCTATCACATGTTCTCTGACGGCGCTCTGGTGGCTGACCCTCGTTGTGATACCGAGGTGTATGTCGAGCCGGTGCCGCAGGAGCTGGTAAAGGAGATTGTCGGGTTTATCCATGCGCATGAGATGAGGATTGACCTGTATTCGTCCACTCATTTCTTCGTTGAGCGTGAAGACTGGGTGACCGATATCCGCCGTTCCTTCTTCGGGCTTGAACCGACCATCATGGACCTGAACCACGTCTGGCTGCGGGAGCGGATTATCAAGGGGACGCTGGTGGTGCGCTCGGCGGAACAGAAGGCACAGGCCGACCGTTTTTATCGTCACTTCGAGGGCCGTCTCAACTTCACGTGGACAATGACACCGGCCTACCCGGATGTGGACTTCATCAATGTTATCAGCCGGGAGGTATCCAAGGGAAAGGCGCTGGAGGAGCTGGCCTTGTTTCTGGCAATACCGCTGTCTCAGGTCGTCGCTATCGGTAATGGCGCCAACGACATCTCGTTATTGTCAACAGCTGGCCTGGGTATTGCCGTCGGGAACGCCCACGATGAGTTGAAGGCCGTGGCCGACTATGTCGTTCCCGATGTCGACCACAGTGGTGTGGCGGTTGCCGTTGAGAGGTACGTACTTTAGGGGGGACTATCATGGAACTGAAGGGAAGCAAGACTGAGGAAGTCCTGTTGAAGGCCTTTTCGGTGGAGGTGGGCGTCAGTGCCCGCTACCGATACTTTGCCGACGCCGCCAGGCAGGCCGGTCTGGAGCAGATTGCCGACCTGTTTGCCGCCACGGCGATGAATGAGGCGGAACATGCCCGGCACGAGTTCGAGTTCCTCGGTGGCGCTGGTGACGTTGTGGAGAATCTGGAGCAGGCAATAAAGGGCGAGCATCTCGAGGCCACCCGTTTCTACCCCGAAGCGGCCGAGACCGCCGCAGCAGAGGGTTTTACTGATATTGCCGACTTCTTCCGCCGGATGAGCAAGGTCGAGGCGAGGCATGAGGCAAACTATCTCAAGCTGCGTGAGGGGCTGGAGAAGGGTGGGGAATTCGAAGGCAGGACGGTAGGCCATTCGGCGGTTGAGATGGCACAGGTGATGTTGCCCAACCAGGCAAATCCGGCCGGGTTTGTCCACGGCGGCGAGTTGATGAAACTGATGGACAATGCGGCTGGCGTCGTGGCTGCCCGTCACTGCCGTACCAATATCGTCACCGGCCGGGTGGACGATATTATTTTCCGCAGCCCGGTCCGTGTCGGCAGCCTGGTGATTGTCCGCGGACGGCTCACCTTCACCAGCCGCTCCTCGATGGAGGTGCAGGTCAGGATTGAGATGGAGAGCCTCCTTGCTGGTGAGAGGGTCGAAGCGCTGACTGCCTATGTCGTCATGATAGCCCTCGATGCCGAGGGCAGGCCAACCGAGGTACCCCCGCTGATAATCGCCACCGAGGAAGAAGAAAGGCTATTCAGTGAGGGCCAGGCAAGGTACCAGGCCAGGAAGGCCTCTGCTGCCGGTGCTGGTCAGTAGCTACTTCCGGGTAGCCAGGTACATAAAGATTGCCCCGCAGACGGCGACATTCAGGGATTCCGCTTTCTCACGGACGATGGGGAGCTTGAGCTGGTAGTCGGAAGCAGCCAGCATTTCCTTGGAGAGTCCGGCAGCCTCGTTCCCCAGTGCCAGCAGTACCATTTTCCGCTTATCAAATGCCGATGTGTCTTCCTTGCCGTTAAGGTCGGCGGCCACCACGAAATAGCCCCGTTTCTTCAGGGCCTTCACCATCTCCAGGTACTCGTCTGTCCTCCTCAGCCAGACTGACAGTACACTGCCGGCGGAGGACTGCACGCACTTCGGCGAGAAGGGGTCGGCACTTTTATCGGTGAGGATGATGCCGGAGAAATCAAGGGCAGCAGCGGTACGGATGAGCGTACCGACATTGCCCGGGTCCTGGATGTCCTCCAGCAGGAGGAGCCTCTTGCCGGGGTCCAGGGGCAGGTTATCGGTATAGGTCTGCCAGGGTGGCCGGACGACCGCCAGGAGCCCTTGGGGTGTCTGCGCCTGGGAGATGCTACGGAACTGGCTCACGGTGACAGTCCGGTGGGGGTAGCGGGGATAGGGGGTGGCTATTCCTTCCACCGTGACGATTTCCAGTATTTCCTCGGGCAGGCTTTCCACGACCTGCCTCACCGCCCGCTCCCCCTCAACGATAAAGGCGTCCGCCTCCAGCCGACCCTTCCGGGCAGCCAGCTTCCGGTACCATTTCAGGGGTTTTAAGGTGGGTTTTTGGGGATTAGGTTTTTGAGGCATAATATCTCACTGTAATGCAGAAAGCCTCGCTCATTTAAAACTCAATTACTTGGGTAAAGAATTCACCGTAACCGTTATCATCTTAATAACACTTGCTTTTAGCTTATCTATACTGTCGGGAACATCAGTTTCGGTGGTTTTTCCTTCGAACTCTAAACCTAAAAGCTTTATATGTCGGGCAAGATCATCACTGACATCTTTAATAGATTCTTGTATGCTGCCATCGAGTTCAGAAGCGATTTCCTTCAGATAGGTATATCTTACCGCAACAATTCTACATTCCATTTCATGCTTGAGTGCCCAAACACGCCTCTTGTCGTCTCCCTCGAGTTTTAGTACTATACTCAACTCCTCCAAGTTGGAGACAAAACTACATCTTCTAATCGATTCGCCCCATTCAATGATCTCTTTTAAAAGTCTTTCTTTTCTTTCTTTTTGCCTTATTTCGCTATTCTGTTTGATACTTTTCCAGGCCAAAAAAGCAAGAACAAAGGTAGCAATAGCCAATAGAATAGTCGCGACTGCCGTCCACGTTTGAGAATCCATGCTTGCTATCGTAACACATAGATCTAGATTTTGCCTATAAATTTAGGTAACGTATTGAACTAGAGAACGTCGAAGATAGAACTACCACCAAACTAAACTATAGGGTGGGTGGGATAAAAACTATCCTCTCCCTAAGAGCCGCTTCCACCAGGGCCGTCTTCTCATCAGGCCTTATCAGCTTTCATACCCAGAAAGCGCTCATCCTCTACAAGGTAGTGGACCCAGACATTGCGGGACATGAGACATTCATCGGTCTCCGCCATCTTCCGTAGTATCTCGTGTCTCAGTTTCCGTGCCGCCGTGTCCTCATAGTCCACTTTCAGGATGATATCCAGTGTTTCCAGCGCGAGCTGTAGCTGGCCCTGGCGTACCAACTCCTCAGCCCTGTGCAGAATAGCCTGGTCGTCACTAATTAGCTGGCGCACCAACCCGGCAATTTCCCGTCTGGGTCGCGGTAGCAGTCCGGATGGTGAGAAATCAAAGTAGCCGCAGTAACGCCGCCAGATATTGTAGATGGCAAACTCCCGGCGGGAGTAGACCTGCCTCAGATACGGGCTGTCGGCCAGGTGGGGCGGGAGCTGGATTTCTTCAATCATCTGTTCCAGGTTTTTACCATCATTGGCTGCCCGGACAACGGAGTCTTCCAGGTAGTTAAACAGCTCGATATTCACGCTCAGAACTTCGTTGATTTCCTTATTGTCGGTCAGAACGCAGTCGCCGCCGATAGCGAATTCGGGTTTAAGAGCAAGGGCCTTTTCCAGTGCTATAGCCCACTCGCGGGCATAGCGCATCACCTTAAAAGGGTTGCCCAGGTTGGGAAAGGAAGCCTCCAGCAGGTCACCGAGGAAGACGGCTTTCAGCTGCGGTATCCAGATAACAGTGAAGTCGTCGGTCTCGCCTTTGGCGTGGAACAGCTCAAAGGTCTTCCCTCCCAGCTCAAAACGGTACTCGTGGTGATATGTCTCGGTAGGATAGACCGGCGGGTATCGCCGCGGCGGAGTACCGGCCGGAATATTGAAATGGAACTGGATGCTATTGATACGCCGGATGTACCCGGCGGTCACTTCATAGCGGCGCAGCCGCTCAAGTGCGTTTTCGTGGGCGATTATCTTTGGTTCCTGGTTGAGGAAGGCAGCGGCCCCGCCAATGTGGTCACCATGTGCGTGAGTATAGATAAGATACCTGACTGGTTGGCCGGCCTTGTCCAGCTCCTCTCTGAGCATGGTGCACACCCGGTAGCTGCCCGGGTCGATTATCACGACACCGTCTTCGGTGATTACCCAGCTTGTGTATTCCGTGTGTGCATCCTGTCCGACGACGCTGCACTGGACGGTATAGATGTCGCTGGTAATCCTTTGTTTATCCAGCTCCTGTGGAGCTAAGGGAACACCAGTTTTCCTCTCCAGCATCTCTCACCTCTTCATGGGTCTTAACGGGGGTTTTGGGGGTTAGTGTTTTGGGACATTAGACTGTTCTTGCTGTAGTGTGCGAAGAGATCGTGTTAGTCTGTGCTGTCTCTCTTTGAGATAGCATCTCTTGCGCCTTCGGGTAATGAACTAAACAACTCGTTTACTTCTCTTGGTTTGGTTATCATGTCCTCTACGATAAGGTTTGTGAGTTTAAAGAGACTGAGAGCCATTTCAGGATTATCTTCCACGTTGAGCTCTCCAGGGTGGATAGCATTATTACCCACTACGCGAACTACGTCGAGGGCTTGTTGAATAGCAGGGCGGAGGCCCTTCTTAACGAGGTTACCGATGCTTCTATTTAGATTTTCGCCACTCTCGCCCAGTTCAATGACAAGTTTTTGTATCGTAAGTCGTAAAAGCGCAGCCGCGCCACGTGGTGACTCATTCAATATCGCTCGTGCTTCATTGTAGTCACCTTTCACAGCTTCCGGCATATCGGGAACAGATAGAGGTGCTATATAGGTAGCGGGATAGACTAGTTTCTTGTTGTGCCAGATAGAGAAGTGGCCACACCTGTCGCATACTGACACACTATAATCCTGTAGCCAAGAGATGAAGCCAGCTTGTACATTCTGTGTGGGATAGATGGCGATTCCATGAAACCATCTCTGATGGGCGTAGGTTCCACAATCGGAATGAGGACAATTAAAGCCTCTCAATCCAAATTGAGGCTGAACATAATCTTGTGCCATCTTACCCTCTCCCGAAGAGCCGCTTCCACCAGGGCCTCCGCCCCAGCCCCTCAATGATAAAGGAGTGCTCGCAGCGGCCGCAGCGCCAGACTTGGTACTGCTGGTTGTAATACGTCCGGGAGCTACCGCAGCGGGGACAGGTCGTCCTCACCTTGTCGGAGACGTCCTTGTCCTGCTTGTCCCAGTAGTCTTCGTACCAGCTCGGTCGTATCGGCATCTCCCTCTCCTACATCCTCCTGCCATCGCCAAGCAGGTCTATTTTCAGCTCTAACACATGTTTTTCCATGGCCGCCAGAGAGTCGTGGTCGGTAACATCGATTCTCAGGGGTGATATCGATATCATGTCCCCCATGATTGCCCAGATGTCTGTCCCTTCCTCGATGACCCGCTCCACGCCGCCAACCGCCTGGTGAGGGAAGTCGACTATGGTCGGCAAGCTGGCCACGGCAGCGTCCAGGCTCTCGCTCCTTCTGCTCCTGGGGATGCTGTAGAAAGAGTCGGTGGCTGCCCGGGTGGTGACCATCCCCTTGATTTCCTCCAGGGGGAGGTTGGGGATATTGGCGTTGATGATGACGTCAGCCGGCATATTGCTGCCCTGTACCCGGCGTGCCAGCGACTCGGCTACCCTGGCGGCGACATCGTAGTGCAGCTCTTCGCCGCGCTCCCGGTAGGCCAGGGACACGGCTATCGACGGTATCCTGCGGAAGTAGCCCTGGAGCGTCGCCATGACAGTGCCGGAGTAGGGGATGTCCCGGCCGGTATTGGCGCCGGGGTTAATCCCGGAGATAATCATATCGATATGCCGTCCTTTGGCAAGCTGGCGCAGGCCGACAATCACGCAGTCGCTCGGCGTACCGTCGACGGCAAAGGCCACGACGCCGGATATCTTCGAAGGCACCTCGTCGATTCTCATGCCACTGTGCAGGGAGACGGACGTGCCGACGCCGCTCTGCTCCTTATCGGGGGCAACGACCATGGTATACCCCACCCGACTCATCGCCTCAGCCAGGGCCCAGAGACCGGGGGCATCGATACCGTCATCGTTGGTTACCAGGATATTCATGGAAACTTACTCTGTCCTCTGCCGCTATGCTACTCCCGCGCCTGACGGACTGTCAAATTGCTAAATATGCAGTTCAATGACATCGCCGTCCTCCAGCATATGGTCCCGCTTTACCATGACACCGTCGTGCTTCCCCGAGCCCCAGAGACGGGCGAACTTCAGCCTGGCGCGGAAGTCCTTGTGTACGTCCTCGGCGGCGTCGGCCAGCGTGCTCCCCCGCTTCAGAATTATCGGGTCGTCAAGGTCCGGTTTCTGCCCCGGCGTCTTTGTGTAGACCCGGATGATGTCCAGGACCTCGAAGACCTTGAGTCTCAGGTCTTCAAGGCCGGTGCCGTTTTTCGCCGAGATACCCAGCACCGGTACCTGGCCCTTGCATTCATCCCGGAGGGCCTGCAGGTCAGCCCCGGCGGTGCCGTTCTCTTCGGCCAGGTCTAATTTATTGCCGATGATTAGGGCCTTTTTCCATGTCCAGCCGGGCGCTTCCTCTTCCGGTTCTGGCTTCTTTTCCCCGATGCCAATCCTCATCTCTTCCAGTTGCATGGAGATTTCTATTAGCTGGTCCAGCGGGGCATTGCCGAGGTCTACCATGATAAGCAGGGCATCGGCCCTTCTCAGCATCGGCGGTACCCAGAAAGGTATTGAACCGGACACCAGCGGCGGCATGTCGACCAGCTGTATCTTGATATTTTCGAACTCCATCATCCCCGGGGTGGCGTTCTGCGTGGTAAAAGGGTAGTCCGCCACGGTGGGGGTGGCTTTGGTGATACTGGCCACAAGCTGGGACTTACCGGCATTGGGCAGTCCGACGATGACTACCTGGGCAGCCCCCTCTTTGGGGAGCACCATGGAGGCGTGCTGAGTGGCCGATTTCCGCTCGGACTCCTGGGTCAGCCTGGCGATTTTCCTCCTGAGGTCAGCCTTGAGGTGGTCGGTCCCTTTATGCTTGGGCATAACCGCCAGCATCTCTTCCAGGGCGACAATCTTGTCCTGGTTGGTTTTCGCCTCCCGGAACCTCTTCTCGGCCTCAAAATAGGC